>DATAXI010000161.1:0-37411 GCA_036266845.1 Chthoniobacteraceae bacterium | reverse complement strand
CCCATTCATTGGTATCCCGGGCACAGAGCTTCCATTCAGGTAAATCTGGCCGTTCACGTTATCGCCCAGATAGTCGTCAATCGCGCTGTGAAGGATCAATTCCACCACCGGCGGCACGGTGGGCATGTTGAACTTCATGGCAAACAGCGATGTCGGGCTGTTTCCTATATTGTACTCCCACGGCAGCGGGGCCACCCATTTCGAGGCATCATCCCCGGGCAACTGGTTCATCCACGGACCGAGATTTGGAAGAACGACCCAGGCCGATGCCCCATTCTCAGCGGCGGCGAAGTTTGTGGAGGTCAATAGGGGAAACGGTTCCGTCCAGTTCTGCGCCGGCTCAAAGGTGATCTCGCTGTCCGTGCCATCCACTGCTCCATTTCCGCTCCGCAACACGAGCAGCGGGGAGGAGGGCGCGGCAGATGCAAGACGGGCGAGCGCCAGAAACAGAAGGACCAGGAATATACCGGGACGAAGGAATGGATGGGTTTTCACGGGCGAGATGGGACTTTTTTTTAGAATGGGCCGGAGCCACCCGGCCGCGCGGAAGGAAAAAATCACTTTTCCCCCGGTGGCGAAAAATCCAGGTGGCAACGCGGATGAAACTTGGCAACTAGCGGACCCCGCCGCATATGAACCGACACACACTGCGAGGCTGGCGAGCATTCCAGATGAATCGCACCGCCTCAACTGAAATCTACGCCGTTGTCTGCTCTTCGCCACATTCCGCCGCGACTACCATCTCCTCCGGGCCTCTACCTGCGGCATGGCCATTGCCCCCGCCGCAGGCCGGTCGGGCGGCCCAAACCCGCTTTAACGATGCGTCCACATCGAGTATTCATCATAATCGGAGCGGCTGAGTAGCCGGTTACAATCCTGCGTGGTAATACCATTGGTAAGCTTCACTCAGGAGAGCCGCTTCCGTCTCCACAACCACGCGCTTGATTGCTCGCGGCGTAGTGGCATTCGTCAGCCGGAGATCCGCGGCCGAGAGCAGTTGTTCCATTTCCCGATAACGCCCGCTGCGCCTTCCGTACTCATTCGTCGCCAGCAACGCCGTAAAAAATGAGGCGATCAGCGGCGCGGTAATGCTGAGCAACGCGAGTGCTTTCGAATCCGGCGCCGCCACTGGGATGCTTTCCCGACTTCCGTAAAAATGCCGCATCAAGAATTCGTAACTGCCAGGGAAAGGATCGAAGCCTGTCGCTCTGAGTCCGATGACTGCCAGGATTACGGTGGCAAGAACAGCGGCGCTCGAAGCGATCAGGGCGGTCCATGCATAACGCCTGGCACGTGGCATCGCATGAATACGATGTTTCCGGTAATACCGGTGTTGATCCCTTATCCGCCCCTCGAGATAGCGCTCGCGGAAGTCCGCTAGATTGAATTCAGCCACGCCCTTGCGCGAGCGGGCTCTCTCCACGTCACGGGTGACCAGGAGGGAACGCATCATGTGTTCAGACTCGGGAATGAAAGAGCGGTAAAGATCGGTAAGTCTATCCGGAAAATCCCGGGTGGCGCGAAGTGAACGGCACACCTCCGCAGCCAGGCGCGCCTGGACGAATTTATGGCGGGCCTTTGGAAAATGAAGCCTCGCCATCAGATACCACGTGTAACATATGAGCAATGTGGTGAGCATCACGAAATCCAGCGTATGATAATGCATCGCCGTCGCGAAAGCGGCGATGAACGCGGCGACGGAGTTAAAAAGGACTATCCTGGTCTCAAGAGACCGGACGCGCGGGATGTGGGCGCTCGCTGCCGCATCCAGCTTTCGGAATAAATAGTCCAATCCATCCAACTCCGGCCCCGGGATTTCCATATCCGGAAGGGCCAGGAGACGATCAAAGAGAGGATCACGCAGATGGTTCTCATCGATATGCTCCTTCGTCACGGATCCGTCACCGGCGTGGATCCAGACCAGAGGCTTTCTCCTGCGCCTTGCATACTCGACGATATCGGCCGTCCCGCCCTTGCCGCCCGAGGGGCCGCCATCCCACACCGCGAATAAGATATCGCATTCGTCCACTGTCTTGATCCCCACATCGTGATACGCGCCGGGGCGGTCCGGTGTCGGCGACCAAATCTCCTCGATCATGGCCTTGGAAATACACTGTTTCGCCCGTTCCCAATCCGCCGGCTCGAAATCCTTTGCAAACTCCTCGCGCGGAAACGGGAGAATCGCAACCCATGGAATTCCCAATTTTATAGCTTCCTCGGCGAACAGGGTGTCCCCTCCGCTGGCGACGGATGAAACTGCTGCCAGCTCCCCGGCGATCCTTTCGCTCAAGGATTCGAGTTCACGCGACACCACGCCGCCAATCTTTTCAGGATCGGATATTTTCCGGTGTCCGGTAAACCCAACCATCCAGTAGTCCACGACGGTGCCGCCAGACGCGCTCACAAGAGATGCTCGATTCTGACATTCCTTTCCGCGTAGTTCTTCCCGATTTCCGCCAGAAATGGGATCATCCGCGTATTACTCAACGAAAACCTGCCATACTGTTTCTCCGCCGAGGCAACCTCCTCATCCATGAACCGGTGATCGTAGCGCACATAGGAGAATTTCTTCTCTTCCCCGGCATGCTCTTCTTCCCGCTGAATGAGGTCGCCGATTTCGCTGTCGATGGGATCGCCGAAAACGCAACTGCCGATAATCCGGCAAATAAAGTCCTGTTGAAGGCTCACATTCTCCATCAACCCGCCGGGAACACTGGCCAGACTGATTCCGATATTCAAGGTCCTAAGTGAGGCATCCGTCAAAACACTGCGGATGCGGCCGGTGCCGATGGATACCAGCAGGAGTCGATCTTTGCCAGCAGGCCATTCCATCTTGTAACAAGGGAGCGTGGCCATAAGGGACGCGATCAATGCCGGGTTATTGTACGAAGTAACTCCTCCATCCATAAACGCAAAAGCATTCGAGCCGACTTTGATCTTCTCGGGGAGAAAGAAAACAGGCGCCGCTGTGCTGGCGCGCACCAGTTGCCATAGCGGGATGTTCAGGTTGCAGTCGGGGATATCCTCAAGATTGTACTTTGCATTCGGGTTGTTGGTGATGGGCCACGCCGACCCCGTGGTCGCGTTTCGCATGCAGACCAGCAATTTCGTCCTCAATCTCTTTGTCCGCAGCAGCGCCGTTTCTTGCGTATCGGGATCGATGAAGAAATTACGCAAAAAAACTGAGAGCGGTTCGGAGTTGTACAATGCGCGCGTGACACGCCTTAAATGCCAGACCTTCCATGGCGCAAATTTTGGAAATATCTCCCTGCACCGATCATTGTAGAGCTTCCGAATCGCTTCAACCGGTTCACCCCACGAGAGGAGGGTCGCGATGATGGCGCCGGTGCTGGTGCCGGCGATGAAATCGAAATGGTCGGCAAGCACCAAGCGTGGCTTCCCAAGATGGTCCCGGAGCATCTGTTCCATCCTGCCCAGGATTTCGATCGAGAAAAAACCCCGAACACCGCCGCCGTCCAGCGTGAGGATGCGATTGCGGCCTGCCAGTACGGGCTCCTGTTTGGCTTCCATCATTGGTTGGTATCTTGCACATCCCGGTGGTACAGCCCAGCGCAATGTGAAATTGGTGGTTGAGCGCGTCGTTTTTTTAGGCCGCTCCAATTGGGGCCCGATGGAGGGAATGAATCTACCCGAGCGCAGGCTGCTGTCATGATCAAACCACAATCTGCCGGCTTTTGCACGAGTACGCAGTTCTCCCCAAAGCGGTCGTGCCGCCCCGCAGCGTGGAACGATCTGCTCAATGTTACCGGCCATCGTCTCGCACCGCCCATACCGCGCTCGGGCCGCACTGCGTTCCGAATTGGCCATGCCATCGCCAGGAATCCTGACTACCTAAGGAACCACTGATTAAATGAACCCAAAGGGTTCAAAGATCGCTAGCCGGGGGTTGAGCGAAGCGATACCCCCGGTAGTGCGAAGAATTACGGCAGCACCCCGGAAGGGGTGCAAGAGCCCCTTGATTTAATCAGTGGTTCCCTAATGGAACTCAACCACTTACTAACATGGGGACCATTTGGGCCAAATCGCATGGTCCTGGGAAAACGGCATTCCACACCCATGGCGACCCCGGAAAAAAACGAAGGTGTGGCGCGCAAAACCCTTGTAAAATCGTCGGAGGAAGATAGATCAAAGTAAATCCGCCCATTTGGCAGGAACCCAAGCGAAAATCCAATGAGAACTCTGGGCAAATCACTCACCATCCTCCTCGCGCTCGCCCTTCCCGCCATGGCGGGCGACGGCACGCCGTCAATTGAATTCGAAAACGCCCCCGTCAGTGTGCAGGACTATCAAGGAGGCCGGGGGTTGCTCACGATCCAGGGTCCCACAGGCCTGTTCATCAATCCAACATCCGGCACCATGCCGGCGCACGCCTTCACGCTGCAATACTGCTTCTGGACTGACAATGATGAGTTTTTCCGCGGCCTGCAGCAGGGCGTCATGGGTTCCTATGGTGTCACCGACTGGCTTGAGGTCGGCGGGCTTTTTACCGATCTGAATGTTCCTTCGCCCGGACATAATCTCGAGAGTGGCGGTCCTTTTGCCAGAGTGCGTTTGCTCAAGGACGAGGGATGGCTTCCGGAACTGAGCATCGGCGGGTATTCCCATCTCGGCGATGAGGATATTTCCGACTACGACTGTTTCCTGGCGCTCTACAAGGGACTCGTCCTGGATCGGAACGGCTTTTTTCGCTCGGTGGGTTTCGACGCGGGCATTCGCGAAACCTGGGCTGGCCCGGAGTTCCCCACCAAACAGCCGGTCGGATACTTCGGCATCGAATTTCAGATGCCCTACCACATCTACCTCATGGGTGAAATCTCCACCGAAGACGCAAATCAAGGGAACGCCATTCCATACGCATTCGGGGTGCAATTTCGGGAGGGCATTATCAATTGCACGGTCGCATTCGATAACCAGGGAAATTCAAACCAGCCGAGCTTCTACTTTGGAATCGGCCCCCAATACAAATTCTGAGGACGGATCAGCGGCTCGTAGGAGCCAAAACGCATCGAAACCCGTAGTCGGCGTAGCGGGCGCCGGGCTTGCCAGCCTGCCGATACGATGAAAGCAGTTGTTCGCGCGTGCCCGCCCCCCACGAGCCGCCGCGGAGCACCCGGTAGCGGCCTTGCCCTATGGACGTTTCGCACCACTGCCACACGTTGCCGCCCATATCGTAGATCCCCAGCTTGTTCGGCTTGAACGATCCCACGGGCGAAGTCCGCTTATACCCGTCATTGTAACCCGGGATGGTCGGATAATCCTCCGGCCAATTCTCGTCCACCGCCTCCGACCCCGCGTAATTTCCAGCGCCCGGAGGCGGCGGCCAGCCGGATCCCCACGGATACTTGTCCTTGATTGGATGATGGTACTTTTCCTCCGGCGTCATCCGCGGATCTTCTTCGGTCAACCCAACCGCCATGCTCCATTCGGCATCGGTTGGCAGCCGATACTCATGATCTGCCGCCAACCGCCCGGCCGCGCGCTCCCGGAGCGTCAGCCACTCGCAAAAAACCCGCGCATCGCGCCAGCTCACACCAACAACCGGGTTGTCGTCAGTCTGCTCAAAACCAGGATCATCCCACGAGTACCCCCTCTGCTTGCTCATGTATCGATCCGTGGACCACATGCGTGAATCCGGGTCCTTCGTCTCGTGCATGTGGACATAGCCGGTTTCCGTGACGAAGGCCTTGAAATCCTTCACCCGGGTGTCATAGACCGAGAACTGAACGGTCGTCCCCGGCACGGGCACAAAGCGCAACCCCAGCGCTTTGCTCTCTGATCTTTCGTGAACCGCGCTCTTCGGCGCATCCGGCGCCGGCGCGTCGGCTCCGGCCCCGCCCGCTTGACTAAGACGCTGCTGCAGGCTCACAAGCTCAGTCTTTCGCTGCTCGGACCACGGTCCGTCGATGGCGGCGAGCTCGTTCTGGAGGGCCAGGGCCTTCTTTAAAGAGGCGAGCCCGCCCGCCTGGTTGCCGGAGGCCGTCTCCACCTGCCCCATCGCCGCCTCCAGATTCGGCAGCCCCATCCAGTCCATGAAGTAGGAGCGTGGAAACGGGCTGGATTCCACCAGTGCGTCGAGAACCTTTTGCGCTTGGTCGAGATCGCTGGCGGAGGTGTCCCATTCCTTCAACTCGGAATGGAGGAGCGAAGCGTCGTAGTGCGTGAGGATCACATCGCGCGTCACGGTGCGATCAAGCGGAGATTCCACGGCCAGCTTTTCCCCCAGGGCAAGCGCTTCCCCTAGTGCGAGGGCGGCGGTCTTCCGCTCAGAATCAATGTATCTCTCTTTCCCCGTCTCATCGAGATCCGCATTATTTTCGTAAGCCTTCATCGTTTCGAAATGCACCATGGCCTTGCGCAGAAAGTAGCCCATGCGCTCATGGCCCTCGAAACGATCGAGACTCCCATGCGCGGTATAAAACGCATCCACCCGCGCGCTCACCCGCTCCCGCAATTGCAACGGAACGGCGTCGGCGAATGCATCACCAACCTGGCTATCCATAAACCGCACCAGCCCCAGCGCACTGGCCCTTTCTCGTTCCGCGTCCTGGGCCCGCGTCTCCGCGAGGACAGTTTGCTGGTGCGCTCTTTTAGCCTCTCGCGCCGCCTCGGCCCCGGCCCGCAACGCCCAGACGGTGAGCCCGAGCGAGAGGCCGGCAATCGTCAGGGAGGCCGCGCTCCAGGCGGCCGCCTTGAGCCTGCGGGCGCGCGCTTTCCGGCCGGCGCGCCGGTCCAGGACGAGCCGCGCCAGCGTGTCGTGGGTGAGCTCGACTCGAGGTTTGCCGCCGCGATCCTCGATCACGAGCACGCGGGCATCCACAAGCTCGCGGAGGCGCTGCTCGACGTCCGGAATCGCGGCGCGCAAGCTCGCCACCGCGGAATCCAGGGTCACGCTTTCACGGAACCCGGAATCGGAAACGAGCTTGTCCTCAAGGTATTCGCGCAGCGCCTTGGGATGCGGGCGCAGCTTTTCGTCGTAAAAACGGCCAAGGATGCGCCCCGCCTCGCCGGGGGAGAAATCGTCGGCGGTGATGCTCGCCGGCGGGGGTGAGCCCGCAAGGCGGCGATCATTCAATCGTTCGCAGAGCAGGCTGAGGATCGGCGGAACCGCCTCGATCTCCTCCAGGCGGACGCCGGCTCCGGCTCCGGCCGCGGCGCGGACGATCGCCTCCGCCACCTCGCCCGGAATGATCGGCGGCTGCCCTGGCCGTTTCGCACCGGGCTCGAAGACGGACAAGTACGCCTGCGGTCCCGAAAGGAGGCGCAGCTCCACCCGATGCTCCATTAGCGAAGGCATGGCGCGCCGCCACCGCTCGAGGCGAGCCAGGAAATCGTCGCGCACCGCCACCGCCACGCGCACCGGGCGGGCCTGGAAATCGAACTGTCGCACCAGGCTGCGGCGCTCCGCCGGCAGTCCGGATTGAAGCCGTCGCTGAAGGCTCGACGGCGGTCTGTTCTCGACGAGATCCGCAAGCTGCGTGAGAAACTCGCGCGCCGCCGCGCGGACTCGCTCGTCCGCGGCAGCGTCTCCGGAGGCGCGATCCTCGCCCTTGACGAAAATTTCCTCGAACTGATCGAGCACAAGCACAGGCCATGGCGTGGAGTCCGGGACTTGAGCATCTTCGCCCGCGTCCCCTATGGCGGAAGTCTGGAACCACGGCTGGCGGCAGTCATGGAAAAACTCCCAAAGGGTGCGCGCGTCTGGATCTCCCGGCTGCACACAACCGGGAATGCGGGCCACGCACGCCGCAATCACATCACAATGGAGCGGGCGCGTCGCGAGATCGTCGTAGCAACGGCGAAGAAGAACTACGGGATGCCCGGCAGCGTGCAAGACCGGAATAAGGCCCGCGCCAATGATCGAGGACTTTCCGTACCCGGAAACACCGTAGAGGATCGTGAGCGATGCCCGCCGGATGCGGTCCGTCAGCTCCCGGATTTCGGCATCCCGTCCGTAGAAGTAACCGCGGTCGGCCTCCGTGAAATGCGCGAGGCCCAGCCACGGGCGTTCCGGCGTGGCCTGCGGCTGTGCAGCGGGAGCCAGGCCGGGAACCTCAGGATCGGAAAAGTTCGAGTTCACTGCGGGAGACTAGCCTTCCCCGCCGCTGAATTGAGGAGGCGCATTTGCAACTCCGCGATGCGCGCCACGAACGCATCGCTAATATCGCCGCCCAGCGCGCGATCCGCGCTGATGCTGGAAAAGGCCCTGGGCTCGTTGCGAGGCGGCAGGGGGGCGTCGTCTATGACGATTGGGAAGTAGAACGGACGCGACTCTGCCATGCCGGCAAATCGTGCGGCTGCCCAACTCCGCTCTTTGAGACAATACGATTCGGTGAGGGCCTCGGTAGTGCGGGAGATGATGGAGACAAAGAAGCCGCAGTGCTTTTTCACAATGTCTTCGAGATCATTTTCAAAATTGTCTCCGCTGATCAAGTTCCTGACATCCAGCCAGACCAGACAGCCTGCCGCCCGCAGTTTCTCGACGATCCGGAAGACGGGCTCCGCATCCTTGCGCGCGTAACTGATCATGATGAAACCGTCCGGCGTATTCGCCTCCATGGATGGGATCGTGAGATTCGTTCCGGGCGCGACGCCGGCAGTGAGCGGAGGCTCGAGTGCATGCGCACGCTGGCAGAACTCGGTGGCGAATGACAGCGGATCCTGTGGCAGCACGTGTATGCCGCGCCGCAGGCTGTCGTAAAAGACAATGGAGTCCGCCATACCAGGGTGCCCCGTGTCGGCAAGCATGAAGTTTTTTCCCGATCCCTCGGTGAATGGCCGCTGCCGGATGGCGCGCAGCAGAAACCGCACGAGCCAGTCGGGGAAAGTCGCTCCCATGATGAGCAGATTATTTTCCGAGAGCGTCCGCCCCAGGTTGTTCAGCGCGGGAAGCTGGCGGGAGAGCTGCCAGACAAATTCGACAGCATCCGCATCCCATAACAGATAGCCGGGATTTGGGGATGCCTTGCCCAAAAGATAACCGATGAGCGTGCCAGAGGTGGCCGGGTTCGGAAGATCCGTTGCCACGCTGTCCAGCGAGAACCGCCACGACTTTGTGACAGGACTCCCGGCGCCGCGAAGCTGGTTGAGCGCTCGCTCCATAAGCGGGTCGAAACCGAGGGAAAAGAAAAGGCTGCATTGCGACACAGAGGCCAGCGCCCTGAGGAGCGGGCTCGGCTCCAACCCCGCGGTGTCGAGAAGATCGTCTATCTCGATGCATAAATCCTCTATATGACCATTGTTACCGAGATAGGCACACACCAGTTCGTGCATGCTGGGCGGTACCGGGTCCAGGCCCAGCCGCGATGCTACCTGCTCCCTGATCCATGGGTAGAGCAACTGGCCCTCTTCTCCAAAGGTGATCATGCCTTGGCCGAGTACTGGAACCAGCGTGCGCGCCTTGAGGAACCGCTCGATCTTGCGCCAGAAATCGGTCGTGCCATCTTGGCCGCTTGCCTGATTCATACTCTCGTTCGCAAATTTACCATCCCCTTCCGCTTTGCCAAGGGCTTTCCATGCCGGCGGATCTATCAGCCGGTTGCAAATCGCTTTTTGGAGATTTGCTCCGTCAACCCACGCGGGCGGCGTCGCCGCATTTCCAGCCGCCGCTACGCAAATGCTACGTATTATTTCATTGGACTTGCCTGGTCCGCGTTTTGGCGGACGCCTGGCGTGGCAGGTGCGGGAAGTTGACGCACCTTGGAAGCGGGGCGCGCCTCCCGCCGCACGCGTGGATCGAAGGATTCAACCGCCGGCCAGCACCGATTCTCAAGTTCTGGTTTCACCCTTTTTCGGACCTTCGCTTCAAGCCCGGCCGCGGGCTCGCTTCGGCGGCTTACGGCTTGAGATCGCGCCGCTCGAAGTGCGCCCAGGCGATGACGAAGAGAGAGGCGTCCAAGGCGAGCAGGAGGGTGTAATCATTGAGCAGGCGATACCACGGGATCGCGGGTTGAAAAACCTGGAGCCAGACACCCATTTTTGCGGTCAGGAAATAAGATTGGATGGAAGAAAAAAATGGGAGCCGGCGTAAAACGTAATCCATGAAGAAAGGGCTGAGCGCTCCCACCGCTGCGGCGGCGGGCCGAAGGTTGAAGCAGGAGAGCGCGAAAGCCGCGGCGGTGACGGAACTAAGACTCAGGGCGAGTAACAATACGGCGAGGAAGTACCGCGCAAGGCCGGGGAGGAAATCGTATATGGCATCCAGTTTTTCGAGCGGGTCGAAGGCGAGCATGCCTCCGGCGCGGTGGAAAAGAAGACCGAGTCCAAGCGCCACAAATCCCAGGAAACCGGTGAGAAGGAAGGTATGGATCAGCGCGGCCACCGCTTTAACCGCGAGCACGCGAAACCGCGAGACGGGGCGGCAGAGAAGCATTCGCATCGAGCCGTCATCCACCTCCCGCGCCACAGACTCACCCGCGACCAGAGCGATGAACAGGGCGCCGATCAGGAGCATGGTCGCGCGCAGGGCCAGCAGAGCGTAGGTCAGACCGGTAAGATACCGGGCCGGATCGCAGCCGAGTTGCGAGACCGAGCGCGAAAGCAGATCCCGGACCGGTTCGAGGCTGCAAAGCAGAAATAGCATCGCCGCCATCACGGCCAGAATTCCAAAGCCGGCCCACGTACGCGGCTGGGCGAAGGTCTTGTGCAATTCCGCCGCGACCTGTGGCAGAAAGCTGGGAGCGCGCCCTGTCGGGTTTAAAGCCATTCGAGTTGCGTGGAGAATCGCTCAATAATGGGAGCCATGGAACGTTGCTCTTCCGCTCCGGCCTCAGCCTCGTACATGCCGAGGCCGCGCTGGGTGAGCTGTTTCAAGAGCGCGGATTCGATGCGCGGATCACCCGTCTGGAGCCGGTGGCGGAAATGGTCGATGGACTCCTGGAAAAAGGCCGCGCGATCCGCTTCCGGTAAGCGGGCGGTTTCATCGAGCAGGGCGCAAAGACCCTGCGGCAGGGTCGCCGTAAGGAATTCGCTCATGTCACGGCTGTCGAAGCCATGCCACGCGGTGGCAAAGTCCGGGCTGTCCATGACCTGTTCCTGGCTGGCAACTCCGAGCAGTGACAGGCGCAGGGCCAGGCCGCGCGCGAGCTGGTTGCGCTCTCCGGCGCCTTCACGCGCATGGAGCCAGGCAAGCACGGAAGCGGTGCTGGGCCGGAGAGTGCGGGCCGTCAGTATGAGCAGCCCGGCAACGGTCCAGATGACCAGCAGGGCCAACTGGGCTTTTTGACCGATGGTCAGGGGCTTCATCCGTCCGGTCCAGCCGCGGCGGCGAGATCGCTAATTATTGTTGGTGATTGTCCCAATCGGTTCGCCACTGGCCGTGACCACGCCGTGAGTGACGTAAAAGGTTTCGAGATTCGCCCCGTCCACCAACAGATCGATCGAGCCGACCATGGACAGACTCGTGATTGGGGTCACGCCGAGATTGGTGATCTTTCGGAGCAGGACACCCACCATTTGGACGCGGCCACCGACCACATTACCGGTGGAGAGGACATTGCCGCCGCCAAAAGCCAGTCGCTTGAAGGTATGGTAAGTGGTCTGCGCGTTGCAGACAGATGCCGTATCGGAAACAATGACGGTAGCGAGCAGCGATGACGTGACGGTATCCACGATAACGACCTGCTTCGTGCTGGTGGCGCTGCCACTTTCCACACCGGTATAGTTCGCCGCGACGGCCAGCGTGACTCCCGGGGCCAGCGGGGTATTGAGCGGATTGCCGAGCGCCAGATCAACAAACTCCTTCGTGTTCAAATGCCATGGGGTCAGCGTGGCGTAGGCCCCTTTGCTGGTCTGAAGAACGCCGCCCATCGTGGCCTTCGCCGCATAGACATCCAATGTTTCCGAGCAGTAAGCGGTGGACCAGGTAAGCAAGAGAACTGAGATCGCAAGGAAAGCACGGGCGCCAAAAGTGAATGATTTCATTAGAGAGAGTAAGTTGAAGAAGGACTTTTGAATGATGGCTTAGATGGCTTAACGTGTAACTTTCGCCGGTGAGCGTCCCTGTCGATTGCGTAAGATCGCTCCCCGCGATTTTAAAATGATCGGCAACTCTCTTCAAACCTTATTTCTCCGGCTGCTGCCATTTCTGCTCGTGGCGGTACTCGCGGCCGTCTTGATCGCGGTGTGGTATGAACCGGCTCCGCAGGTGGCAACTCTTTCACAGAAAAGCGATTATGCCTCGCCGTCCGGGGCGTGGCATTTCACCGCTGCGGCGGCGGCGCCTGGCATCATGGAATCCGCGGTTGAATCGCCGCCCCCACCGGCACGAAGCCCCGTGGCGATATCCCTCTCTGCGTCCTCGCGGCGATTGGTGGACGAGTATCTTGCGACTCAGGACATCTCAGCGCGAATGAGCATCCTGCATGATCTCGCGGATGACGCGCGTTCCGGACGCGCGGCGTTCATCGAGCTGTTCAGCAAGGAGAACGACGACACGCTCAAGACATTGATCCTGAATCTCTCCGCGGCAACCGGGGAGCCGGATCCCGATTTGTTCACGCTTCTGGAGCACGCGGTCGCGAAGGGCGAACCAGGCGACGTGAGGGACACGGCGCAGGATATTCTCATCTCAACGGCCGATCCGCGCGCGATTCCTGTTTGGCAAAGCCTTTTAAATGACGACAACCCGGATGTAAGGCAAACAGCCGCCGACCAAATTGCCCAGTTGCGCGACGCGTCACCCTGACTGCGGTCAGCCCGGATTCAGGCATAACCCCAACGTTCATAAATTGGGGCAAGCGCCGCACGGAGAGAAACGCGCTCGCCTGCGTCCAGCCAGAGGTCGTTTTTGCGAAACGCCGCTGCCTCTGCAATGCTGCCGGCAAAAAATGGAGCGGCATTATTGAAGCCGGGAAGTTCAAGTTGCCGATAGATGGTTCGCAGCGTGGTGAGCGGTTCGTTTTCCAGATCGGCAAGCGCCACGTCGATCCATTCGTTCTTCGGCGCACGATTCGACTCTGCTTCCAAGGCCCTCATCAGATCGGTATAATTCGCCATCACGGTTGCGGGCAGCTCGCTGGCGTTGGCGGTTTGCAGCGCCCAGGCTTCGCGTAGCTTGCGATGCAAAAAAAGGGAGGAGGCAAAGACCTTTTCCGGATGACGATGGAGGTGGATGAATTTCGCACCGGGGAACTCGTGGCGAAGTCGGGTAACGCGGGCGCTATTGGCCGGATTTTTGAGCAGCAGCCTTTTGCCGGGCCGGGTAGCCTGCACATTCTCCAGGAAGTTCCGGTATTGGTGCCACCAACGCTCGACGTCCGCGGGGGCGACGCCATCGAAATGCACGCTCTCGCGGTATATCCGCCGGGCGGCGCGTGGGAAGAAAAACCCGTGATAGAACGAGAGCGAGCTAAGGCAGGCCAGGGCCATTTCCTCCTCCATTGGGGAATCGGGTGCGATGCGCACCGCGTCCATGGGGCGCCGGGGCGGCAGCAATGCGGCAAAGAACCGGCTGATGACCGGACTCCGGAAATCGTGAGGCGAGGCGGCCTGCAAAAATGTCACGTACCCGAATTGTGGATCGCGGCTCAGTAGCTGGTGGAGATGCGTCGTACCGCTGCGCCAGTGGCCTACGATGAATACCGGCGGCGGAATCGGTGCGGTTGAGACGGCGCGAGCATTGGACCGGTGAAACAGCGTGCGCAATGCAGAGACCAGGAATAAACTCGCTGTACGCGGCCAGTAAGCGGCATCGGGCCAGCCATACTCGCGAAAGCAGGCGATCAGCGAACCAAGTCCCGCGGAGAGGAACGGATGCAGGAAGGCGCTGTGCCGGTCTGGTGTGTCGCTTGCCAGGCCCATAACGTCAACGGGCGGTAAGGTCCAGGCCGGCGGGTGCAAGGTTTGCGGCGGGATTGAAGCGTTCACGAAACGCCGCGACTTTTTCGGCGCCGAGAGGATTCCCCTCGTAGCTGAGCGCGGCGGCGGTGAAGCCCATCTCGTGCAGGGCAGTCCAATGACGCCGAGCAATTTCGGGCTGGATCGGGCCGGTGGTCGGCGGCAGGTCCGGCCTTTGCGCGGAGAGCAGCGCGGAAAGCACGCAAGCCGTAATTTCGTGCGGATCGAGGGCCGAGAAAAGCAGTTGGGGAAGCTTCTCGGAAAAATTCGCGGCAAATGTGGGCGATAGATTGTTGACCCGCAACATGGGCTCGCGGCTGCGAACGAAGCCTCCCTCCGTCATCAAGATATCGCCCTGCCTCGCGAAACGCGCGAGCGCGGCGGGACCGTTAAGTCCATGCGGCCAGGAATCATCCACCACGAGGGTGCCTGGCGCCAGCCGCGCTACATCAATCACATCCGGCGCGTTCGTCGCTCCCAGGATCACGTCTGCGCCGTAAACGCCGCCGGAGTTGGCCGAAGCAATTTCGATGCTGCCACTGAAGCCGTGCTCCCGGCGGAGCGTTTCCTCCAGTTCCGCAAAAAAAGCGCGGTCGCGAAAGGGATCGCAGAATCGCAATTCCGCCGGATGCGGCAACACCTCCAGCATCAAACGCAACGTGCCGAGGCCAATCGAGCCGAGACCGTAAAACAGGATCCTTTGGTCCGCCAGGCGCCGGCTGGCGGCGTGCAACAGGGCTTCCAGATTCATGATCACCGCCGCGATCGTCGTGGCGTGTCCATTAGTCACGGGTGCGAGGTCATGCCGGCCGGCGCAGGCCAATCGTACCGCCGAGCCATAATTGGTGGCGGAAGGGATCAGTCCCATCAGCGACACGCAACCCGCGCCGCAGGTGTGGGCCTCGGCGATTCCTTCCAAAAGCCTGCCCATTAGCGACGGATCCCCGGGACGCACCTGCCGTTCCGTCAGCGGCAGCGGAAAAATGCCCACGGAACCGAGGGGTGTTTCAAGGATCAATTCCAGCGAGACGCGCCCTCCGTTCGACAGCCGAAAAAATGCCTCTGGTTCGATATCGAGCTGTTCGAGGATGATCGTAGGCCAGGCCATAAGCGCGGCGGCGGCCAGCTTCGGCAGCCGGCCCGTACGTACGAGCTCGTGCAGTGGCGTCGATTCCGTGCGGAGTAGGAGCGCGGCGCCTCCGGCTGTCGCGGGAAGGGAACGCGGCTCCGCCTCGTGTACCCCGTGTGGGCCCGCCATCGCGGCGTCGGCAATTCTCTCTGCCAACCGTTGCACAGTCAGGTCGGAGTGGAAGAAACTGAAAGGCAGTTCACAGCCCGCGTGATTTTGGATTCTAGTCTTGAGCTCCACCGCCATGAGGGAATCAATGCCGTAATCCACGATGCGCCGGGCGGGATCAATTCCGTCGCACTCCAAGCCCAGCGTGGCGGCCAATTGCGCGGTCACCATTTTCAGGGCGGCGGCGTTCCGCCCTTCCGCAGGCAAGCCGGCGAGAGTTTCCCGCCATTGGCCGTCACTCGCCGGCTGGGCCGCTTTTTCAACTAGTTCTTGAAAAACGGGAGAGCCGGCAAACTTCGCGCTCACCCGGACGATTTTTCCCCAATCCAGTTGCGCGACGGCGATTTGCGTTTCACCCGCCGCCATCAGCCGAGGCAGGGCATGCAGCGCCTCGCGGGCGGAGAGACCGCCAACGCCGATGCGCCGGAGATAGCGGCCCAGTTCTGGCCGCTCCGCAACAAACCCGGTATCGGAAATCTGGCCCCAGTTTACGCTGAGCGCGGGGAGGCCCTCACCGCGGCGGTGGTGAGCCAGGGCATCCAGGAACGCGTTTGCCGCGGCGTAATTGGCCTGGCCAAAGGTGCCGAGGAGACTTGAAACCGAGGAATAGAGTACAAAGCAATCGAGCGGCAAGTCGCAGGTCTGCCGGTGTAAATTCCATGCGCCCGCAGCTTTTGCCGCCAAAACGTCATCAAGATCGGCCTTTGTCATTTTTGCCAGCTCGACATCGCGCAAGACCGCGGCGGCATGGAATATCCCAGCCAGCGGCGGTGAGGTTCTTTTCAGCTTTTTTAAGGCGCCGGCGAGAGAGCGCGGATCGGCTACGTCCGCGGCCACGAGTGTCACTGAAACGCCCCGGGCTCGCATCCCATCGATGGGACCAGGGTCGGGCGCAACGCCGCTGCGGCTCAGCAGGGCCAGATGAACCGCTCCCCGCTCTGCCAGCCATTGCGCGGTGGCCAGGCCAAACCCGCGTGAGCCGCCGGTTACCAGGTATGTGCGGTCCGGGCGGGGCCAGAATTCCGCGGGAGCTTCCGGCGTTGATTTCTTATCGAATTCAAGGACGATCTTTCCGGTGTGCCGTGCGCCTTGCATATACTGCAATGCTTCCACTGCCTGCGTTGCCCGGAATGACACGTGCGGAATCGGCCGCAAATTTCCTTCATTGCCGAATTCACGAAGGAGGAATCGCCTGATCGCCATCTTCGCGGAGGGAGAGACATCGCCGAGATCAAACGCGAAAAAGGAAAGTGATCGCTGGAAGGCACGCTGCTGGAGCGGCTTGTTCTCGAGAATGTCCCGCTTGCCAATTTCCACAAATCGGCCGTTGGGCGCGCACACATCGAGGCTCGCTTGTTGAAACGCGCCGGCGAGAGAGTTCAGCACCACATCCACGCCCCGGCCGCCGGTCAGGCACAGCGTTTCCTCGCTGAAGTCGAGTGTCCGCGAATCCATCACCTGCGACACGCCCAGCGAGTGAAGATATTTCCGCTTTTCCTCGCTGCCTGCGGTGCCGAATACAATGGCCCCGCGTTTGAGCGCGAGTTGCACCGCCGCGAGCCCGACGCCGCCGGCGGCCGCGTGAATCAGCACGGTCTCGCGGCGCTGAAGCCGAGCCAGGGTGTGCAAGGCGTGGAAGGCGGTTGCAAAGGAGATGGGAATCGAAGCAGCCGCAGCGAGATCAAGGTCTTCCCGGATCTTCCACACCGCTTCCGCCGGCAGGACAATATGAGAGCCAAACGCGCCGCCGTGCAATGCGATGCCCATGACCCGATCTCCGGGCTTCAAACGCTTGACCCCCCGGCCCACGCGGAGCACCCGCCCGCTGAATTCATCCCCAAGCGCGAGCGGCACGCCGTTCTTGGCCGGGTAGAGGTCAAGCGCCTTCATCAAGTCGCGGAAATTGAGGCCGGCGGCGGCGATCTCAACCTCTACCTCGCCCGCCAAGGGCGCGCGGCGGGGCCGCCCGCGAAAACGCAGCGAATCAATGAGGCCCGGCTGTCCAATCTCCAGGGCGTACCCCGGCGCATTGGTGGAAGGCGCCGGGACTTTTGGCTGCACCGGCCGGAGGCGGCGCACGAAACGGCTCCCGGCACGCCACGCGGTCTCCGGCTCGCTCTCTGACAGCTCCCGCGCGATCGCTTCTCCCGGAACGTCATCGCCGGAGTAATCAAAAAGCGATACCTGCCAGCCTGGATATTCAGTTTGAATGGTGCGCGCGAATCCCCACAGAGCGGCTGGCGCTGGTCGGACCGGCTCATCGTCACGGACTGGCTGCGCCTCACGCGTAACAATCAACCAGCGCATTTTAGCATCAGCCCTGGCAAGTTGCAGAAGCGCCAGCAACTCCGCGCAGCCTTCAAAATTGTCGCCGGTCCAGAGAAAGATGATTTGCGGCGGCAGCGTGGGGTTCGCGACCGCGTGCTCGGCCAGGCTGGCCGGAATATTCTCTTTGTGCAGGACTCCCAATAGGCGCGCACCCGCTGCCCGGTCGTTCGTATAAATGAGCACTGGCTCCGGCAGCGGCGCCGAAGCGCTCGTATGCTCCGCCGGTTCCCAGGTGAACTGGTAAAAGCGGCGTTGCCCATAGGCAGGGTCGGACTTTACCGGGCGCACGATCAATCCCCCGATCTCCGCCACCACCGCGCCCGTCGGATCATATACGGTCACGTCCAATCTGCGGAGATTTTCCCCCTGCCTGGTCGCGCGCAGGTGGCTCCACGCAATTTCCGGCCATGGCCGGAAGATTTTTAAATGCCTGACGGATTCCACCACGTGGCGGGAACCTTGATCGGCGGATGCCCGCACGGCGGCAACAGCGTGGAAACAGCCATCCAGCGAGGGGGGGAACAGCAGCCAGGGGCGCGCCTCTTCCGGACCGGTAATAACGCCCAGCGCTTCGCCATGGCGCGTCCAGACAGAAACTAGGCGTTGAAACGCTGGCCCGAAAACCTGCCCGTCTTCCGAGAGGTCGCGATAGAGCGCGCGCGCGTCATGTTCTTCAGGAAAGCGACTGCGCAGCAGGCCGATATCCGCCGGAGCGGGCGGATGCAGGCGCGCAGGGCGATAGCGTCCCTCGGCATGCAATTCCCATTGCGAGGGGGCTTCGGGCCGCGCTGCATAAATTTCAAACGAGGCCGCCGCCGGATTGAGCCGGACGCAGGTCGGCACTGGTTGCTCCTCCGGCAGGAAGAGCAACCGCCGGAATGCGACAGACTCCAGGAAAACCATTGGCTCTCCGAGGAATTCGCGGGCGGCGGCAGCGGCCATCTCCAGATAAGCGGCAGCAGGGAGGGCGGCTGAGCCTGAGAGACGATGGTCCGCCAGCCAGGGCAGGAGACGCGCATCCAGATGATTGCGCCAGGTAGGCTGCGGATCCGGTTGGCGATCGCCAAGAAGCGGGTGCGCAGGCGCTTGCCGCGCCAAGGCGTACGCGGGCGATTCACGCCAGAGGCGCTGGCGTTGCCAGGGATAAGCCGGGAGCCGGACTCGGTGCGCCGGCCGGGGGTAAATTGCCTCCCAGCGCACGGGCACTCCGTTTTCGTAAAGCGTAGCCAGGCCCTGCCGCATCGTGATCCGCTCATCCTGATTACGCCGGAGCGATGCCACGCTGATGGCAGACACGCCGCGCCCGGCGATGATCTCCGCCAGTGCTGGCGCCAGCACCGGGTGCGGGCCGATTTCGACAAAGAGATTTCCGCCCGCGTCCAGCGCGGCCTCAACAGCCGCGGCAAACTGCACCGGGGCACGCGCGTTCTGCCACCAGTAATCCGCATCCGGAACCTCGATCGGTTTTCCAGTTACCGTGGAGATCATCGGCGCCTTGGCGGCTTGCCAGGCAAGGTCTCCCAGACTGGCGCGGAGTTCACCCGCGATTTCATCCATTTGCGCACTGTGAAACGCATAGTCGCCAGGCAGGAACCGGCAAAAAATTTCAGCTTTTTCAAGCGCTGTGGCAATTTGTCCCAGCGCCGCCGTTTCTCCGGAAAAGGTGACCTGCCGGGGTGCGTTGACAGCCGCAATGCAGACTGCGCCGTGAAATTTTTTCTCCCACTGCCGCGCTTCCTCCTCCGGAATCGAAGCCGCGAGCATTCGGCCCCTCCCACGCATCCGTGCCTGCAGGCGGCTTCGCTCCAGGACCACGCGAAAAATCATTTCCAGGTCGAACATACCTGCCGCCCATGCCGCGGCCGCTTCACCAACGCTATGGCCAATGACCAACTCGGGCTCAACGCCCCAGAATCGCCAAAGCGCCGCAGTGCCGGCCTGAAGGGCAAAGAGGGCGGGCTGCGCAATCTCCGTGAGAGTCAGTTGCGCGTCATCCGAGAGCAATGTTTCCAGCAACGCAGGACCGCCAAGCTTTCGACAAACCGCATCGCATTCATCCCAGACTTCGCGGACAATTTTTTCTGAGCGGTAAAGCCGGCGCCCCATCCCGGGCCATTGCGGCCCTTGCCCGCTGAATACAAAGATGATCTTTCCCCGGGCGACAGGCGCCGCCCGCGGGCCGGATGGGGCGGCCAATTGCGCCCGCAGATCGTGCGCCGAATCGGCGACGATCGCCCTGCGCAACGGATGATGCGCTTTCCCGAGAGCCGCCGCCGGGCAGATTGCCCCCGGCTCGCGCCCCTCATCAATCAGCCCGGCGAATGCCACCGCGTAATCCGCCAGCGCCTCGGGACTGCGGGCGGAGAGCGGCAGTATCCATGGTCCGCCGTCCCGTTGATTCGCCTTTCCTCTGGGAGCCGGCGCCGGCGCAAGGAGGGCATGGGCATTTGAGCCGCCGAAGCCAAAGGAATTCACGGCGATTAAACGGCGTTTTCCATTTGGCAGCGGTTGGAGCGTCGTCGGGATTTCAATTTCCTTCGGCAGCAGCGGGTGCCGCGCCGTGAAATGAAGGTGTGGCGGAATGGCGCCATGCTGGAGCATCAGGACGCCCTTGATCAGGCCGGCCAGCCCGGCAGCGGGTTCCAGGTGCCCAAGGTTGGTTTTTACCGAACCGACGAAAAGCGGGCCTTTCCTTCCGGCTCCAAGTGCCGCGGCAAGCGCCTGCGCCTCAATCGGATCGCCGACCGGTGTGCCGGTGCCATGAGCTTCAGCGTAAACCACGTCCCCAGGGTGCGCGCCGGCTCTTTCCAGCGCCTCGCGGATAACCTGTTCCTGGGCCTGCCCGTTCGGAACCGTGAGGCTGCTCGTACGCCCGTCCTGGTTTGAGGCGGTGCCCAGCAGCAATGCCCGCGGATGAAGCCCCATCGCTTTCGCCTTTGACGCCGGAACGAGGAGCACAGCCGCCGCTCCTTCCGCACGTACGTAGCCGTCCGCATTTGCGTCAAAGGCGCGGCAGCGTCCGCGAGGGGAGAGCATGCCCGCATGGCTGAAGCTGATGCTCGAGTCCGGCGCGAGCAGCTCGTTCGCCGTGCCGACGAGGGCATAATCACACTCCCCGCTCAGCAGGCTTTGCACGGCCAGGTGCAGCGCCACGAGGGAGGCTGAGCACGCGGTGTCCACCGCGAAACTGGGGCCGCGGAGATTGAATAGATAGGATAGCCGGTTCGCGGCGATGCAAAGCCCGCTGCCAATGTTCGTGTAGCCGTCGATGGCCAGCAAATCGTGCCGGCCCAGACCGGGATAATCCGCCGTGGAAATGCCGATGTAAACGCCGGTGCGCGTGCCTGCGAGCTGCTCCGGAGCCAGCATCGCGTCTTCCATCGCCTCCCACGCCACCTCCGCCAGCCAGCGCTGCTGAGGATCGAGCTGCGCGGCCTCTCGTGGGGAAAATCCGAAGAATGCGGCGTCGAAGCGATCCGCATTCGCGACGAATCCGCCCCAGCGCGTGACCATGCGCCCGGGCGCGAGCGGATTGGAATGGTGAAACCGCGCGGCGTTCCAGCGCTCGGCGGGGACCTCGGTAATGGCGTCTGTGCCACTCTCCAGCAGTCGCCAGAAGCTCTCGGCATTGTTTACCCCGCCGGGCAGGCGGCAGCCGATGCCAACGATTCCGATGGGCTCATTCGTGGACATTGCGCTGCGTTGAATGGAGGATATATCCGTTCCCGGCGCACAAGTCAAAACCCACCGTGCGGAACGGGACCGCCAGGCGTCTCAGGGATGTCGTTTCAATCGGAGGCAATTTGCCCTGCATCCAAAGGTTTTTTGTAGCTTGTTGGCGTGGGAACGATCTGGCATATTCGGCTGTCAATTCGCTGTTTTCAGGCGAGGGGGAGCCTCTGCAAGATATGAACCGAAACCTGTTTATCCATTTTCTCCGTATTCTGACGTGCCTTACCCTTGCCGGGCTGGCGGCAATGGCCGTCCAGAAGGTCCACGCCCAGATATTTATCTGCCAGAATGGCGCCGTGAGCGAGTTCGACTCCGTGACCGGCCAGTCGATCAACCCGAGTCTGATTTCAGGCAGCAACCTCGATGCGTTCGAGATCGCGACGGGAAGCGACAGTTTTTTCGTCCTGAACACCGATACCCAGGAGATCGGCAAGTACGGGTTTGACGGTTCGACGATCAACGCCAGTTTCATCGCCCCCGGCAGTGGCTTCTTCGGCACTCCGTCCGGAGGCGGCCTGACGGTCTCGACGAAGGGACAGGTCTTCCTGGGAAATTATGGGATCGATCCGACTTATGGAGCCGTGGGCGATTGGCGTGAGGATACCGGCGCGCCGATCAACGGGGAACTCCTTACCAAACTGAATTATGTCATGGGACTCGCCGTATCCGGGAACAACCTCTTCGTCGCGCAGGCCACGGGGGATGTCTATCAGCCTTCCCAGAGCACTTATAGCATCGGCAAATACAATGCAGGTACCGGCAGCCCGCTGGTCCCTATTTTCATCACCGACCTGGGAGAACCCGAGGATTTATTCATCGCCGGAGTTACCATCGCGGGCAATGATTTATACGTGACGGATATGGCCACCGGGTGCGTAGGCAAATATAACGCAAGCACCGGCCAGCCGATCAATGCCACCTTCATCACCGGGCTCTCTTACCCGGCGAGCGTCGCCGTCTCCGGGAGCACGCTTTTCGTCGCCAGCGGAGAGGCAACCGTTGAATCTTTCATCACGAAGGATATCTCGGGCGGTCAATCTTCTTCCCAGATCGAGTATGCCGGAGTTATCGGTGCCTACAACGCCGTCACGGGGCAGACCCTGAACGCGCAATTCATCACGAACCTTAACTTCAAAATCCAGCCCAATTGCCTCGCCGTGCTCCCCCAGCCGGTACCGGGCGCCTACACAGCGCTTTTGAGCGCCACGGAGGCGGATCCCGCCATACCGCAGGGCGCAGGCTGCGCAACGATGATGATAAGTACGAAGAACGCTGTGGCCATTTCCGGGAGACTGCCCGATGGCGAGCCGTTCAGCGCCTCCGGCGCCATCACCACCAGTACTGCGGCTGGCGAGCAATTTATCATCGATAAGACGCTGGCTTATCCCTCAGTGGCCACGGCGGGCAGCAAAGGTTCACTTTCCGGAACGGTCACTTTCACAACCATCAGCGGCTCCAGCACGTTTTCCGGAGTCTTGGAATGGACGAAGCCGGCGCAAAAGAAAGGGAGTTATCCCGGGGCCATCGCCACAGGCCTGAATATTGCCGGCTCGTTTTATGTGCCGCCGCCCAAAGGGGGCAGCGTATTGCCCGGCTTCGAGAGCGGCATCCTGCAACTGAGCGATACTGGCGGCATCGTCCTCTCCGCGACTTTGCAACTTGGCGCGAACGACAAGTTCGCCCTGACCACGCCGCCAGACCATCTGCATTTGGCTGTCACCCCGTCCACCGGTTTGCTGAAAGGATCCTTCATCTATCCCGGTACCAGGAAGTCAGTCAGTTTGTATGGCGTTCTGGTCCAGGATCAGATTTCCGGCTCCGGCTTCTTTGTCGGCCCCGATGGCGGCGGCAGTATCAGCCTGAATTCTGCTCCGTAGAAATCGGAGTTTTGTTAATTCAGGGGATTCGGCACGCATGATCCGGGGGATTATATCTCTCGGATTCGGATGCCACTCTTCGCCAGTCTGGTACTTACGAGCGACTCGTGGACGCCGTCGCCCAAGCTCTCGTGTGACTGCGGACAGCTTCACGCGCCCGGTTGCTGCTAACGAAACGGACCTTGGTTTGAAGTTTTCCAAGACGGTGAATCCCAGCTTCGCGGCAATGGCACGGTCAACGGATACTGCACCTGGAGCGGGGGCGAAATCAGCACCGCAGGCAATAACGTTGGATTCCGGTGCGTGAAGCGATTTAAATTAGAGCCGCCTGTAAGCGGAAGCATGAGGTCCCGGCACCAAATTCCCCATCACAAGCCGCGACTCGCGTTTAACGACCCCACCACCATGAACATCTCCCCATTCCTTTCGCAGTTCCGTCTTTCCGCCGCATTCCTTCTCGTCGCCGGCGTTTCATCCACCGTGGCCGCGGACGCGCCGCCGAAGCCAAACATTGTTTATATCCTGTGCGATGACCTGGGCTATGGCGATATGCATGCGTTAAACCCGGATCGCGGCAAAATTCCCACGCCCAACCTCGATCACATGGCCGCGGATGGCATGGCGTTCACCGATTGCCATTCAGGCTCCGCGGTTTGCACTCCGTCTCGCTATTGCATCCTCACCGGCCGCTATTGCTGGCGCACACGCCTGCAATCCGGAGTCCTTGGGGGCATGAGCAAGCCGTTGATTGCCGCGGATCGATTGACGGTCGCGGAGATGCTGAAGCAACAGGGATATACCACGGCGGCGATTGGCAAATGGCACCTCGGGATGGACATCCCAAAAAATGACTTCTCCGCGCAAATTTCCGACGGCCCGCTCCAGCACGGTTTTGATTACTTCTTCGGAATCAGCGCGTCGCTCGACATGCCGCCGTACGCGTATATAGAGAACGATCATTTTGCGGAGTTGCCCACTGTCATAAAGGTGTTTTCCTCCGATGTTTATGGCAATATCTCGAGGGGCGGACCTACGCGGAAAGGCCCGGCAGCGCCCCATTTCGACCCACATCAATGTTTGCCCGCGCTCACCGGCAAAGCCGTCGATTACATCGGCGCACGCGGCTCGGACAAGAAGCCGTTTTTCCTCTACCTGGCGCTCCCCTCGCCGCATACGCCGCTGGTTCCGACTCCGCAATGGCGGGGCAAGAGCGGCCTTGGGCCGTACGGCGATTACGTGATGGAAACGGATTGGTCCGTGGGCGAAGTCCTTGCCGCCGTGGACAAGGCCGGCCTGCGTGACAACACGATTGTCATGCTCGGCAGCGATAACGGCTGTGCGCCGTATATCGGCGTGCATAAGCTTGAGGCCGCGGGACATTTTCCCAGCGCGTACTTCCGCGGTTACAAGTCGGATATCTGGGAGGGCGGCCACCGCATTCCGTTCCTTGTCCGGTGGCCCGGTGTCATCAAGCCGGGAAGCAGATGCGCGCAGACAATCGAACTCACCGACCTGATGGCGACGGTGGCCGGCATTCTTTCCACCACGCTGCCGCCGGACGCCGCGCCGGACAGCGTGGATATTACGCCACTGCTAAAGGGCGGCGTTGCACCGGTCCATCAATGGAACGTATATCACTCCATTGACGGCAACTTCGCGATCCAGGAGGGCAAATGGAAACTGGAGCTTTGCCCCGGCTCGGGCGGCTGGAGCAAACCCAAAAACAAGCAGGCATGGGCAAGCAACCTGCCCCGCGTGCAATTGTACGACATGTCGTCTGATATTTCCGAAAAGACGAATGTCGAGGCGCGGAATCCAGACGTCGTCGCGCGGCTGGTCAAGGATCTGGAAAAGTGTGTCGCGGATGGACGGAGCACGCCCGGACCGCACGAAAGCAACGACGCGAAAATCGATATCTGGAAAAAACCGGCGTCGGCTGAGAAAGTCGCCGCGCTCCGCGCGGTTGGCGATTGATCGAAGCTTCGCGTCACGGGAAATCGTGGCCGAATCGGTGATTCAATATCTGGCGCCCAATGCCCTCGTCCTCGCGATGCGTGGTAGAATGATGCTTCGTCGAGGGTAATGCCGGGCATTGCAGCACGCTCTTCGAGTTGCTTGTAATGGGAGACAACCATGGAATGGGATCCCCAAGGATAAGCCTGAACTGCGGCTTCGACGTCCGATATCTGAGATTCTGAAAGGTTGGTTCAAATCCAGTCGCCCCGACTCCATGGTTTCGAGGTAGGCTAAGAAAATAATGCGGGCTGCGAATGCCTTTTGGCAAAAGGCGAAAGCCCGCTGGAGTCCGGTCCAATCCGCCAAGTCACCACAATTTGGTACGGAATTGGCAAACGGATTGAACACCGGAATATCACCGGTCACTTCAAGCGCTACCACCCCGCAGCCCTAATCATTGCTCCCCGCGAACGAAAGTGATTCATCGAGCCAATCGTCCAGGCGCATAACCTCGCGGCGCTGCTCGAAGCCACGTTGTTCCGCAATGCGCTGGGCGCGGTGCACGAGCGCGGCGGCCAGGAGACGGGAGCCGGGGGCCCGCCATGCCAGGGCCTCCGCGGCCCGGCGGCGCAGGAAATCGGGAGCAAAGCGGATGAGGAGCGCATCGTCCATGGCGGCAAAGAGCTGGGCGCTGCCGGGATCGCCCTGCCGGCCTGCCCGGCCAAAGAGTTGACGATCAATCCGGTGGGAATCATTCGGCTCGGCGGCGAGGACGTGGAGGCCGCCAAGCTCGCGCACGCCGGGGCCGAGAACGATATCGGTGCCGCGGCCGGCCATGTTGGTGGCGATGGTGATGCGGCCTGCATGGCCCGCGCCGGCGACGATCTCCGCCTCCTCATGGTGACGCGTCGCGTTCAGCAGGCGGTATTGCAGGCCCAGCCTTGTAAGCTGCCGCGCGATCTCCTCGCTGGCGGCAATGGTGCGTGTGCCGATCAGCAGCGGGCGGCGTTGTGCGTGCAGGCGCTGAACCTCCGCGGCCACAGCCTTCCATTTCTCATCGCAACCGGCGAAGTAACGGTCCGGCCACCGGAGCCGGATGCACGGGCGATGCGTTGGCACGCGCAGCACCGGCAGCCCATACACCTGCCACACCTCGGAGGCCGATTCCGCGATCGTGCCGCTGAGGCCGGCAAGCTGCCCGTACCGGCGGAAGTAGCGCTGAAAGCTCATCCGCGCGAGCGTTTGCGAAACCTCGCCCGGATCGAGCCCTTCCTTCGTCTCGATGGCCTGATGCAAGCCCTGCATCCACATGCGTTGCGACATGAGGCGGCCGGTGAATTCATCGACGATGAGAATCTCCCCGCCTTCAACGACGTAGTGTTTATCCCGCAGGTAAAATTCCCGGGCCGTCAGCGCCTGCCGCAAGAGTTCCATGCGGCGGTGCGGGCCGCTCCAGATCTCCGGCAGCGCTTCCGTTTCGATTCTCTCGGCGGCAGCCTCCGGGATATGGATTTCACGGAATAACTCATCAACGGAATAGTCTGCGCCGCGCTGCAGGCCCTCCGCAAGCGCATGCGCGGTTTTGACAGCATCGATAAGCACGGGGTTGCATACTTTGCGGCTGATGATGAGCGGCGTGACGGCCTCGTCGATGAGGGTGTTGTCCGCTTCATCGACGATGGCGGTGTAAAGGCCGCGCTGGACAATCTCGCCGGGAAGACGGCCGCCGCCCAGCAGGTGGAGCAGGCGCCGCGCCCCAGTCCCCAGCGCGCCGAGCGCGAGGCGGTCCCGCAAAAAATCGGCGGCGCCTTCGCGCGGCGTGGCGTAGGTAATGTCGCAACCGTAATTCTTGCGGCGCTCCTGCGTGGGCATTCCATCGATCACGCAGCCGGAGCGCAGGTTGCAACGGTGGTAAAAGCTTTCGAGCGCCGCGGCATCGCGGGTGGCAAGGTAGTCATTGGCGGTAAAGACGTGGCACGGGCGGCCGCGCCAGGCGCTCACAGCGGCCGCCAGCCCGATGACGAGCGTCTTCCCCTCACCCGTCGCCATCTCGATGAGGCTGCCGCGCTGTACCGCCAGCGCGGCGATGATCTGCTCCGGATGCGCGCGCAGCCCGCATTCGCGCGCGCCCACTTCCACGGTCACGGCGAGCGCTTCCTCGATCGCGCCTTCGTCCATATGCCGGCGGCCCATCGCCTCGCGCGCCGCCTCGATGCGCCGCGTAAGCGCAGTCGTCGAGAGATCGCGGTATCGATCCCGGACCCGGTCCGCCCGGGCGCGATACCAGCGCATGCCGGGCCGGAGGCGCTCGATGCGCCCGGCAAATCCGTAGGCGCGCGCGTCCAGGCCGGACGGCAGATCGGACCGGCGTGTATAATGGGTGCGGCGCAGTTCCGCGGAAGGCGTGCTCACGGCTTCAAAAAAGATTGCGCTGCTGGATCAGTTGACCGAACCAGCGCCAAAGCTGGAGCGCCACGGGACTTGGCGGCAGTGAAAAGCGGATCACCCCGGTGCGCCCCTGGCGCAGCAAGGCGGGATCGGCGGCGGCGGCCAGGGTCGCGCGCACCTCGAAGAATGGCTCCAATGAATGCACGCCATCCGGTTCCTGCTTCACCCTGATTTTTCCCCCGCCCAGCCAGCCAAGCGCCGCCGATGGCAATATCTGCTGCTGGGACGGCAGGATATGAAGCGCCGTCACTTCCAGCGCTCTGTCAGCCGCGCCGGGCAGCCGTACCTCGCCGCCGTGCAGGTGGGAGTCAAACAGCGCGTGCGAATCCTCCTGCGGCACCACGGCGCGGAAGGTCCAGACCCCGGGCATGATGACCATGCCGGCGGATTCGCCGCGCAGCAGCCACTGCCCGGCGGCGCGCCGCAGGTGCGGCGAATACCAGAGCCCGTCGTGCGGCGCGCGAATCTCAAGCGCGCCGATCTCGCCCTGGAGCCGCGCCATTTCCTTGCGCACCGCATCGATTCGCAATTTCAGCGGCGCAACTTCCGCCGCGGATTTATCCAGCGCCCGCTCCTCCTGCGCCTGCGCCTGCGCCTCCTCCGCCTCCGCGGCGGCGAGTTGAAGCGTCAGTTCTTTATTTTCCAGCCGCGCCAGCACCTGGCCGGCATGAACGGTGGCGCCGGATGGCACAGGCAGTTCCGCAATCACGCCCGGCGCGCCGGCATACACCTCGCTGAATTGCTCCGCCTGCAACACGCCGGGCGCGCGGAAATGGCGCGGGATGGGCATCAGCGCAACCAATGCGATAACCACCGTTGCGAGCGAGAACGACACCGCCACCGCGCGCGTCCGGCAGCGGGCGAGTTGCGGAGAATTGAAGAGATAGGCCGCGGCCTTGACCACCGGCATCACCACCCAGCGCGCGATACATCCCACGGTTATCAACAGACCCAGCAGCAGCCAGCGCCCGGAGACGATCCAGACAATGGACGCGCAAATGAAAACGCGGTAAAATCCGCTCGCTATCCCGTACAGCACCAGCAGCCACGCCTCGCCGGTGCTCAGCGCCGGCGACATTGCCTGGCGCAGTCCCAGCAGATAGCGGCGGATGAGGTACAGCAGCATCGTGCCGGACCGCTGGGCGAGGTTCGGCGCCTCGATCAAATCGGACAGCAGGTAATAGCCGTCGTACCGCAGTAGCGGATTCGCATTGAAGAAAAGCGTCGTCACGGAGGCGAGAAAAATGGTGTTGAAGGCAAGCGAATGCAGCACGCCCGGGCTCGTATCCGCCCAAATGAAAACGGCGATCGCCGCGAGCCAGAGCTCGACCCACATTCCCGCCGCGCTCACAACGATCCGCTGCCACCGGCTGCGAAATGACCAACTGGCCGTGGCATCGACGTACGGCATCGGCGTGAGGAACACGAGCGAAATGCCAATTCGGTGCACCTCGCCGCCAAATCGCCGGCAAGCCAGCGCGTGGCCGCACTCATGCAGCGCCTTTACGATCACCAGCGCGGCGTACAGCGGGATAATGTTGCCGGGCTCCAGCGCATTCTGGCTTTGGTTGAAAAATGCGCTCGCGTGATCGCAGGCGATCTTTACCGCCCAGCCGACGACCAGCAGCCAGACCAGCATGCCGATCTTGCTAAAGACGGCACGACCCAGCGGCAAGGTCCGCCGGAGAATGGAATCGGGATCGAAGAGTGGAATTTGCGGGAACAGGAGATTCGCAAAGACCGATTGCACCTCGCGCTGGCGCCGCCGGCGAAAGCGCTGAAAAAGCGCGGCGCTATCCGCGGCGATCTCGCCGCGCAGAAAGTTCGATTGATAAAGCTGCGCGAGCAGTTGAATCACCTCCTCCTGACCGGGCGCGTCGTCTCCATCCAGCGCCAGCGACTCCTCCCATACGGTCTCGATGGTGCGCCGCGCATCGAGCCGCGCAATGAAGTGCCACGCCGCGGGGCTCACGCGGAAGAATTGATTGTTGAACGGCTCGCGCAGGACAAACCATTTCTCGCCGCGGAACCATTGCGGCTGTACCTCCACGCCCGGGCGAAGGGCAACGCGCCGGCCGGAAACGCGATGCCAATATTCGCTGAATGTCTGCGCATTCATATCACCACCAGAGCTTCAGCCGCAGGAAATCCACGGTGCGATGCGTGATGATCCAGAGCAGGCTCCGCGGGCCGGTGTCAATTTTCGCCACGCCACTCATCCCGGGTCTCCACCAATCCGCCGCGGAGCCGGTGAATTGGGCGTCGGCGACGAAGATATTGCCGTCCGGCGTCGTCTCCGCCACCGGCTGCACGCGCTGGATGCGGATCGCGAATTTTGTATCCGGCTGGCTGGCAAAGGCGACCTCGCCCGGCGCGCCCGCGCGGATCAATTGGACGTCGCGTTCGCCGATATCGACACTCGGATAGATCGCATTGACGCGGGCAACCTTGAGCAACACCTCGCCTTGCTTGACCGGCGCGGCCAGGCGCTCGCGCAGGTCTCCCTCGACGACATATCCGTCAAACGGAGCCCGGATATCGGCCTCCTCGATACGCAATCGCGCAAGGTCCAGGCTCGCGCGGCTCTCGGCCGCCGCGGCAAGGGCAATTCGCATATCCGCCACCTTTTGATCGGATTCCGCCATCTCGGCCTCGACCTGGTGTTGGTGCACATCGGCAGTCGCCGCGGCCTCCTGCTGGAATAGCTCCCGCTTGTCCAGCGAGACCAGCAGATCGCCGCCGTGGACAAAATCCCCGGAGCGGAAATGCACTTCCTCGATGAAGCCATCGAACGGCGCGGGCAGTTGCGCGAGCTTCTCGCATTCCAGATGAAACGGCGCCTGGACGCGATAGGTCACGTGGATGACCGCTAGCGCCGCGATCACGGCGGCGATTCCGGCCGCCAGGAGTTTCGCCCCGGTGTGCTCATGGCCTATCAATTTTCCCGCGCTGCGCCGTAGCGCTTGCAGCCATCGCTCGCCAAACCAGCGGCTGCGCAACTCGAGCGTTTCGAGCCGCGCGGTGACATGGTCGGCAATAAGCCGGAGTTCCGTCAGTTCCGCGTCTGTAAATGGACGGCTGCGCTCCAGGCAAAGCGCGCCCGTGATGCGCGGGCCGGCGCGCAGCGGAAAAGTCGCCATCGCCTGCACCTGCTCCCGCGTGGCGAATGCCGCATGGGCGCGCGCCACATGGGTCGAGCCCGCATCAGGCGGCCAGAGAACTTCGTCGTCCTGATCCAGGGCTTCCTCCATCGCCAATTCCACCGCCTGGACAATGCCGGTGTTTTTCTGGAATTGCTCGCCGTGGCTCACCGCGCGGAGCCGCGCATAGCGGCCGCGCACCCAGCCCAGGCTCACCCGGTCGCACCCGAGCCGGCCGGAAAGCTCATTGCACAGCAGCATTGCCGCCGCGAGAAAGGTCTCGGCCTCCTCCAGCCGCAGCGTAAGGTCCAGCACATCGGCCATGCGGGTCCGCAAATACTTCTCGTCGCTCGCAAGCCGGCGCAGCTTGTGCAATTCCGGCCTTGCCGCAAGCGCCGCCGCTCGCGCCGTCGCGGCCAGCGCCTCCTCGTTTCCAACGCCCTCCAGCCTCAGCATCACGAGGCTCGCCCCGTCCGCCGCCCCCACTGCCGCCAGGTGCAGCCACGTGCCCCCCGCCGGGTAGCGCCGCAAGGCGATTCCGGTATCCGCGGCCTCGGCGGCCAGAGCCTCTATCTCTGTTTGCGTCCCGGGCTTTTCGGGTAAAATCGGCACGCTATCCGGCCAGCTTTGCCGTGCTTCCCAGTGCCCGCCGGCGCCGCGCTCCATGAGCGCAATTCTCACGGCCCCGGTTTGTTGTACAACGTCGCGGAAAAAAATGGTCCAGAAGTCCGTGGGCTCCGCCGCGGCGGTGGAAAGGTCGCGGGCCGCGCCGGGCGGAAGCTCGTTCACGCCAGTCTGGATGGAATCGTTGCCCATTTGCGCATTGGTAAAAGCGAGACGGCGGAAGCGGTCGCCGCGCGAATGTAACCGGAATTTAGTTCAGGGATAGAATCAAGAAAAGGTTGCTTTCACGCAAATAAGGGAGCTAAACGGAAAAATCCATAATAATGGATCAGTTTTGAAGGAGGGGGAAAAATATATGCCATCTAAAGCACGCAGGCCGCCAAAGACCGGAAAGCCCAATAAGCGCAAGCCCCGGCCTCGGCAGTTTACGCTCGATCCACTGGAGCCGCGACTGCTCCTCTCCGCGTCCCCGCTTTCGCTGGGCGCGGCGATGGCCGTCCACGCCGCCATCAGCGCGCAGGATATTACCACGGTTACATGGACGGGCGGCGCAACGGGCGATTGGAATACCGCGGCCAACTGGAGCAACCAACTCATTCCGGGCACGAATAATGACGTCGTCATCCCCGTTGGATCGACGGTCACGATTTCTGCCGGGAACCAGGCGATAAACAGCCTGGAATGCGATGGAGGACTGGTCATCAGCAACGGATCGCTCACGCTGGCCACGGATTCCACGGTAGGCGGTTCGCTGACGCTCGAAGGCACCACGATCACCACCAACGGCACGCTTACTGTAAGCGGCACTGCCACCAGCAGCAATTACTCCAGCGTGATCGCCGGCTCCGGGACTTTTGTAAACAACGGCTCCTTTGATAGCGAAAGCGGCTTAAACATCGACGCTGCATTCACGAACAATAACTCCTTCAGCATTACCGGCGGCGGAATGCAGATTTCAGCGGGAATTACTTTTACGAATTCCACTACCGGCACGGTCAGCATGACGGGCGCGATGTCCATCCAGGGCAGCGGCGTTTTTTCCAATGCCGGATTATTCAACAGCAGCAGCACAGGCAATAATACGCTCAACGCGGAATTCAATAACAGCGGCACCCTCCACGTTACGGCGGGCACGCTGATCATGTCGAATGCCGGCACAAGCACCGGAACATTCAATGCGGACTCGGGAACAACGTTCCAGTTTGTCAGCACCACTTACACCGTCAGCGGGGCAAGCGCCGCATGGAACGGCGCCGGGCTTTACCAGATTACCAGCTTCGGCGAGGTATCCTTTACTTCCCCGGCAAGCGTCACGGTGCAAAACCTGGACGTCGATACCTATTCAGCGGTCGGCGGCTCCGGGACTCTGACCATCCCGAACGGTGGTGCGTTCGACTGGAATGGCGGTTCGTTTTCCGGCGCCGGCGCCGCCATATTCGATAGCGGCTCGACGGTCAATGTGACCGGCTACGGCACTCTCTCGGAATTTACGGTGGATAATGATACGACGCTGAACGTCGAGACCGGATTCGGCATCAGCTTTGATACGGGCGGAATTCTCAATAACGAATCCGGCGCCACGCTCGCCCTGGCGAGCGACACCACGCTTGGCGCCAATGGCGCAGGAGGGACGATCAATAATTACGGATTGATCACGGCGGCCGATACTTCCGGAGATGGGGTCTCCATCGATGCCGCTCTCGACAACTACAACACCGTTCATGTCACCGCCGGCGTGCTAACGCTCAATAACAGCGGCACGAGCTATGCCGGAACCTTCAATGCCGACACCGGCACGACAATCGATTTCTACGCGGGCGCAGGCGGCAATAACTACACCATCGAGGATAATACCCTGTGGAGCGGCCCCGGCATGTATGAAGTCACCGGCTTCATGGGCATGACGTTTGCCGATGCCGCGACCAGCGTCACGGTGGATAACCTGACGGTAAATGGCTTCACCAGCATCACCCTGCCCGGCAGCATCACGATTGCCGCGGGCGGCTCGTTCAACTGGAACAATGGCTCCATCACCGGCGGATCCATCAATATCTCCAATACAGCCACATTCACAGCGACAGATTCCAGCGACTATCTCAACAGCGGCGCCATCACCAATGATGGAACTTTTACGCTGGATAATACGTCGCTCAACCTGAACCTGGCCGCGGACTCGACCACTGCCGCCGTGATCAATAATGAATCCGACGGTACCATGAACTTCACGGTAACGGCCAATTACAGCGGCTTTATCACGACCGGCTCCAACGGCGGCGCGTTGAATAACTACGGAAAGATCAACTCCAACATGGAGGGGAATTACTTCAATATTGAGGTTCCCTTCACGACCAGCGGCACGGTGGAAAGCGAAGTCGGCCAGCTCGGCATCACCGCGGGTGGCTCAAGTACGGGAACCTGGCAGGCGGATACAGGCGCCGTTATTGGAATTCTTGCGGGCTACACTTTTAACTCCGGCACCAGTTGGACCGGCGCGGGCCAATTTAGTATAAACACCGGCTATTACACCAGCCCGGTAATCATCGCCGCCGGCGTTAATCTGACGGCTTCCAACGTTGAATTCACAGGCAATGGTCTGTTTGAAGTGGACGGCACTCTCACCATCCCGTCCGGCGGCGTGTTTGATTTCTATATCAACAGTTTCGGCATCATCACCGGCCAGGGCTCGATCACCATCAATTCCAATGCCGCATTGAACATCGGCGCCACCCAGGCGGATGAAACCACCGTCGAGTACGCCACCATCAATAACTACGGGACCGCCGATATGCTGGCGCAATCGATGGCGATGTACAATGGCGCGACTTTCAATAACTATGGTACTTTTACTGTTGAAACCGGCAGCGGCCTCACTTTTGGCACGACCGCCATCGGCGGCGATGGCAGTACTTTTACAAACTCCGGGACATTTACTTCGAACAATCCCGGCGTCCTGCTGGACATCACCTCTCAATTCAATAATACCGGCAGCTTCACGTTGACGACCGGTTCCGCAGAGTTTTTGTATGAGGGAGATTCTCCCTCCATTAGCGATGGCTCATACAGCGTGACGGAGGGAAACAGCATCGAGTTTGGCTCCAATCTGACCTTCAATCCCGGGGTGGAGTTGAATGGGGCCGGCCTCTACAATGTCACTGAAACGCTCACGCTCAACGATCCGTCAATTAACCTCGCGCCGTCGAATTTTGAACTCCAGGGAACTCTGGATGGTACTGGAAGCCTGACGATAACACCGGCTGATTCATTTAACTGGAACTACGGCACAATCGCCTGCACAGGCGGTGTGACAATCCAGCACGGCGCGACCGTCGATGTAATCGATGTCGCTCTCAGCAACACCACGCTGACAAACGACGGCGTCATTGACTGCGATCCGGGTGCGGGAGTCGGCGGAATCAATCTGCAAGGCACGGCCGTTCTCAACAATGAGTCGGACGGCCAGATCAACCTTCAATTCGCGGACATTGTGGGCTATGGCGGCATCTCCGATAACGGCGAGGGAACACTGAATAACGCGGGTTCGATCCTCTACACGGTCAATAACTCTTATACCACGGACTTGTATGTCACGACCTTTTCCAATTCGGGAACGTTGGAACTGGACGGTGGTGAGCTTTACGTCGAGGCGCCCACGCAACTAACCGGCGGCGTACTCACTGGCGGCACGTTCATAACGCGCGACGGCGGGAACATGGAGATGGATTATTACTCGGTGTTTTCCAACGCCGCCACCATCGTCGTGGACGGCGCGGGATCCACCGACAGCTTCCTGCCCCAGCTCTCCGGCAACTCGGGGTCCATCAGTATCCTGAATGGGGCAACCGTGACGATGGGCGCGGATGGCTCGGGAAATGGCGGCGGTCAAGGCGGCGCAAGCGTGGTGGCCGATGCGGATACAAGCGGCACGTTCCCCAATACCGGCACAATCGAGATCGGCGAAGCCTCGAGCGTCACGCTCACCGGCGATTTCTCACAGTCCTCCTCCGGAACGCTGGAAATCCATATCGGCGGAACGGCCGCCAGCGGCCTCTTTGGCCAGTTGGATATTGGCGGGACCGCAAACCTTGGCGGCACGCTCCAGGTGGTTCTGGATAATTATACCCCGGCGATCGGCGATGCTTATCCCATTTTGACTTATGCTGCCCGGAATGATGATTTCTCCACATTCCAGAATGTCCAGCCGACATTCGCTCCCACCGCCGGCACTTCGAGCTATGTCATTACCGGGCAAAACACCAACGTCCCCGACCTTTCCGCGGGCAATGTCACCGCCCCTTTGAGCGTCGTCTCCGGACAGCCGATTACGGTCAATTACACCGTAACCGACAATGGCGAACTCGCCGCCACCGGAAATTGGACGGATTCGATCTATCTCTCTCCGGGCGCTGTATTCAACGCCAGCACCGCCGTCCTCGTCGGCCAGGTTGGCAATACAAATATGAATGTCGGAATCGGCGATTATTACCAGGGCACGCTGACCGCCAATGCCCCAGGGGTGACGCCGGGTAATTACTACGTGATTGTGATCACGGACAGCAAAGGCCAGGTATCGGATTCCAACCGCACCAACAATTCAGCCTCTTCCGCTTCAACGGTCGCAGTTACCGCACCGCCGCTGACGCTCGGGAACACGCTCAGCGGCACAGTGGCGAATGGCCAGGGCGAACTCTACGAAATCTATCTCGACAGCGGCGCCCAGGTGCAACTGACGCTGGGAACGGCCCAGACGGCGGGCGCGTCGGTTTATGTGAGCTACGGGAGCGCGCCGACTCTTTCGACCTTCGACGAAACCGCTTCCAACGTCAATGGCGACACGGCTTCATTACTCATCAATGCCAATCAACCCGGCTACTATTATGTCATGGTGTACGGCCAGGCGAGTTCCGGCTCCGGCGCCGGCTTTACCTTGCTGGCCAATGAAACCGCCTTTGGGATTACCAGCTTTACTCCCACCTCCGGAGCGGGCACGACGACGATCACCCTCACCGGCTCGCAATTCGCCGCCGGCGATACGGTCAGCCTGATTCCCACAGCCAGCGGCGCGACGCTCGTCCCCACCGCTTTCTACTACACGAACAGCAATACCATCGCCGCTACGTTCAACCTCGCGGGCATCGCCCTGGGTACGCAATACGATCTCCAGGTGGGCAACGGATCCATCACCGTAACCGCTCCCAACGCTTTCACAGTCGGCCAAAGCACCTCCGGCGCAGCCAATCCGGTACTCATCACCATTACCGCGCCGGAAGATGTGCGCACCGGCGAGAATTACACAATCCAGGTCAATTACAGCAATCCCACCGACCAGGATATTGACGCACCGCTCATTACGCTTACTGCGACCAATGCCTTGCTCAGGCTTGCCGACAGCTCGGTCTTTGCTTCCGGCACGATCGCGTTCCTCGGCGTGAACACTGGCGGCGGGCCCGCGGGAATCCTGACGCCCGGTTACCAGGGGAGCATCACCGTGCAGGTCGAGCAAAGCGTGGTGCAGAATCATACCGTTTTCACCTATTCCTACGTCGTGGCCGATCCCACGGATGCGATGGATTACGCCGCGCTCCAGCCTTATCTCGAATCGAGCGCTTACAGCGGCACCGATTGGACCAACCTGTGGGCGGACCTCCAAAGCCGCCTGGGCGCCACGCAGGCCGGTTACCTCAATGCGCTCAGCCAGGATGCCAGCCTGTTGCCCGCCTCGATGGGTGATTCTTACAACGTCATCGAGGTAATGCAACTCGAGGTGAATAAGTCATTCGCCGATGTCACAAACTCGATCAGCGGTCAAATTTCAACCACAAGCGCCGGTCTCCAGCTTGGCGGCCTATCCCTCTTTGCGACGGATACCACGACAGGCCTGACTTATGTCACCACCGTCCTCAATAATGGCACTTTCCAATTGGGCGGATTGCCCGCGGATCAATATACTCTTTCATTGGGGGGCGCGGTCCTGGGGTCGTCGCCGGCCATTAGTGTCGCCGATGGCCAGCATAACATACCGGTTTCGTTAACCGCTACGCCGGGCGCCACGCTTGCAGGTACCACGGCGTCCGCCACCACCGGCAATATTCTCGCCGGCGTCGTGATAACCGCCACCGCAAGCGACGGCACGCAATATTACACCACCAGCAATGCGA
>DATAXI010000140.1:0-7796 GCA_036266845.1 Chthoniobacteraceae bacterium | reverse complement strand
GCTCGGGGTCGATGGCCACACCATCTCCCCCGGCTATGAGTATGACGCGGCGAAAAAGGACATGGTGACCCGGCTGAACCTGAAGCCGGAGGAGTTTTTCCTGACACGCAAGATGACGGTGCAGAAGTTCAGCAAGATCATGGACTGGGTGAACCGGTACACCTTTTTCGGCACGCCGGTGTACTTCGAGTTCCTGGCCGGCAAGCGGGATCTGACGTGCTCCGCATGGGCCATCCCGACTCGCAATGTGCGCGGCTGGAAGGGACCATGCTACCTGATGACCGATGGCCATTACGCCAGCTACAAGGAATTGCTGGAGACGGTGAAGTGGGACAATTACGGCGTGGTCAATGGAGTGGCGAAGGATGTGCGCTGCGAGAATTGCATGATGCACTGCGGCTATGAGCCGACGGCCAGCCTGGGGCTCCAGGCGAAACCGGGCGATACTTGGAAGACCGTCGCCTTCAACTTCGGCCCAAAGCCGAAACCGATGCCCGAAGGCCGGGATATCCCGGCCTACAACGGCGTCTCCGCCGGCAACGGGCACATTACCGGCGCCAAGGCTGAGGAAACCGAAGCCCTCGCGGTAAAATAGCATGACGCGGACGGTCCGTAATGACGCCGCGATCCCAAAAGCCTCCGGCCGCACCCCTCTGCGCGGCGGGACGGACCGTTATTTTCCCAACGTGACTTTAGGATGACAACCACAACACCCCGCACCGCGGACCCGGTACCGGTGGCGATCCAACGCGCGCAGCAAAACCTGCTGCGGCTCCAGCACCCGGACGGTTACTGGTGCGGCGAGCTGATGGTCGATTCCACGCTCTGCTCGGATTACATTCTCTACATGTACTGGGCGGAGAAGCTGGACCCGGTGCTGCAGGACAAGTGCGTGGCGCACATCCGCCGGCGGCAATTGCCCGATGGCGGCTGGAATATCTACGAGGGGGGGCCGAGCGAGATCAACGCGACGGTGAAGGCCTACTTTGCGCTAAAGCTGGCGGGGTACTCGCCCGATTCCCCGTGGATGCGCGAGGCGCGTGCGGCGGCGTTGCGGCTGGGGGGCATCCCGCGGATGAATACCTATGCCAAGCTCTACCTGGCGCTCCTGGGGCAGTTTCCGTGGACGTATCTGCCGGCCATCCCGGTGGAGCTGATCCTGCTGCCGGATTGGTTGTTCTTCAATATCTACGAGATGTCCTCGTGGAGCCGGGCGATGCTGATGCCGCTGGCGATCATCAATCACCTGAAGCCAACCCGCAACCTGCCGGCGGAGAAACACCTGCACGAGCTCTATCCCGCGGGCCTCGAGCACACCGACCTTTCCCTGCCGCGCAACGAGAAGTTTTTCTCGCTGGGCAATTTCTTCATTTCGGCCACGGAACTCTTCCGCGTGTTTGAGTCGCCCGGCATGGCGTGGCTGCGCGACAACGCGCTGAAAAAATCCAAGGCCTGGATGATGGAGCGGATGGGCGACGGTTGCGACGGTCTGGCGGCTGTTTTCCCGGCGATGCTCAATTCCATCATCGCGCTGCGCGCGCTGGGGCATCCGGACGAGGATCCGCTGCTGCAAAAGGCGGTGAAGGATTTTGAAGGGCTCTTTGTCGATGACCCGGAGGATTTCCGCATTCAGCCGTGCCTCTCGCCGGTGTGGGATACGGCCATCAATATGATCGCGCTGGCGGAGTCCGGGCTGGACCCGGCCAGCCAGCCGCTGCAGGCGGCGGCAACGTGGATGAATGGCAAGGAGGTGCGCATCCGGGCGGATTGGGCAAAGAAAAATCCGCACCCGGTCGCCAGCGGCTGGGCGTTTGAGTTCAACAACGTTTATTACCCGGACACCGACGACACGGCGATGGTGCTCATTGCGCTGCGAATGATCGCGGCGCAGGGGGAGAAGGAAGAGGCGCAATACCAGGAGATGTTCCAGCGGGCTCTGGATTGGCTGCTCTCCTTCCAATGCCGCGATGGCGGCTGGGCCGCGTTTGACCGGGATGTGACCAAGCACTGGCTGGAGGATGTGCCGTTTGCGGATCACAACGCGATCCTGGACCCCACGTGCAGCGATCTCACGGGGCGGACGCTCGAGTTGCTGGGCTACATTGGCTACGACAAGCATTGCCGGAGGGTGCAGCGGGCCGTCCAATTCCTCAAAGACACGCAGGAGGAGGATGGATCGTGGTACGGGCGCTGGGGGGTCAATTACATTTACGGCACGTGGCAGGTGCTGCGCGGTTTGCGCTCCATCGGCGTGGATATGAAGCAGGACTGGATCGTCCGCGCGCGCGAGTGGATGGAGAGCTGCCAGAACGAGGATGGGGGCTGGGGCGAGACGTGCGCCAGCTATGACGACCCGATGCTCAAGGGCAAGGGCCCGAGCACGCCATCCCAGACGGCCTGGGCCGTAATGGGCCTGTGCGCGGCGGGCAATTTGAACAGCAAGGCGATGCAGCGCGGCATCGATTTCCTGGTGCGGCGGCAGAATCGCGATGGCTCGTGGACGGAGCCGGAAACGACCGGCACCGGTTTCCCAAAAGTGTTTTACCTGAAGTACGACATGTACCGGAACAACTTCCCCCTGCTGGCCCTGGCGACGTACGAGAACTATCGGAACGGGACGTTCCACCGCCCAAGTTTTTTCAAAACGTAGGAGCCCGGTTGGGGTTGGACAACGCGCCGGAGCGTCCCCACGCTGGACCGGCATCCAATCTATCCCCAACTTATGAAACCCCGTTGTCTCCCCGGGCTGGCGGTTGCGTCAGCCATGGTTTGCTGCGCCCACGCGGCCATCACCACTTCCCAGCTTCGCTGCGAGTATCTCTTCAATCCGCTTGGCATCGATGTGGCGCAGCCGCGGCTAAGCTGGATCCTCACCGGCGCCGGCTCTGTGCCGCAGGGGGTGAAACAGGGGTCGTATCACATCCTGGTGGCCTCTTCGCCGCAGAGCCTGGCGGCGGGCAAGGGAGACCTGTGGGACAGCGGCGAGGTGAAAACCGATGAGACCAGCGGCATCGCCTATGGCGGCGGGGCACTGGCATCGCGCGAGAGGTGCTACTGGAAGGTGCGGATCACCGATTCCCAGGGAAGGCAAAGTCCCTGGAGCCCGAGCGCGACTTGGGAGATGGGGCTGCTCCAGCCCGGCGATTGGCAGGCAAAGTGGCTGGACGCGCCCCGGACCGCCGAACCCGGGGAAGTGGGAAAGGTGGCGATCACCAAGGCGATTTATGAAACCCTGGATCGGCGGAAATCGAAGGATGTGACCGCGCTCGTTGCCGGAGCGCTGAAAGACAACAATCTCTCGCTGCCGGCAAGCAACGCCACCTTGGGCGGGGATCCCGCGGAGAATCAGGTGAAGGAGCTGCGGGTCGATTACACACTCAACGGCAGGCCGGAGGAATCGGTGACGCCGGAGAATCAAACCCTGACGCTGCCAGACACCGCGAGCGCGCTGCCGTGCCTGCGGAAGGATTTTTCGCTGGATAAACCGATCGCTCGGGCGCGGCTGTACGCGACGGCGCTGGGGCTTTACGATCTGCACCTGAACGGCCAGCGCGTGGGCGATCACCTGCTGGCGCCGGATTGGACCGATTACAGCAAGCGCTCGCGCTATCAGGACTATGACGTCACGGCGCTGGTAAAGAACGGGGCGAACACCCTGGCCGGCTACGTGGGCAATGGCTGGTACAGCGGGCACACCGGCAATGGCGGCTACCAGGTGTGGGGCACCACGCCCGCGCTCTTTGCGCAACTCGAGGTGACGTACCAGGATGGCACCGTGGAACGGGTGGTGACCGATGGAAGCTGGAAAATCCACGCCGGGCCAATCCTCGCCGCCGATAACATGATGGGCGAAAGTTACGACGCGCGGCGCGAGATTGCGGGCTGGGACCAGCCGGGCCTGGAGGTCAGCGGCTGGGCCAACGCCGCGGTGCGCGCCGAGCCGGAGCGCGCCTTGAGCGGCCAGGTGGACGAGCCGGTGCGCCAGACGGGCGAATTGCTGCCGAAGAGCGTGAAGGAAACAAGGCCCGGGCATTGGACCTATGACCTGGGACAGAACATGGTCGGCTTCGTGCGCCTGAAAGTGAAAGCGCCGGCCGGAACGAAAGTCACGATTCGTCACGCGGAAATGCTCAACCCGGACGGGACGATCTATACGGCCAATCTGCGGGGCGCGGCGGCGATCGATACTTACGTCTGCAAGGGAGGCGGTATAGAAATCTGGCAGCCGCACTTTACCTTTCACGGTTTCCGCTATGTGGAGCTGACCGGGCTGCCGAATGCGCCGGGCAAGGATGCGGTGACGGGCATCGTCATCGGCACCGCTTTCCGGCGCGTGGGTTCCTTTTCCAGTTCCGATCCGCTCATCAACCAGCTCCAGTCAAACATCGTCTGGGGCATGCGCGGCAATTACCTCTCCGTGCCCACGGACTGCCCGCAGCGCGACGAGCGCATGGGCTGGATGGGCGACGCCCAAATCTTTGTGCGCTCCGCGACGTATGACGGGGATGTGGCCGCGTTCTTTACCAAGTGGATGGTGGACGTGGATGATGACCAATACCCGGACGGCAGATTTCCGCAGGTGGCGCCGAATCCGCCGGCCGGCAAGGGCGGGCACGAAAAAGGCGGCGTGCCGGGCTGGAGCGATGCCGGCGTCATCATCCCGTGGACGATCTACATGGCATACGGCGATACGCGGATGCTGGAGGAGAATCTGCCCGCGATGAAGAAGTGGGTGGACTGGTGCACGGCGCACAGCACCAATGGCATCCGCGACCACGATCGCGGCTCGGACTACGGCGACTGGCTCTCGCAGCATGAGAGCACGTCCAAGGAGCTGATTGGCACGGCGTATTACGCTTACTCAACCGATCTGCTTGCAAAGTCGTGCGCAGCCGCCGGCGATACGGGGGGCGCGCAGAAATACGGTCAGCTTTTCGACCAGATCAAGGCGGCGTTCAACCAGCATTACGTGCTGGCGGACGGCCATATTAAAGAAGGGACACAATGCGCCTACGCGATGGCGCTCCGGTTCAACCTGCTGCCGGACAATCTGCGGGCAAAGGCGGGCCAATACCTGGCGGAGGATATCGCCGCGCACGGCAATCACCTCACCACCGGGTTCATCGGGGTGAGTTACCTGCTGCCGGCGCTTTGTGCTGAAAACCAGACAGCCACGGCTTATCGTCTCTTTCTTCAAAAAACGTTTCCATCCTGGCTCTTCTCGGTGCTCAACGGCGCGACGACCATCTGGGAGCGCTGGGACGGCTGGACGCCGGAACATGGTTTCCAGGATCCGGGGATGAACTCGTTCAACCATTACTCGCTCGGCTCGTGCGAGGAGTGGATGTACGACAGCGTGGCGGGCATCGGGACGGATACGCCGGGATTCAGCCACATCGTCATTCGACCGCTGCCAGACCCGGCCGGCGGCCTGACGCACGCGGAAGGCTCCTACGATTCCATCCATGGCCGAATCGCGACGAAGTGGACCTTGAAGGATCACCGCTTCACTCTCTCCGTGACGATTCCGCTCAATACCACGGCCACAGTCGAGCTGCCCGCGCCTGACCGGGATGGCAAAAAAGAAATCCCCATCGGCTCGGGCGATTACCAATTTGCCTGCGTAATCCCTCCGGCAAAGTGATTGCGGGGGGTTGAGGAGTTGCCCGGGGCGGGTAAGATTTCCCGCATCGAACCCCGCACCGCGCACATTCTCGCCCCCGGCCTGCACCTGGATGCCCGCCGCGTACTCTGGATGCCGGAGGAACGCGCGCTGGTGGCGGCGGATTTGCACCTGGGCTACGCCTGGGCGCACCGGCACGCCGGGCAATTGATGCCGATTACCGCGCCGGAAGACGCCATCGACCGGCTGGCGGCGCTGGCGGAGGAGTATCGCGCCGAATGCGTGGTGTTGCTGGGAGACATCGTGCACCGCGCAGTGCCGGTGCCGGCGCTGAGGGAGGTATTGGCGGCGCTGGCCGGACGGCTCGCGGGCCGGGATATCCGGTGGATCGTGGGGAATCACGACCGGGATCTGGAAGCCCTGATGCCGGACGTGGCGCTGGAGCGGGAGATCATACTCGGCACGCACTTGCTGACGCATGGCGCGGACGAGGTGGAAGCGCCGGAGCGCGGCTGGCTGATCATGGGACATGAGCATCCGGCAATTCACCTGCACGACGGCGTGGCGACAGGCGTAAAAGTGCCCTGTTTCCTCGCGGGGCGGCGGATGCTGATTCTGCCGGCCTTCTCGCAATGGGCGGCGGGGGCGAATATCCGCGGTGGGACCTTTCTCTCCGCGATGGCGCGCTCCGCCCATTTTACGCGCGCCTACGCATTGATGGCCGGACGCATCCTGCCGGTGCCGCTGTAAAGACTACCGCAGCCTGCGCGGGCGGCGCCCGGCGAATGGCAGCAGAAATGCGCCGGCAACGAGCATGGCCCAGGCGCCGGGCTCGGGGATGGCTCCGAAGATCAGTTCACCGTCGAATTCATCGCCGCCGCCGGTGCTGGTGAGCGACATGTCGAAGTCGATGGGCAGCGCCTCCTCGGACGGGTAATCGCCGAGGCTGAATTCCGTATCGTTAAAAAAGGCCTCCGCATCGGCGATACTGTCGAACTCATAGGTCTGCGTGGAGACGCCGACGGTGATCTTGAGCACGATGTTCTCGAAGCCGCCGCTGGAGGTGCCGGTGCCGGCGATGAAACCAAACTCACTCAAGCCTCCGCCAATGGCGGCGGTGTTAATGGTGAACGCGACATTGGTTTCAAATGTCTGCGCGACGGAACTGGTGGCGGAAAGCGAACCGACGCCGAGATCCACAATGCCGAAGGTGTTCTGCCACGAGGGGCCGTTGAAGTACTGCTGCACCAGCGGCGCGCCGCTGATGATATTGCCAACATTGGTGGGTGAGCCCGCGCCGTAGCCCGCGGCCTGTTTGGTATCGTAGGTGGTATAGTTGGGCGCGGCTTGCAATACCGTGACGCCGCTATAAGTCAGGCTGGTGTCTCCGCTCACCGTGGGCGCCTTGGAAATCGTGGTAATGGAATCCACAAAGCCGCCATCGCCGGTGGAATTGGACGCGGTGGCCATCGATGAGCCGCTGAGGCCGGTGGCTGAGCTCTGGGCAAAGGCGGCATAGCCGTCCGCATCGCTCCCGGCATTGGCCGTGCCCTGGTTGGAGGAGGCGGTCGTCGGCAGGCCGCCGGTGGCGGTCGCGGTCGCCATTGCGATGCCGAGGCCGCTTGAGGCATTGGCGGTGGCCGTAGCCGCGCCACCGTTATTGCCCGTGGCTCCGTTGGCGACTGTTCCGGCAGCGCCGCCCACCGCTGTGGCCACGACGTTCATGGCGCCGCCGCTGCTGCTGGTGCCGGAGGCCAGCGCGATCGCAGCGCCGCCGGAGCCGGCCCCAAAACTTACGCCATTCCCCTGCCCGCCCGCGCCGCCGGTGGCGATGGCAGCCACCTGGGGAGGATAACCCGTACTGGCTCCGTTCAACCCATACGGCAAGCTCACCGTCGAGCCGTCCGTGGTGCTTCCGGATGCGGTGGAACTTGCCGCCGCTCCATTGCCGCCGCTGCCGGTGGCCGTGCCGCCGGTGGCCACCACGCTGCCGCCGCTGCCGCCGATTGCGGTGTCGGTCACATTGATTCCGCTACTGCTACCGGTGGCTGTTGCGCTGGAGGTGCTCGTCGCCGTGCCGCCGTTGCCGGCATTGCCGGTGGCGGTGGTGCTATTGGCGCTTACCCCGCCGCCATTGCCCCCGGTCACTGTGTCGAGCGCGATCACGGTGTCG
>DATAXI010000139.1:0-12871 GCA_036266845.1 Chthoniobacteraceae bacterium | reverse complement strand
GCGCCAATCATTTTTCCGTCCTGACGCCCCCCAAGCAGGTGGAAATCAAAGACCCGTTCCTCAAGCGGCAAAAGGAACGGCTGCTCCAGCTCCGCGACGGCATGCTGGACTCCATGAGCGGTGTCGCCCGCGATACCCTGCGCGCCCGCGCAGAGGGCAGCGAGGCCAGCGCCTTCGGCATGCACCAGGCGGATGCCGGCAGCGATGCGTACGACCGCGACTTTGCCCTCAGCCTCCTCTCCCAGGAGCAGGACGCCCTTTACGAGATCGATGAAGCCCTCAAGCGCATCGAGCAGGGCACCTACGGCATTTGCGAGCTTTGCAACAAGCCGATCGTCCATGCCCGCCTCGAGGCCATCCCCTTTGCCCGTTTTACCGTGGACTGCCAGTCCCAGCTTGAGAAACAACGCAAGCTGACACGGTCCCGCCAGCCCGTGACCTCCCTCTTCGGCCTTACCGATGAAGAAGGCGGCTCGGAAAACGAAGAAGAAGAGACCGTCAGCGAAAACAAGGAATAAGAAGTCATGAGAGACATCATCACCCTCGAGTGCACCGAGGCCAAGGCGGAGGGGAAACCCACCTCCCGCTACATCACCACGCGCAACAAGAAGAGCCCGAACACGCCCAACCGGCTTGAGAAGAAGAAGTACAACCCCTTCCTGAAGCGCCACACGCTCCACCGCGAGATCAAGTAAATCCACCACCATGGAACCGAAAACTCCCAAACGCCGCTCCGCATTCCGCCGCGCAAATCGCTCGATGCCGCGCCGCCGCATCGATATCGCCCTCGAGGCCATCGATTACAAGAATCCCGACCTGCTCAAGAAGTTCGTGACCGAGACCGGCAAGATTCTGCCCCGCCGCGTCACCGGCATGCCTGCCCACCTGCATCGGAAGATCACCCGGGCGATCAAGCGCTCCCGTTCGGTGCTTCTGATGAAGTAAGCGGCTCCCGCGCAGCCCAGACCCGTTTTCAAAAAGAGGCTTCCGGTCTTGGCCGGAGGCCTCTTTGCGTTGTGGAGGGGAGCGATCAATCGCATGGCGGCGCGCCTCGGGAACCTTTGGCGCAACCGGCGGGAATGGAATTGGTTAAACCCGCGAAATCTTCCTCCTATGAAACTGACGGCATCCCTCCTCATCCTGGCCGCTTGCGCCGCTCGCGCGGGCGTGCCGGTCCCGCTCACCGTTCCGGGTCCCGTCCCGCTGCAGAAGGTCCGTGTCGATAACCCCGCCATCGTGCCGCTCGCAGGCACATGGCGCTTCCAGGCCGCCAGCGGCTGCATCCTTGCCGATGGCTTCCATAACGCCGCGCACGGCATCGCCAGCGCTTCCAGCACTCAGGGGTCCTCGCCGGACGCGGTTCTGGACATTATCGGCGGCGCCGCCGGCTCATGGACGGCGTCCTCCGGGACCTTTCCGCAATGGTGGATGGTCGATATGCAGCAGCCGCGCCAGGTCAGCGGCCTTGCGGTCCGGTGGGAATTCGATACCGCGCACTACCTGGTAAAAGTCGAGGGCAGCCTGGATGGCAAAAGCTGGCAGCTCCTGGCCGACGATTCCGCCATGCCCGGCGTGATTGACGGGCCCGTGGCCCTCACGCCCGCGAGAGTCCGTTACCTCCGCCTCGATATCCTGGGGGCGCACCGGCCCAATACCTATGCGTGGGCAAGCATCCGCCATATCAGTATCAAGGTCATCGAAAACGGCGCGGAGACCCCGTGGAAACCGGTGCTCCCGCCGGAGAATCCCGCAACGCGCGACGCCTTCGCCCAGCCCGGTCTCGATGACAAGGCGTGGGCGGAAATCCCGGTGCCGGCGAATTGGGAAATGCTCGGCTTCTCCCGCCCCACCTATAACCAGCCGGACAACGCCGTGGGCCTCTACCGCCGCTGGATCCAAATTCCCGCGAGCTTCACCGGCAAGAAAGTGCTCTGGCACTTCGACGGAGTCACCGATGGGGCGGAGATTTTCGTCAATGGCAGGCCATGCGGCTACCATGAGAGCGGGTTCACCGCGTTCGATATCGACGTCACCAAAGCCCTCGAGCCGGGCAGGCCGAACCTGCTGGCGGTCCGCGTTACCAAGCAGACCCCCAGCGTTGATCTGGATACCGGCGATTACTGGTGCCTCGGGGGCATCTACCGGGAGAATTATCTCGAGGCGCTTCCGGTCACCCATGTGGAAGACATCACCGTGATCACCGATCTGGATGCGAAATACACCGGCGCCACGCTCAGGGCGGATGTCGTTGTCGCCGGTCATCCTGGCGCGACCGTGAAGCTGGATGCCACGCTCACCGGCGCCGATGGCGTGCCCGTGCCAGGGGTTCCATTGAGCGGCGCCGGAGCGATCGGCGCGGATGGCGCCGGCATCATCCACCTGCGGGCGCCCGTCAAGGCTCCCGCGCTCTGGTCCGCGGAGAAGCCGAATCTTTACTTCCTCCTCTTCAAGCTGGCGGACTCACAGGGCCATATCGAGCGCGTCCAGCAGCGGTTTGGCTTCCGCAAGGTGGAAATCCGCAACGGCGTGGTCCTCTGGAACGGCGTCCCGCTCAAGTGCACCGGCGCCTGCCGCCACGAGGAGTGGGCCGCTTACGGCCATGCCCTGGGCGAGGCGCAGTGGGAAAAGGACATCGCCCTGATGAAAGGCGCCAATATCAACGCCGTGCGCACCAGCCATTACAATGACGCGGAGCGTTTCCTCGAATTGTGCGACGAGAAAGGGCTCTACGTCCTCGACGAGGTGCCCGCCTGCTGGTGCGATGTCAGAAATCCCGCGCTCAAGCCGGCTTTCCTCCAGCGCGCCGCGGAGACCCTCGCCCGGGACAAGAACAAGGCGTGCGTGTTTGCCTGGAGCCTTGGCAACGAGAGCGGCTACGGCCCCAATAACCAGGCCATGCTCGATTACGTCCACGCCCACGATTCCACCCGCCCCGCGCTCATCTCCCAATGCGGCCCGTGGAACAACAAATCCATCGACTTTGCCGATTATCATTATCCCAGCTTCGAGCAGGTAAAAAGCATCGCCGCCGGGGCTCTGCGCAAGACCACTCCCGCCATCTTCACCGAACAGCCCCATATCTTCCACGTCGCGCAAGAGCTGGATTACGATTATGGCGTCAAGGATTTCTGGGGCCTCTTCCTCGCGCGCAACTGGAGCGTCGTCTGGCCCACCGATGGAATCGTCGGCTCCTTCATCTGGGAGTGGCAGGACCAGGGAATCGCCGATCAATTCCCGGACCACGGGCACGATGCCGACGGCCTCCGCGGCAATAACGTCAAGGGCATCGTCGATGGCTATCGCAATCCGAAGCCGGAGTATTGGGAGGTCAAGATGGTCTATAGCCCCGTGACCACCGCCGCGCGCGAAGTCACCGCGATAGACGGCCGGTTTACCGTACCCCTGCAAAACCGGTACGATTTCACCAACCTCTCGGAGCTCGAGTGCCCCTGGGAGGCCCTTGCGCAAGGCCGGCAGCTTGCCTCCGGCGTCAGCCATATCGCCTGCGCCCCGCGCTCGAGCGTGTCCGCCACCTTCCCCGCCACCGCCGGCGCGGATACCCTGAGGCTCGAGTTTATCCATCCCGATGGCCGCAGCCTCTACGCCACGCGCCTGCACGTGGCCGGCGCGCCCTGGCCCGCCCCGCCCGCCGCTTTGGCCGCCAATGGCCCCGTCCAGATCAGCGATGCCTCGCAGCAGGTCGCCATCGCCGCCGCCGGCGCCGTGCTGACCCTGGATAAAACCACCGGCGCCGTCCGTTCCTGGAAGAAGGGGGATGAAACATTGCTCACCGGCGGCCCCATCCTCAATCTGGGCGAGGCCCGCGCCCCGCAGGGAGATGCCAAAAACTACCTCTTCAGCAAATCCGCCCCTGAGCTGCGCAACGTCACCGTCACCACCGCCCGGGATGGCGATTCCGCCCGCGCGGAGATCTCCGGCGACGTGTTCCTCACGGAGTCCGCTTCCTCCGTGGGCCGGTTGGAATACACGCTGGAGGTTCACCCGGACGCCCGCATCGATGTAAGCTGGAAACTCGACTGGCAGGCGCCCGAGGTGAAGGCATGGGAACTGGGCATGAAACTCATTCTCCCGCCGCAGGCCACCCAAATGGCCTGGTCCCGCGATGGGCAATGGACCGAATACCCCGCCGATTCCATCGCCGCCACGGACGGCACGGCCAGCGCCCGGGACCTCTCCTACCGCTGCACCAAGCGGGATATCCGCTGGGTGAGCATGTCCGCCCCGGGCCAATCCGGCATCACGCTTCTGAACGCCGGCGTCCCGGTCCACACCCGCGCCCACACCCGCGAGGATGCGACCACCCTTTTCGCTTCCTCCGCCATCGCCCCGCCTCGCGATTTCAGCACCGAGCTCCTGCCGGACTGCATCATCACCCTGAAGCCCGCCCAGTCCTACACCGGCGCTTTCCGCCTCCAGGCCAATGACTAGCGCCTTTTCCATTCATGCCGCCGCATTCTCTTGAGAGGGCCGGTCGCACAGGGCGATTTGAAAGCCTGGAAGTGGATCCTCGCCTTGGGGGGATCAAACCAAATCAAGGTAAATCAAGGCTGCAGAACCGCGGATGACGGCGATGGGCACGGATGGCAGAAGCATCTCCTGGCATTCCCATAACGCCTTCTCCCATCCGTAGAGCTTCACGGTCCAAAAACCACTTGTATTTTGCTCGGATTGAGCTATTTTCTAACCCCTTTTCCCTCCGTTACAGACGCGCCGCCTGGCTCGTCCGGAGGTTCCAAAAAGGACAATCGGCAACCCGTGGGGTGTAAGTAAGAAAATCCAATGATTGAAATGCAAGAGCTGATCGCGAAGAGCTTTAAGGAGTTCCGCGAAGGCAGTATCGTAAAGGGCCACGTCCTCGAAATTCGCCCGCGCGAAGTCCTCGTTGACATCGGCTATAAATCCGAAGGCGTCATTCCCGCCTCGGAATTCGACGACGTTGAAGACCTCCAGATCGGCGATGAGGTGGAAGTGCTTCTCGAGCGTCTTGAGGACGACCAGGGCATGGTCAAGCTCTCCAAGGAGAAAGCCGCCCACAAGCAGAACTGGGACAAGATCGTCAAAGTGTTCCAGGGCGACGGGCTCATCAAGGGCAAGGTGAAGGCTGTGGTCAAAGGCGGTCTCACCGTCAATATCGGCGTCGAGGCGTTTCTGCCCGCGTCGCAAATCGACATCGTCCCCCCGAAGGATCTCCAGCAGTTCGTGGGCAACACCTACGACTTCAAGATTGTAAAGGTCAACGACGACCGCAAGAACGTCGTCCTCTCCCGCCGCGAGCTCATCGAGCAGGAGCGGGCCGAGAAGCGCCAGAAGTTCCTCGATGGCGTCAAGATCGGCAGCACCGTGCACGGCACCGTCAAGAACCTGACCGATTTCGGCGCGTTCATCGACCTGGACGGCATGGACGGCCTGCTTCACATCACCGATATGACCTGGGGCCGCCTTGGCCACCCGAGCGAGCTGCTCAAAGTGGGCCAGGAGCTGGAGGTCATCGTCCTCGATATCAACAAGGAGAAGGAGCGCGTCTCCCTCGGCCTCAAGCAGACCCAGAAGAATCCTTGGGACAAGATCGAGGAGCGATTCCCGATCGGCACCAACGTCAAGGGCAAGATCACGAACCTCGTCCCGTACGGCGCATTCGTGGAGCTGGAAGAGGGCGTCGAAGGCCTCATCCACGTGTCCGAGCTCTCCTGGACCAAGCGCATCACCCGCCCGTCCGATGTTCTCAATGTCGGCCAGGAGGTGGAAGCAGTCGTCCTGGGCGTGAACAAGGATGAGCAGAAGATTTCCCTCGGCGTCCGCCAGCTCGAGGCCAACCCATGGGACGAGATCGAGCACCGCTACATGATCGGCAAGACCGTGAAGGGCAAGGTGCGGAACATGACCGCCTACGGCGCCTTCGTGGAGCTGGAGGAGGGCATCGACGGCATGGTGCACGTCTCCGATCTGAGCTGGACCCGCAAGGTCAACCATCCCAGCGAAGTCCTCAAGAAGGGCGACGACGTCGAGGCCGTGGTCATCGATATCGACAAGCAGAACCAGCGGATTTCCCTCGGCATCAAGCAGCTCGAGGAAGACCCGTGGAAAGCCATCGATCAACGCTACAAGATCGGCGATCTGGTCAAGGGCAAGGTCACCAAGCTCGCCAGCTTCGGCGCCTTCGTCCAATTGGCCGACGACATCGACGGCCTGGTCCATATCTCCCAGCTCAGCGAGGAGCGCGTGGACAAGGTCAAGGACGTGCTCAAGATCGGCCAGGAGGTCGAGGCGCGCGTCATCAAGGTGGACCGCACGGAGCGCCGCATCGGCCTCTCCATCAAGGCCGCCAACTACTCCGACGAGGAGATCAAGCGCGAGAGCGAAGCATTCGACAGCATCAAGCCCGGCGAGGACCTCGTGGGCCTGGAGCAGGCTTTCCAGGCTGCCCAGGAGGAATACCGCCCCGGCGAAGGAAAGCGCAAATAAACTATGGAACAACCACAGATCACCGCCTACCTCAAAACCCAGTGCGGCTGGAGCAACGGCGTCCGCGCCGTTCTCCGCAAGTACAACCTCCAATACACGGAGAAGGACATCATCCAGAACCCCGCATTCCGCTGGGAGATGGAGCAGAAAAGCGGCCAGCCCCTTTCACCTTGTGTGGAAGTCAATGGCGCCATGCTCGCCGATATTTCCGGCGACGAGCTGGAGCAGTACATCGTCACCCAGGGCCTGGTGCAGGCAAATCAGGCGCCCGCCGGGGTCCCCACCAATGCCCCCTGCACGGATGACCAGCACGCCGCCATGCAGGCCGGCCTGCCCGTGAACCTCCGCCGGTAAATCCGGACCGCTCAAGCGGTTAAATAGAAAAATCAGCAACCGCGCTCCCCGAAATCATCGGGGAGCGCGGTTTTTTCTTTCATGGCACGCAAGATGTTGTATATCATCGCGTATGCGCACCCTGCCCCTTGTGCCAATCGCGCTAACCGCGCTAACCGCGCTTACCCCTCTCCTCTGGCTCGCGGGTTGCGCCGAGCGTCCCCTGCCTAAGTGGGAGCCGCCCATGGCGAGGACCCAATACCAGCACGTGCGGACCACCGCATACTTCGACGGTGAGGCGGATCACCTCTGCTACACCAATCACAATGCCCTTGGGACCACGCTCCAGTATGGCCGGGTCAACAGCGCCGCCGCCGACTGGAGCCGCTGGCCCGCAGGCACCATGTTTCGCATCGTCCAGACCGGACGCCTCTACATTGTGGACGATTACGGGTGGGACCTTGCCGGGCGGAACACGATCGATCTCTACATGCCCACGCGCGAGTTAATGGACCGCTGGGGCCTTCAGCATGTCGATATCCAGATCCTTCAGTGGGGAGACCCGCGCCAGAGTTACTCCACCTTGCTTCCGCGCGCCAGGTTCCGCCATGTCGAGCGGATGCTCAAGGAATTGCGCCCGGAACTGGACGAGCCCATGCCAATGATCGTCAGAGACTCGCAGCCGCCGGAGCCGCAGCAGATGGTCGCAAACCCCGTTCCGCGCCAGGCTTACGCCTTCCACCCGTCCACCACTCCCTCGGGCGTCGCACTCCAGCCGTTCACCTATTGATCAATTCCCTCTCGTCCGGGTCGGGGAGCCGTGGGCGCGGAGAGGGAAGCCTTGTTCAGAACCGCCCCGTTTTATTCCGTCCCCCGTTTTCCTCAGGCCAGCCGGGCTACCGGCCAGGGAGAGTGGCGCAGATCCTTGCAAAAGTAGGCGTCAATCGCGAAGAAGAGCCAGCACGCCGGAAACACGAGGAATCCGAAGAACATGAAGAACGTGATCGCCCAGAGGAAACAGAGCACCCCCAGCCCGGCCCCCGCCGCGGCCCACGCTTTCTGTCCTTTGTAGAAATGCCCCAGCCCCGGCCAAAAGAGGCTCAGGATAGACGCGAAAACGTCGCGCGGGTTATGCCGAAGTTCCGGCGGCACTTCGCCGTAGCCTTTTACCCAATCGCACCGGTCGCATGTATCGGGATTGTGAAGCGGCGCGCCGCAGAGCGGGCAGACGCCGGCCTGGATATTGGTTCTGGCGGAGGTGGAGGTGATTGGATCAGGATCGATCATGGCAGGCATGGGTGAATCTCCTTTTTAAGGAATTTTAATGCTAAGTTTGATAAATGAAAAGCAAAACTAATGAACGCTTCGCTCTCTGAGATCACGGTTTTCATCGACGCATTGCTCGATATCAAAAACGTTGCGGACTGGCCGAATGCGCTTAATGGCCTCCAATTTGCCAACATGGGCCGTGTGGCAAAAATCGGCGCCGCGGTGGATGCGTGCGAGGCGGTGCTGGAGATGGCGGCCAAGGCGGAGGTTGACCTGCTGCTGGTGCATCACGGGATGTTCTGGGGCGGGCTTCAGCCGGTGACTGGCGCCGCGTATCGCAAGGCGCAGCGCGCCATCCGCGCGGATTTGGCCGTCTATAGCGCCCATCTGCCGCTGGACCTGCATCCCGCGCTTGGCAATAACGCCCTCCTTGCCCGGGCCATCGGACTGGAAGCCACCGAGCCGTTTTTCTTTGAAAAAGGCCGGAACATCGGACTGAAAGCGGCGGTGCGGATGCCGCTGGATGATTTGATCGCCCGGACGGAGAAAGCGACAGGCGGCCCGGTAAAGACAGTGCGCGGCGGACCCGCAATGGCTGGGCGTGTCGGCATCGTGACCGGGGGCGCAGGGGGCGAGGTGCAGCGCGCCGCGGCGGAAGGGGTGGATACATTCATCACCGGCGAAGGGCCGCATCACAGCGCGCTGCTGGCGGAGGAATTGGGCGTAAACCTGCTGCTTGCCGGCCATTACGCCACCGAAACATTCGGCGTGAAGGCGCTCGCGGCGCATGTGGCGGAAAAATTCGGTCTGCCGTGGCAATTTTTCGATTACCCCACCGGCCTGTGAATCAATTTCTTGATCGCGATTTTTTCCGGCGTGACCCGCTTCTCTGCGCCCGGGAGTTAATCGGCTGCGAGCTGCTCTGGAACGACGCCGCGGGCCGCATCGTGGAAGTCGAGGCCTATACCGAGGAGGGGGACGAGGCATGCCACACGTTTCATCGCCCCAGCACGCGCAAGTTCATCGCGGATCACGAGCCCGGCGCCGCCTACGTTTACATGAACTACGGCGTCCACTGGCTGCTCAACGTGCTGGTAAAGGGCGGCCCGCGAAACGGCTTTGTGCTGTTCCGCGCACTCGAGCCGACGCTCGGCCTGCGCCTCATGGAAGAACGGCGCATTGCCGCCGCCAAGAGCCCCATCCTTTTTTCCCAGCGCGCCCTCTGCTCCGGTCCGGGAAAGCTAACGCAGGCGCTTGCGGTGGATGGGAGCGATCACGGGCGCGACCTTTGCGCCGGCGGCGGCGTCGGTTTTTTGCCGGCTGCGGCGCCGGTGCGCGTGGTTGCGGATGTCCGCATTGGCATCTCGAAGGCCGCGCACCTGCCGTGGCGCTTCCTCGCAAAGGGGAGCGCGTTTGTCAGCGTGCCGCCGCGAGGCAACAAAAAGGCCAGACGCGGGTAAGTCCGGTCTGGCCCTTATGTCTGGATTGCGACAGCTTACTTGCTGTAGCCGGTCTTCGCGGTGGTGGTCGTGGACATGGTGTTGTCCTTGTGAGCACAGGCGCTCATTCCGATCGCGGCGAACGCGAGAGTGATAATTGCGAGAATTCTCATGAATTGATTTTCCCCTCCTTTCTGTAGCTGGTTGCTTGCGGTTGTTTTACGCAGTTTTGTTTCGTCAGAACAACGGAATTTTCCCGTCAAATTTTTCCGCATGATTCGCGGCTACGCTTTCTTACGGCTGTATCGACACCGGAGTTCCCTCCGGAACCCGCTCGAATAAATCCGCCACATCTTCATTGCGCATCCGCACGCAGCCATGGCTCGCGGGCGTGCCAATCTCCTCCTCGTGGTTTGTGCCGTGGATGTAAATGTAGCGTTCCCGCGTGTTCGCATTGCCGGGGTCCAGGCCCGCCAGCCACAGGATGCGCGTCTGGATGAGATCCTCCGGGTCGGACGCCTGCCCGGCTTCTCCGGTCGGCTCCCGGCTCCTGAAAATCGTGCCCAGCGGAACTCCCGCGCCGATTTTCTGCGCCACCTCAAACCTCCCCAGCGGCGTCTTGAAGCTCCCCGGCTCCGTCCCCAGGCCGAAGCAGGAGGTCGATACCGGGTACTCGCGCTCGACGCCCTCTCCGCCGCGCAGGGTCAGCGTCTGGCGGCCAACGGAGACGTGGATGGACAGGGATTGCATTGCAGCCGAAGATCGTTACACTCTTTCTCCCCATTTTTCCCGAAGGATTTTTCTCCGGGAAGGCGAAAATAACCCTATGAGCAGTCCACTCCACGTAGCAATCGTCGGCGCCACCGGCGCAGTCGGCGTTGAATTGATGAAAGTCCTTTCCAGGCGCGGTTTTCCCGTGGGGAAGCTGACGCTGCTGGCTTCCGCCCGCTCGGCGGGCAAGACGCTCGAGTTCCAGGGCGGGCAGATTCCCGTGCAGGAGCTGAAGGAGGATTCCTTTGCCGGGGTGGATGTGGCGCTCTTCAGCGCCGGCGCTTCGATTTCCAAAAAATACGCTCCGCTGGCCGTGCAGGCCGGCGCCGTCGTCGTGGATAACTCCTCCGCGTACCGCATGGATGAAAACGTCCCGCTCGTGGTGCCGGAGATCAATGGCGGGGATGTGAAGCGCAACCGCGGCATCATCGCCAATCCCAACTGCACCACGGCCATCACCCTCATGGGCCTCTGGCCGCTGCACCGCGCCTTTGGCGTCAAGCGCGTGATCGCCGCCAGCTATCAGGCGGTTTCCGGCACCGGCGCGCAGGCCATCGAGGAGCTGCGGCTCCAGGTGGATGCGCTGGCCTCCGGCAAGGAGCCCTCATGGACTGTCTATCCGCACCAGATCGCCTTCAACGTCCTGCCGCATGTCGATAGCTTCCTGGAGAGCGGATACACCAAGGAAGAGATGAAAATGCAGAACGAGGGGCGCCGCATCATGCATCATCCGGACTTCCTCGCCAGCGTCACTTGCGTGCGCGTTCCCGTTTACCGCGCCCACTCGGTGGCGGTGAATGCCCAGTTCGAGCAGCCCGTCTCGCTCGACCACGCGCGCGATGTGCTGGCCAAGGCCCCGGGCCTGCGCCTTGTCGATAATCCGGCGCGCAACGAGTACCCGCTCCCGCTCCGTGTCGCGGGCAAGGACGATTGCGAAATCGGACGGCTCCGCATCGATTGTGCGCTGGACAACGGAATCGCCTTCTGGATTTCCGGCGACCAATTGCTCAAGGGCGCCGCGCTCAACGCCGTGCAGATCGCGGAGTTGATCTAACGCAAGCGGCCCCTGCCGGGCTCTGAGCCGAATCAGCGCAGCATGTCGTAACCCAGCTTCGCGATGAGGCCGGCGACGATCACCAAAAACACCACGCGCACAAAACGGCTGCCTTTTAATATCGCCAGATGCGTGCCGGCGATGGAACCGGCGATGTTGCAAACCGCCATCGCCATCAATTACCCTTTCGCATGCCCGATTGTTAGGCGATGTTTCGCATTATGAAAACCGCGCGCTTGCTCGCCGCCCTTGTGTTTCTGACATTGACCGGCGCCTACGCCCAGGATGCCCACTGGTACACGGATTACAAAGACGCCACGACAGCCGCCAAAGCGGACCACAAAAATATCCTCATGGATTTCACGGGCTCCGACTGGTGCGAGTGGTGCATTCGCATGGACAAGGAGGTGCTCGACACCAAACAGTTCAAGGATTTTGCCGATAAGAACCTCGTCCTGATGCAGGCCGATTTTCCGCAGGGCAAACAACTCCCGCAAAAAACGCAGCAGCAGAACAACGATCTCCAGTCCCGGTATGCCGTGGAGGGTTTCCCGACATTCATCCTCACGGACCCGGACGGCAATGTCCTCGGCCGCCAGGTCGGTTATGTGGCGGGCGGCCCCACTGCATTCATCGCGATGATCGATAAGATGAGCGCGAAGAAGTAGCGCCAGTTCCGGGATTGCCTTGGTCTGCTGTTGAAATTGCGCCGGATGCGGATGCGGGGTAATCCCGGTCTGGGGCAACAATTTTCAATTCAAAGAGAAAGCGGCGATTTATTTGCCGCCCGCCGCGGATATATTTTCCGTTGATTCGCGCGCGGGCCGGGTTGAGACTCTTTGGAAATCGCGCAATTATGGAATCGATCAAACGATCCATCGAGGTGCATGCGCCGGTGCGGGAGGTTTACGAGCACTGGGCGCATCCGGAGGAGTTTCCGCGCTTTATGGAAACGCTGCGCGAGGTGCGCTGGATGAGCGAGCGGCGCTTCTACTGGCGGGCGGAGAAGGATGGGCTGCCGTACGAGTCGGTCGAGGAATTCAGCCTGATGATTCCGGATCACCGCATTGCGTGGCGCAATGTCTCCGGCTCGGAAAACTCGGGGGTTGTCTCTTTTGAGCCGGCTGGCGACGGATACACCCTGGTAACGCTGGACCTGGCTTATGTGCCGGATAGCGGCTGGCACGAGCCCAGCGCCTTGGCGGAACGCATCGAGCGCACGCTGGACGCTTTCCGCGATTTGGCGGAGCCGAGCGACATGGAGGAATTGGTTGCGCACAACTGGAAGGGGTTTTAGCGACGGTTCGGGGCGCTATCTTTTCCGGGATTTCCGGTACCGCAGCATGAGCACGCCACCCGGCAGGCCCCACACAGCCCGCATGGCAAACCCCAGCGAGCCAATGGCCGCGCCCACGCCGCCGGGGATGTTGCACAAATCATTCAGCAACACCTGAAAGAGGGATTCGCGAATGCCGATGCCCGCGAAGCTGATCGGCAGCGCCGTAAGCGTGTTGACGATCGG
>DATAXI010000106.1:0-12387 GCA_036266845.1 Chthoniobacteraceae bacterium | reverse complement strand
CAGGACGGAAAAATGATTGGCGCTCGGCTTCACCGGGGCCTTCTTGGCGGGCGGTTCCTCCGGCGCGGTTTTTTTCGCCGCGGGTTTATCGTTTTTGGGTTTCGACATGGGGTTAATAGGGGGAACGCCTTAGAGCAACTCTGGTACTGAAGTCCTTGGAAAAAGTGAGCGCGAAAGGTAGCGGCTGCCTTGGCCCCGCGCAAGGGGGAAAACTCCTTTTTTTTAGAGGTGGGCAAATCCCCTGCCAGGGAACCGTCTTTCCCAGGGACATCCCGCCGCGGGCCGGGCCGGGCCGCCGCGGGGATGGCTGAGTTTTCCTCTCGACCCGAGGCATTTCCATCGCGCAAAATTTAGCGGCCATGATCATTAAGCCGAAAGTCCGCGGATTTATCTGTATCACCGCCCACCCCCAAGGCTGTGCGGCCAATGTCCGGAGCCAGATCGACTACGTGAAAAAGAAACGCCCGCTCACCGGGATGCCGAAGCGGGTGCTGGTGGTGGGCGCCTCCACCGGCTACGGGCTGGCCTCGCGCATTACGGCGGCCTTTGGCGGAGATGCGGCAACCATTGGCGTCTTTTATGAGAAACCGGCCGAGGAGGGCCGCCCGGGCAGCGCCGGGTGGTACAACTCCGCCGCGTTTGAGGATGCCGCCCACGCCGCCGGCCTGTATGCGAAGAGCATCAATGGCGACGCTTTTTCCGACGCCGTGAAGCGGCAGGTCATCGATATGATCAAGACCGGCCTGGGCCAGGTGGATGCCGTCGTTTACAGTCTGGCCTCGCCGCGCCGCACGCATCCCAAGACGGGACAGACCTTCAGCTCCGTCCTCAAGCCGATTGGCGGCGCCTATACCGCGAAGACGGTGAACACGGATAAGGGCGTGGTCTCGGATATCACCATCGAGCCTGCCAGCGAGCAGGATATTGCGGACACGATCACCGTCATGGGCGGCGAGGATTGGGAAATGTGGATCGACGCCCTCTCGGCCGCGGGGGTGCTCGCCCCGGGCGCGACGACGGTCGCCTATTCTTACATTGGGCCCAATGTTACCTGGGCGATCTACCGGAACGGCACCATCGGCCGCGCCAAGGAGGACCTGGAAGCCACCGCCAAGCGCCTCGCCGGGAAGCTGGCGCCGGCGGGCGGGCGCGCCTATGTCTCCATCAACAAGGCGCTGGTCACCCAGGCCAGCTCCGCCATCCCGGTGGTGCCGCTCTACATCTCCCTGCTTTACAAGATCATGAAGGAGCACGGCCTTCACGAGGGGTGCATCGAGCAGGTCCAGCGCCTCTTCGCCGAACGCCTCTACAATGGCGCCAACCCGCAACTCGATGAGGCGGGCCGCATCCGGATCGACGATTGGGAAATGCGCCCCGAGGTGCAGGAAGCGGTCGAGAAAACCTGGCCCACGGTCACCACTGAGAATCTGAACGAGATCACCGACATCGCCGGTTACCGGCAGGAATTCCTCCGCCTCTTCGGCTTCGGCCTCGATGGCGTGGATTACGACGCGGAAACCGACGCGGTGGTGCCGGTGGGTTTTGTGACCCCGTGAGCCCGGCAGAGGGCGGCTCGGTTAGGACGCGCCCCCCGGCTCGCGCCGGCTGGACAAATTCTTCCCAATAAAAGACGAGGCGCATCGGCGATGGCTTGGTTTGCCGGAAAGGCCCCATGGGGGGGCGTTATCGTAACCGAATATATATCGATATAAAGTTGAATTGAAAGGCTGCTCTTGTATTTGAGGGGGCATGACTTCAAACCGCAACGAGCCTGCCAGCTCCGCCCGTTCTCCATTGTCGTTCGCTTTGGTGCGATGCACGCAAAAACGAAGTGCCCTTTTGGCGGCGGCGTTGTTCGCTGCGCACATCGTGGTTCGGGGGGCGAGTCCTGTGGATCCGGCGCCGATCCTTGCTGCGCTGCCGAGGCCGGCAGGGCTCGATGGAGCGGCGGCTTCGCTTTGGGATGAGGCGGTGAAGGGACTCCCGGAACCTGGCTATAAGCTGGCTCTTCGGTTCCGGGATGGCGATGGCGTGCGGAAGGATGACGGGCAAGCCATCTTCTGGTTTGCGTGCGCGGCAAATGAGGGCTCTGCTCTTGCCATCCGGGAAATGGGAAATGCATGCGCCACCGGCGCCCTGGGGTACAAGGTCGATTTCACCGCGGCGAGCAACTGGTATTCCAAAGGGATCGAACATCTGGATATTCCGAGCGAATTCGCCTTCGGCGACATGACAATCAAGGGCTTGGGCGGGAAGAAGGATGAATCGGCCGGCTTTTCCTATCTGCTGGCGGCGGGATCGGGCCGGAATGTTTACGGGCCATCGGCGGCGGAGCTGGCGCAGTTGTACGCGGCGGGCGAACAGGGGGCGCCGAAGGATGCCCGGAAGGCCTATCTCTGGAGCCTGCTGGCCAGTAGCGGCACTGAGAACACCGATGCCTATGTGGCAAAGGAATGTCCTGGGTGGATCAAGGAGAATGCGACACTGCAACAATCCCTGGAGGCATCGCTACCCAAGGAAACGGCAACTTTCCTCCGGCATCGTCGGGACGCTCTGCTGGCGGGCCAGAGGCATCTGGATGAAATTGTGGTGGATGACGGCCCGGAGCCGGCGGTGAGCATCCCATCTGGAGGAGCGAGCGGCAGCCTGGAACCGGACGCCGAAGGCTTGCTGAAGGTCCGCGTCGATTTTGGGGATGGGAAGCCGCATTTCTTTGTGATCGACTCGGGGGTCTGGTTCTCGAATATCAACCCGCAGGTGGCGGCTAAACTCGGGTTAAATGTGGTGGGGCAGGCCACAGCCCGTTTTGGCAAAGCAAGTGGGGTGTTTGCCGCGAATTGCCGAATCTGCGGTGCGGAATTTAAGAATCTGCGTTTCCTCGTGAATCCAACCTCAAATATGAAAGTGTTCGACGGACTGGATGGACAACTCGGGACGAACTTTCTGGAGATGACGCGGGTTAAGATCGATTTCAAAAAACGCGCCATCACCTTCGAACCCGCCACGGCGCGACCGGAGGGAGCCGCGCTGCCGCTGACTTTCAATGATGGCTCGCCGCATGCAGCCGTCACGGTGGGAGGGAAGGGCCATCAGAGCTTCACGGCTCCGGCGCTGCTGGACTTGGGAAACTCAACCGGCATCGTCATGAACGATGACCTCAATAGCGAGCATCCCTTCAAGGATTTGATTTCCGGGCCAATCCGATTCGCGGGCCTCGCCACGGCGGACGGGGAGTACCCGGCCCAGATTGCGCATCTTCCGGCCATCGACCTGGCGGGCTATCGCGTCACGAAAGCGCTCTGCGTTTACGAGCCCAGGCAGAGCGGAGCCACGAGCTCCTACCTGAACGTGGGGCTGCGCGTGCTGAACAAGTTCGTGCTGACACTGGATTATGCGCAGGCCAGGGCCTATCTGGTACCGAATGATGAGAGCGTGTTATCAGCCGCCCCGGATACCGCAAATGTAGCGCTCGGGAAGCCGGTCACAGCCTCCTCCGAGGAGATTGGAAACGGAGCGGCCAATGCCACCGACGGCGATCCGGAAACCCGCTGGTGCGCTGCCGGTATGCGAATGCCGCAATGGCTCAAGGTCGATCTCGGCACGCCCATGAAAATCGGCGCATGCGAAATCACCTGGGAGCGCTCGGCCGCGGGATACAAATACCGGCTGGAAGGCTCCGGCGATGGCATTGCCTGGCAGCCGCTGGGCAACGAGCAGGGCGCATCGCCGCTGGCCGGCAGCGAAAGTCATCGCTCCGAACTCCATTTTCCAGCCACTGCCATGCGTTTCATTCGGGTCACCGTCACAGCCGCCGTTCCCGGGGCTTGGGCGAGTATCGTCGATCTGCGCGTGCTGAAGCCGGAAAACGGCAGCCTGAATCACAAGAGCTGACTCCATGACCCATCGTCCGGGTTTGCTGTATATCAAAATGGAGCCCTATTTCTCTTTAGCAGGTCCTAATTCGCGCCCCCCCGTTTCTTTGCCGGTATCAATCGGGGTGTCGCACTGAGGACATATAAATAATGGCTGCGCCGCTTCCCGCGACGTCAGCTCCCAGCCGGTCCCGCATTTTGGACAGGTGAGTGTGAGCGCCGCCTCAAGGCGCATCCATGAGCGCAGGAGAAGAATAAAACCGACCGGGAAGGCTACTAATTCCGCTATAAAAACCAATTGAATCAAGTTATAGTACCAGTAATAGCTCGATCCCAAGGACTTGGAGGGAATCAAGAAACTGAAGAACTTCAGAAACAACGCAAGCATATAACCAAATCCTATGCATGCCAGGCCCTTGTTCTTTGTCCGTTTGTATGCCGGGTAGAGATAATATAAGACGATCACCGCACCGGCGATCTGCGCGGTCACCGCGGCGTTGTAAAGAAAGTGCGGCAATCCCATTCCCGGCCCCATGCTAAGTTCCCAGGTGCGGCAGTGCAAGCGCGCTTGCCAGGCAGATCAACCGGCCATCGGCAGGTTCCCTTGTTGCAATCCTTTCACATTATCGCGGCTGATTTTGCCGCGAGAGAATGCAGAAGTTCCCTTACTTATTTTACGGCGACCTTGAATGCGCTGGGGCAGAGGTGCTGGACTTCGCAACCGTCGCAATCGGGTTTGCGGGCGGAGCAGCGGCGGCGGCCATGCCAGATGAGCCAGTGGGAGAAGAGCGTCCATTGGCCGCGCGGGATCAGCTTCATGAGGTCCTGCTCGATCTTTGCGGGGTCGGTATGTTTGGTAAGGCCGAGCCGTTTCGAGAGGCGCTGGACGTGGGTATCGACAACGACGCCTATGTTGATATCGAACGCGTTGCCGAGGACGACGTTCGCCGTCTTGCGCCCGACGCCGCGCAGCGCGGTGAGGTGCTCCATATCGGCGGGCACTTTGCCCCCATGTTTCGCGACGAGATCGGCGGCCATGGCGCGGAGGCTTTTAGCCTTGGAGCGGAAGAAGCCGGTGGACTGGATTTCTTTTTCCAGCATCTCCTGCGGCGCCTCGGCGTAGGCCTTGGCGGTGCGATATTTTTTGAAGAGCGCCGGGGTTACCATGTTCACGCGCTTGTCCGTGCATTGCGCGGAGAGGATGGTGGCGACGAGGAGTTCGAGCGGAGTGGAGTAATCGAGCTCGCAATGGGCATCGGGATAAACTTTCCCGAATGCCGCGACCAGCGCTGCGGCCCGCTCCTGGCGTGTCATGTTACCTGGACTTGAGCGCGTTCAGGCGGTCCTGCGCCTGCTGGAGGTATTTGCTGTTGGAAAACTTGTCCACGATCTCCTGGTATGCGGCGACGGCCTTGGCGATCTGCTCGGAGCGTTTCGGGGTGCTCTGCTCATTGAGCATCGCCGCTTGCTTCTCAAGCGCCTGGCCTCCCTTCCAGTCCGCCTCCGCGGCGGCATCGGAAACGCCGCCATAAAAGGCGGATGTCTTGAGATAGGAGTCGATGGCGGCATCGAGGTTGCCCTTGGCGGCCCAGACATCGCCATCCAGCAGGAGCGCATGGGCGCGGAGCGTGGCGGGGGCGTTGCGGCTGGCGATGATCGGCACCAGCAGTTTCATGGCGTCATCGTATTTCTTGTCCTCGAAGTCGGACTTGGCGATGCCGTAGCTGGCCTCCACCACCTTGGGGGACCATGGGTAATTGGCTTTTAGCTGGGCAAACAGCTTGGCGGCGTCCGCGGTCTTGCCCTCCTTTGCGAGCGCCTGGGCCATGCCGAATGTCGCGGTTGCCTGCGCCTCCTGGATGGCGGGGGAGGCCTGGCTGGGCTGCTGGCCCGCGGGGATGGGATAATCGTGCGCGATCTTTGCGTATATATCGTAGGCCTGCCGGGTCTTCCCCTGGTCGATCAGTGCGGCGCCGTAGATATCCAGATCGGCCGGCGCATAGACAAGATCGGGCTTGTAAGCCTGGTTCATGTCCGTGATGGCCTTCTGCGGGTCCTTCTCGTAGATGAAGATGGCGGCGGTAAAGAGGATGCGGCTGCGGGCGGAGGGATTGGATGCGAACTTGCCCGCCAGGGAGTGGAAATAGCTGTCGATGACCTCCGGCGTCTTCAGTCCCGCAGCCAGGTACATTTGCTGATCGGCGAGCAAGGTCTTGAGCGCCACGCCCACCTGGCCGGAATCGGAGTAATCGTTCAGCAGTTTTTCCACGGCGGCGATGCTGTTATCGATATCCTTTTTCCACTCCGTGCGCTGCGCCTCGCTGATGCCCTGGTATTGCCCGAGGCTGTCCGCCTGCTTGCGCCAGAGCTCCGCGACGTGATAGAGCGCGGAGGGAGCCATGGGATCCTTGGGATGCGTGTCCACCATCCCGGTGTAAGTGGCGATGGCATCGGGGATATTGCCCTTGGTTACCTGCGACTGGGCGATGGTGTCGTAGGCGTAGTAGATGTTTTTGTCGTCCGGGAATTTGGTGGTGAATTCCTTCATCAGGGCCACCATTTCATCCGTCTTGTTTTCCTTGCTCAGGATGATGGCGCGCTGGAAGTAGGACTGCGGCGCAAACTCGGATTTGGGATACTTCTCCGGGATCTCCTTGTAAGTGGCCACGGCGCCCGGGATATCTCCGGTGGCGGCCTGCATTTGCGCCACCATCATCATGGAACGGTCGGCGAATTGGCTGTCCGGGAATTTCTTGATGAAGGCCTGCAAATCGGAAATCGCCTTCTTGGGATCGATACTCGTTTCCAGGCCCGCCGCGTAGAAGGAGCTGTCCTCGGCATCCTGGGTGCCGGGATAAGTGTCCGCCACTTTCTGATATTGCTTGATGGCCTCGGGGATTCGATTGGTGGACTGGTAAACCTGCGCGATTCCCATTTCGGCATGCGCCGCAAGAGGGGCGGAGGGATTGGTCTTGAGGTATTTATTGTAAGTATCCAGCGCCTGGTCATAGCGCTTGAGGCCGATGAGCGCGGAGGCCTCCTGGCCCAGCGCTTCATTCACAAGCGGGCTGTTGGGATAAAGCGTGGCCTCCTCGTCGAGGTATTTGGTCGCCTTGTCCGGCTGATTGGCTTTCAGAAATCCGGTGCCCATCATCAGCGGAAGATTCTCGCCGATGGGGTCGCCCTTGTAAGCGGACTGGAACAAGGCATAGGCGGACTCGGCGCTGTCCATAATGCCCTGCGAGGCGTAGGTAAGGACCAGGTAATACGCGATCTGCTTCTTCTGGAACGCATCGGTGGCGAAGCCCTGGATATAATGCAGGAGCACCCGCGACTCATCATAGCGCTGGAGGAGGAAATAGCAGGCGGCGATGCGGAGCTGCGCATTGAGAGTCTGGTCGGGTGCGTCTTTGAGCGCTTGCAACTTTGTATTCTCGCGATCCTGAAGACGCTGGAGCGCCTGCGCGGTGGCACGGTCGCCGCGGAGCACGGCCTGGCGCAGCCGTTCCAGCAGCAGATTGATGCGATCCTGCTGGGCCTGCACCATCTGCTCCTTGGGCAGGACGGCATGGTATGCGTCAATGGCGTTTGCCAGGTCTTTATCGCGCGCGGCGCCTTCCTGGGCGTTGCCCCGATTGAAAAGCACCTCGCCAATCTGGAATTGCGCGTCGTTGGCCAGGGCGACATCGGAGTGCCGCAGGATGATGTTGGCCAGCAGTGTGATCGCCTCGTTGAATTCCTTCATGGCCTGGGCCTTGTCGCCATGGGCGCGCAGGGTCTTGGCCGCCTCGGCCGTCAGCACCACGGCCAGCAAGTCCTGCGTATCGAGCGACGACTCGCTGTTGGGAAAGCGCTTGAGGTTATCCCGCAGGCTCTGTTCCGCGGCGGCGTAATCCTCGGATTGATACGCGGCGACGGCGCGCCCGTAATTGGCGGTCTCGATATCGGAGTTGTGAGGATACTTCTTGATGTAATCGTCGTAACCCTGGATCGCCTGCTCGTAGGCTTCTTTCCGGCCCGGATCGCCGGGCGCCATCTTTGAGGCTTTCGCCGCGAGGATCTCCGGCTTCAGCTCATCGGCCGCGGATTTGATTTCCACGGAAGCGGCCTGCTGATTGATGTGGCCAAGGGTGGAAATCGCATCGTCATACTGGCCCTGCATGTAGTCGATATCGGCCAGGCGGAACCATGCCTCCGGCACATCGCCGGAGTTTGGGAAGCGCTGGATGAGGGACTGGTATGCGGCGGCGGCCTGGTCGAGCTTGCCGCTGTTTAAAAGGTCCAGCGCCTGCATGGCAGCCTGGTCTGAGGCGGCCCCGATGGGGGCCTGGCCGGATGCGCTCAGGTTAAAGGCTGCCGCGCATATGGCGCCACAGCTGGCGATTTTCCAGTGTTTAACCCTGTGTCTCATGGGGGGAAGGGGGTAGAAGCTACAGAAGCATGGGATTGCTTGCCACTGCAATTTGCAGTTCGTGTAATCATTTCATGCGCCAGCCAATATTTCCACTTCCAGCCCTGCTTCTCCTCCTGGCGTTGCCATGTGGCGCAGGCTGCCACAAGCGGGAGCAACCCGCGGCGAAACCCCTTCCCTCCATCGATGGCCTGACGGAGGTGCTCAAGCATACGGCGGAACAGACGCTGGCCGCGCCCTCGCTGGCCAGCGACCAGGTGATCCTGACTGCGGGCAAGGCGGATACGGAGGCGACGGTCGAGGCGGTGCTCAAGGGCGTTTCCGATGCGGGAGGCGTCGGGATCCGCTCCACAAATTCCCAGGGATACGTCTCGATCCTCGCCACCGTGCCGGAAAATAATGCGGAGGCTTTCAAGGCGGCGTTGCACCATGTAAAAGTATCGCTGGACGTGCCTTCCAAGGAGACGCGCCTCGTTGAAATCGTCATCGAACCCCCCACCCCCTCCCCTACCCCGTGATTGTTCTGAGCTTTGCCCTGCCCGAAGAAAGCAAGGGCCTCCGGCCCCGTATTACCGGCGCGAGATGCAGCGGTCCGCCGCAATTGCCCGTCGTCACGGGAAAAATCGGCGGACGGGAGGTGACCATCTTTCACACCGGCATGGGGATGGCCTCCGCCGCGGAGCGGGTGGGACTTTACCTGGAAAAGGAGACTCCCTCGGTCTGGATTGCAGCCGGCTTTGGCGGCGCGCTCTGCGGGGACTTGAAGATCGGCGATATTGTGACCGGGCAGAATTTTTCCGACGCGGCGCTGCTGGGCAGTATTGCCGCGCTGCCGGCGCGCGCCGGATCGCTCATCAGCACGCGGGAGGTGGTGGAGACGGCTTTGCAAAAGAAGGATCTGGGGCGGCATACGGGGGCGATCGTCGTGGATATGGAAACCGCCGCGATCCACCGGCAATGCGCCGCGCGGGGCATCCCCACGCTGGCCGTCCGCGCCATCAGCGATACCGCGGCGCAAAATCTCCCGGTGCCGGCGAGTGTCTGGTTCGACATGGAGGAGCAGCGTCCGCGTCCGCTGCCGCTCGTGTTCTACCTGATGGGGCACCCGGGATGCATCGGCCCGTTTGCCCGCTTTGTGGGAGGGATTGGCCGGGCACGCGCCCGCCTGACCGATTTCCTGGCCGGCGTGCTTGATCGGCTGCCGGAAAAATAGCTTTCCCATCCGCCGCCCGCGTGGAGATATTTCCGGCCTGTCATGCCCCGCATCTTATCCGGCATCAAGCCCACCGGCGTCCCCCATATCGGCAACTATTTTGGAATGATGCGTCCGGCCATCGAGTGGCAGGAGCGCGGCGAGGCGTTCTACTTCATCGCCGATTACCATGCGCTGACCACGCTGCACGACGCGAAACTGCTGCGCGAGTACTCCCGCGGCGTGGCGCTCGACTTTTTGGCCTGCGGCCTGGACCCGGCCAAGGCGACGCTCTTCCGGCAATCGGACGTGCGGGGGGTCGGCCAGCTTACCTGGATTCTCAGCACATTGACGCCGCTGCCGATGCTTGAAAACGCGCACGCGTACAAGGCCGCGACGGCCAACATGGATAAGGCGGCCATCAATCTGGGGCTTTTCGCCTACCCGGTGCTGATGGCCATCGATATCCTGATATACCAGAGCAACATCGTCCCCGTGGGCCGGGACCAGAAGCAGCACGTGGAGATGACGCGCGACCTGGCGCTCAAGTTTAACCGCACCTTCGGCGAGACTTTCACCATTCCCGAGCCCAGCATCCTGCCGGGGGTGGAAACCATCACGGGCCTCGATGGCCGAAAGATGAGCAAGAGCTACCACAACACCATTGAGCTCTTTGCCGAGGAAAAGGCGCTGCGCAAAAAAGTGATGGGCATCGTCACCGATTCCACGCCGGTGGAAGAGCCGAAGAACCCGGATGGATCGACCATTATCGGCCTATATAAGCTTTTTGCATCGGAAAACGAGGTTACGGAGATGGAAGAGCGCTTCCGGGCCGGGGGCACCGGCTATGGGGACTTCAAGAAAAAGCTATTCGAGGCAATCTGGAGTACCTTTGAGCCGATGCGGAAGCGGCGGTGGGAGTTGGAAGCCGACCCCGGATATGTGGAGCGGGTGCTATCCCAGGGAGCGGAGCGGGCCAATATGCTTGCCCAGGAAACTGTTCATAAGGTACGGAACGCCATAGGCTTATAATCGTGCCGGCAACCGGCTGGCGAAAAATAAATAAGACCGCGGCCTTCGTGAGGATCGAACAGAAGTGTCGATGAACGGTTTAAATTTTACTTTGATTTAACCTTGAATTGAACGGATTTTGGGGTCTTATTTGATCCGGTATCAGAGAAAAACCTGATGGCAGAGTAGTTGAAAGACGTAGTTTATGATCAATTCCAATCCTGGAGAGAGAACTGGGATGGACCCGCTCGCGTCTGAGAAAGTTGTGATCGACCGGAAGATATTCTTCCTAGATCTCAAGGAAAACCAGCGCGGACGGTTCCTCAAGATTACTGAGGACGTGGGAGGGCGGCGTGACACAATCATGCTTCCTGCCACCGCCTTCCGTGATTTTGCCGCCGCGTTTGCGCGCCTCGTCGAGCTTGAGCGCACGCTTCCGCAGCAGTCCGAGTAACCTCTCACCAATCCCACCCTGTAGCGGCCGCGGCGCAAGTCTCGAAAGCGACTTCAAAGCCGCGGTCGCTCTTTTTTATACCCCGCAGAGGGGTCCGGTTTTCCTGGGGGGAATATCCGGGTCAGGCCGGCCTCAGTGCTTCTCCAGCTCCGCAAAGAAGAGACGCCCGGCCGTGGTGTGCACCACGCTGGAAACGGCGATCGGCATCGTCTGCCCCAGATGAGCGCGTGCATGATTGACCACTACCATTGTCCCATCGGGTAAATACCCTACGGCCTGGTGGGATTCTTTTCCCTCCTTGACCAGGGCGATCTCCACCTGGTCGCCGGCGGCCAATTGCGGGCGCAACGCCTCGGCCAGCTCATTCAGATTGAGGGCCGTCACGTTTTGCAGCCGGGCGATTTTGCACAGATTCGAGTCATTGGTAAGCAGGCGCGCGCCGAGCAATTGCGCCAGGTGCACGAGCTTCGCGTCCACCTTGGTCTCCGTATCGCCGGTACTCTCGTGCACCGTCACGCTGGTGGGATCGTGCTGGCGCAACTCCTCGAGCAGGGTCAGCGCGCGGCGCCCCCGCTCGCGCCGCAGGGAATCGCCGGAATCGGCCAGCAATTGCAGCTCATCCAGCACAAAGCGTGGGATAATCAGCGTGGCGCCGATGAAGCCGGTCTTGCGCAACCGCTCGAGCCGGCCATCGATAAGGATATTGCTATCCACGATAAGGGGAAGATCCTGCACGGCGCTCTGGCGGAAGCGGACGTATGGGATGATGAGTGAGAACTCATCGCGCCCGCTGCGGATGGCGAGCATCATACCAAGGTAGCCGAAAGCGCTATAGGCAAGCAGGCTCACGATCCACCGGACATCGTCGCTGGCGGGTTTCAGAATTTCCGAGGAGAGCAGGAGCCATGAGAAAAAGAGGCCCATCAGCAGACCAAAAGTGGCCGAGGAAAATGTGCGGAGCGTGACCCCTTTCAGCAGACGATCCGCCAGCACCACGACGAGGCCGAAGACGAGGCCCGCGCCGGCGCCGATCCATGGCGATCCGAATAAATCCGGCCCGACCGATACGCCCACAAAGCAGGCGAAGATCACGAAGAGCGACCGCAAAAGATTGACGGTGCGCTGTGGCGTCACATTCCTTCCCGCCATAATTTTCCCCCGTTAGAATTGTCGTTGCAGGCGGCCATCCGGCGCAGGCGCCGGGGATGATGCCGGCTTGTTTTTGTAAAAGAGAATTCCGTGTTCGCGGAGATTCGCCACCAAAGCCCGGAGATTGTTGGAGATTTGGCGGTCGTTAAGGAGCGTGGCGATGATTCCGGGACCTGTCTGCGCCTTATTGATAAGGGCATGGGCGGCATCCAGGGCTCCGTTTGCATGGTCGATAGCGGTACGCACATCGCCTGCCGCTGCATTAACCGTGCCCAGAGTGGCGCGGGCGGAGTCGATT
>DATAXI010000082.1:0-43529 GCA_036266845.1 Chthoniobacteraceae bacterium | reverse complement strand
CAAATCACCGGCGGCGGCGATGCTCCGATTCTCATCAGTTTCCGCCCTGATCGTGTTATCCCGGACGGGTTCATGGTGGATGCCGGCAAGGACTTTGGCCCCCATGGGCCTCTGGCATACGGCTGGAAACCCGGGACGTATCGCCGGATCGCATCCAAAAAATACAACGATAGTCCAATCCTCGCGAACCAATGCATCTTCATGAAGGATGCCGCGTGGCAGATCGCGCTCCCGAACGGTTTGTATGATGTGGCCGTTTGTGTCGGCTCGCCGGATGATATGATGGAGACGCTGCCGCTGCGGGTGCAGGATGTCCCCTACTTCCCGGGTCTGGAGGTGGACCGGAATATTTTTCTCAAGCAGTGGCATACGGTCTCAGTGAAGGATGGAATGCTGATTGTCTCGCTGGATCCGAAACGGGTTACCGAGAAATGGCGGGACACCCATCGATTTGTTGCCGTCCCATTTATTGAAATCCGCCATGCGACACAGTCCGAGCCCGAGAAAACACTGTGCTGGAGTGTTGATTCTGACCCGGCGACCGATGCCGAGTTTTATGATCCTCCGGCCGATATCCGCTCTACTTCCAAACCCCCGGCAGACCTGCTCAATACCCTCTGGTACACTCGCCCGGCCAAGATATGGGAGGAAGGAGCCGTGCTTGGCAATGGTCGCCTGGGCGCCGTCGTGTATGGCGATCCCGTGCGCGAGCGGCTTCAACTCAACGAGGACACGCTCTGGAACCTCGCTCCCAATCTCCCCTTCGCAAACCCGGATGCGAAGAAATACCTGGCGCAAGCGCGGCAGTTAATCTTTGAAGGAAAGAATGACGAGGCGTGGGACTTTATCTTTAAGAACATCTTCCACCGCGCGGATGGGAAATATGGACCATTCATGGCGGATTACCTGAACGGTGGGGATGTGATTCTGGATTTCCCCAAACGGCCGGTGGAAAATTACTATCGCTCACTCGATATGCGGGATGGAATCGCCACCACCGCCTACACGGAGGAGGGGGTGGCGTATCGTCGGGAGATGTTTGCGTCCGTGGGCGCCGGCGTGCTGGTGCTGCGTCTCACGGCGGACCACCCGGGACGGATCAGTTTTCACGCGATGGCGCGGGATGACTACGGAGGCACAGTTTCCGCGGAAGGCCAGGATACGCTGCTCGTGAGCGGTACGGAACCGTCCAAGAACGGGATCCCCGCAGCCTTGCATTACCAAAAAAGGATCAAGGTCATCGCGGAAGGCGGCACCGTTTCCGCGAGTAACGGCGGATTGATCGTCGCCAATGCGAACGCTGTCACGATGCTGATCGCCATCCGCACGAATTTTGTGACTTACAAGGATGTAGGCGGCGATCCGGTGGCGCGGACCCGGGATGAAATTGCCTCCGCTGCCAACCGGTCCTATGACGATTTGCGCAAGGCCCAGTTGGCCGATCAGCATCAATACTATGACCGGCTTTCCCTGAATTTGGGCCAGGCCACCACGCTTGATCTGCCGACGGATGAGCGCATCCGCCGCTTCGACCAAACCAACGATCCGCAGATGGTCGCGCTGCTTTTCAACTTCGGGCGTTATCTCATGCTGGGGTGCTCCCGTCCGGGCTGCCAGGCGGCGAATCTCCAGGGGATATGGAACCAATGGTACTCCGGCGCATGGGGCGGAAAGTACACGGTCAATATCAACACCGAGATGAACTACTGGCTGCCGGAGCCCGCCAACCTGAGCGAGTGTCACGAGCCTCTTTTCGATCTCATCAACGGGCTGGCCGACCGGGGCCGCGATACCGCGCAGGCCTATTACGGAGCACGGGGCTGGGTCTGCCATCATAACACCGATATCTGGCGCGATAGCCATCCCATCGATGGAAAGGCGGGCATGTGGCCGATGGCTTCGGCATGGCTCTGTGATGATATCTGGGAGCGGTATCAATATACTCTGGACACGGATTTTCTGCGGCGGATGTATCCGGCGCTGCGGGATTGCGCGGTCTTCTACCTCGACTTCCTGGTAAAGGATCCACGCTCCGGTTATCTGGTGACGGTGCCCTCCATGTCGCCGGAAACCGGCCGGATCTGTGCCGCGCCAACCGTGGATGTGCAACTGTTGCAGGACCTCTTCTCCCATGCGGTGGCGGCGGCGAAAATCCTGGAGGTGGATGGTGATTTGCAGCGCCAATGGGAGGCGGATCGCGCGCAACTGCCGCCGATGAAAATCGGCAACTGGGGGCAGCTCCAGGAGTGGACCGATGCCGATCTGGACAGCAAGGAAGATCATAACCGGCACGCCTCCCACTTGTACGGTCTTTACCCCAGCAATCAGATCAATCCTTGGAAGACGCCCCGCCTTTTTGCCGCGGCAAAGGTCAGCCTCCTTGCGCGCGGCGATGAGGCGACCGGCTGGTCACTGGCCTGGAAAGTCAACTTTTGGGCCCGGCTGCGCGATGGAGAACATGCCTACCGATTGCTGACGGATCTCATTCGTCCCAGCTATCGCCCGGCTACTCACATGTGGGGCTCCGGCATTTACCCGAACTTCTTTGATGCCCATCCACCATTCCAGATCGATGGCAATTTCGGCTCCGCGGCCGGCGTTCTCGAAATGCTGCTGCAAAGCCAGAACGGCGAATTGGATATCCTTCCGGCCCTGCCCCCGGAATGGCCCGAGGGTTCCATCTCCGGTATGAAAGCGCGTGGTGCGCTCACGGTTTCCATGAGTTGGAAAGCGGGCAAGCTGGTATCCGCCACATTCCTGCCGGCACAGGATGAAATCATTCACGTTCGGCTGGGAGATCTAACGAAGGAGTTTCCCGTGAAAAAAGGGGCGCCTTTGACGGTAAACTCCAACCTGGATTCGCAATAGGAAACTCAGCTCCGCTCGGAATGCGGCAGGGAATTTCAACTTCCTGCGGGGCTATGTCATAAGATGCTTGCGGATAATGAAAAGAGGCCTAGGGTGCTAAAACGTTCCATCATGCCTTCCTCCCGTTACTCTCGCCTTTTGGTTTCCCTGTTCTCTTTGGCCCTGATCGCTTCTACCGCCGCGGCGGCGCCTGCCACTTTTTGCAACCCTCTGGATATCCCGTACCGCTTTCGCCTGAAAACGCCCAGCGCGCGTGAGGCCGCGGATCCCACGGTCATTGTATTTCATGGGGAGTATTGGCTGTTTGCCTCCAAAAGCGGCGGATATTGGCACACCAGGGATTTCGTGAATTGGAAGTTTGTGGAACCCACCGGATTGCCGCTGGAGAACTACGCTCCCACCGTGGAGGCGGTGGGCGGCAAATTGTATTTCGTGGCGGGGAGTAGTGCGATTTATACAACCGGCGATCCCGTCCGCGGCATTTGGACGAAGGTGGCGGACATCCCGGATGATCCGGACCCCGATCTGTTTCTCGATACCGACGGACGCCTTTATCTGTATGGCGGCTGTTCCGATTCCAAACCAATCTGGGTGGAGGAGTTGAACCCTCGTACATTCAAGGTAATTGGCAGCCGCACCAACCTCATCGCCGCAAAACCGGCGATGCATGGCTGGGAGGTGCGGCGGCCCTACTGGATCAAAGGTGATCCTGAAACGGATGCTCATAATCATCACACCGCCGCGTACATCGAAGGCGCATGGATGAACAAGGTGAATGGAAAATACTATCTCCAGTACGCATGCCCTGGAACGGAACTCCCCAATTACGGCGACGGTGTCTATGTCGGCGATCATCCTACAGGTCCGTTTACTTACATGCCCGCCAATCCTTTCTCTTATCATCCGACCGGCTTTGCAGTCGGCGCCGGACACGGCAGCACTTTCAAGGATTCGCTGGGAAATTACTGGCACATCGCCACTGCTGCTATCTCAAAGCGCGATATCTTTGAGCGCCGCCTCGTACTCTATCCCGCCAGATTTTTCCCCGATGGCCAGGTGGCAGCCGATACTTACCTGGGAGATTATCCGCAATATGTTCCCGGTACGAAATCCGGCGCGTTCGGTGCGAATTCCGCCGGCTGGATGCTCGTTTCTCTGCGCCGGCCTGCCACGGCCTCGTCGGAATTGGACGGCTATCCTGCATCCGGGGCCGTGGATGAAAACATCCAGACGTGGTGGTCCGCAAAGACGGGCAACCCCGGTGAGTGGCTTCAGGTGGACCTCAGGGACAATTGCACGATCAACGCAATCCAGATTAATTTTGCCGACCAAGGTTCTACGACGCTTGGACGGCTTCACGACGCCTACCAATACCGGGTGGAAGCTTCCGATGATGGTAAGACGTGGAATACCATTATTGATCGCAGCAAAAACGAGCGGGATGCACCGCATGACTATGAGCCGTTGGATTCGCCAGTGAAGGCCCGTTACGTGCGGCTGATCAATGTCCATACGCCGGCGGGGATGCTTTTTTCAGTGAGCGGCCTCCGGATTTTTGGCAAAGGCGCCGGCTCCGCGCCGGACCGGGTGAGCCACATCATGGTAATCCGGGACAAGCAGGACCCGAGAAATGCGCATATTTCCTGGAGCCCATCCGCGGAGGCGGAGTTTTACATCGTCCGATATGGTATCCGTCCAGACCGCCTGTTTTCCAATTACCAGATATACAATGGCTCCGCCCTGGACCTGCACGCACTTAATAGCGATACACCGGATTACTATGTGACGGTGGATGCGATAAATGCCGCCGGAGTTACATTGGGACCCGCGGCCGTGGAGATGAAATAACGGCTGTATCTCCCGGGTTTATTCGCGCCGCAATGCGTTATAGATCATCCGGGTTGCCGTTGGAGGGGCGAAACCGGAGGGATCGTTGTCCGCAAAGGCCGCGTAGAGCCCGCCCAGGCCGATAAGGACTATCTGACCCTTGCCGCACGGGACGACGACTTCGCCGAATCCAAGGCCGATCCCGGGATTGTGACCGTAACCGATGACGCCTTCCATACCGGGCGCGTCGATTTTGAGGCCATTTCCAGGAGCGCCAGCCTGGTATTGCCAATCCAGCACGCAATTGGAAGGCAAACCGTCGAGCAGCCAATGCTTGCGCCCGAAATACCAGTGCCCAAGCCACGCGATATCATCGAACCCGGAAAGCCCGTTGTAAGTGAGCACGCGCTCATCATTCAGCACGCGCGCGGCGCCCTGCACATCGCGAAAATCTCCTCCCATGACCACCAGTCGCGCCCCGTTGCGCACCCTGTCCAGAACTCGCGGAATCATCGTTTTCCAATCGAACCCCGGCGGGTTCGCAGCCTTCCAGACTTCGCCGGAGGGACTGGTGTAATCCCTGCCGCGAAAGACTTCGCGAATGACCTTCCCGGAACGGTCGGTAATCCGGATGGCGGCCAGTTCCGGTTGATCACTTTCCACCCGGGGAATGGAAAAGAAGAGTTTCCCATCGGGGCAGGCGACGGTAAATGTTTTCTCGACAGCACGGTTCTTTCCGCCCGCGGCGGAAAAGATGTCGAATCGGGATTCCACGGTCTTTCCATTGAATGCGAGATCGAAAACGCGCGATGCCGGGAGATCGAAGTAGCTTTCGGCAAAGTACAGCGTTACCGTCGCATTTCCCGGCGCGAGGTTATCATACCAATCGATATCGCCTGCCTTGGCCACTGCCTCCTCGGTATAAAGACCCGGATCGGTTGTATTCGCAGTATTGGAGGTTCGCTGGGGCTGAGAGGTATCCAGGGTGGAATTACGGGCGCCTCTTGCGCTGAAGACAATGGTATCGACATTGGACGGAGCAGCAGCAATGGGAATTGCGGTAACACCAAAGTGTTTTTTCAAGGCCCCGGCCAGCGTCCCGTCAAAATCGGCATAGGCAATGGATCCGGTGAGGGGAGCGGGATTGGGATCGACCACGTACAGCGGTTCGGTACCCCGCAATACCGGGATGGCAGAACCGGACGGCAGTAACTCGGCAGTCATGGTCGCCGCTCCGGCGGATGGCGGCGCAAAGGTGATATTGTCCTTCAGCAGTTGCCCGAAAACCATTCCGCCAGTCACATCGGCGGGGAAAGTTCCGCTATAAAATGGATGCGATGGATCAGCGTCCATCGCCGCGGTGAACCGAAGATTAAAGGGTCCCTTGCGATTCAATTCATTCACAATGAATGCATCCGCGATTGCGGTGTCGCCTTTTGAAAGCACATAGTGATGGGCGCGGATCACCAGCAGTTCCGGCGCCATCGCTTGCTTGATGATAGCGGGATCCGCCTTTGGGAGCCTGAGGGCATCGACCATGCCGGACATGTTATCGACGGTGGTCGATTCCCAGCCGGTCAGGGCAATGTAGTCGTTGGCATCGGCAATGCGGGCATCCTCCGCGATATGGGCCGCCGCGAAGTAATGTTTCTCCACCGCGGAATGAAAAAGTGCTTCGGCTGTCGGAAAGGCGGAACGGAAATGATACTTGTCCAGAAAACGGTCGTAAGCACCCAATCTCGCGACGCTTGCATCCAGATCGTAACCCGTAATGCCTTTTTCGCGATACCATCTCACGATTTGAGTATCGTCATCCGGCGAGGCCGCGGTGCCGAGTTCGCCCCACATTGCGATTCCATTGGTATCCGTGGTATAGGTCTTAAAGTCGGTCGGGCTTTTATACAGGCTGTCCATATAGACGCCGTTGCTGCTTTCATTGTGATTATCGTCCCAGCCCGATTCGTGATGCGTGGCGGCCGCGCCCCAGTGAAGCTCTGGGGAGTAAGGGCGGGCCATGATCTGGCCTTCCTTGCCGAAACCCGATGTCAGCACGGTAATGCGGGATGGGTCCGCCTCATGGACCTTGTTCATCAGATAGAACATGCGCGGATTCAGGTGATTGGATACTTCATTCTGCATCGACCACATGATGACGCAGGGATGCGAGCGATATGCGTGAATCATCGCCATGATTTTCGCAAATTCATAACGGTTGGTGAAGGTCGAGGGTTCGCCGTGATCGCCCGATGGCTCAACTTTGCCGTCGAAGCGGACGGAATCGGCCTGGCCTTTGGGCGGGTTCCATTCAGTCTGGCCCGCGCCGGGTTCGCAGTATCTTAGCAGTCCGGCCTGGTCAAATCCATCGAGTACAATCGCCTTCGGGAAATGCCGGTGGGTCTGGATGCAATTCATGCCCAGCGCGTGGGCAGCCGCAACTTCGCGATCAACGGCGTTCGCGTCTGGAAACATACCGTTGGGAGCCCAGTAACCCCAGGAAATCGCGGACTTCACAAAGATTCGCCTTCCATTGAGTTCGAGGTGGGGATTCTGTCCGATTCCCTCCGCGTTGAACCAGCGAAAACCGAACTCGGTAATTCGCGTGGAATGGGAAAGTGATGCGATTCCCGCGATTGCGCGATAGAGATTCGGGCGGCCGATATCCCATAACTCCGCATTCGTCAATTTAACGGTCTGGCTTGCGGCAGCCGTTCCTCCCGCCGGGACATCAATATTGACAGCGCCGCTCCACGCGATTTTTCCAAGACGGGCGATGTAGAGATTCAGCGGCCCTTTGTAGGCGGGACCGTTGGATGCAAGATGGATATTGAGCGTGACTTGCCGCGGATCCGGGTGATTGGCGATGTATAAGTCATCAACGGCAACCGTCCCGCGGATTGTCATGGTCACGCCACCCGACAGACCGCCAAATGCTTTTGCGTTCGGGATATTATAGTTTCCCCACTTATCGGTGCCGAAATCGCTCCAACTGAAGGTTCCTCCTGGGTTGGTAATGCGAACGGCCAATTGATTGTCCGGCCCCGGCTTGACGGCATCCGTGATATCCGCATCAAACGGGATTTCAGAAATAATGTTGTACCCGGCCAAATGGCCATTGACATAGACTTCCGCGCGAAGATGTGCGCCCGGAAAGTGCAAGATCAGCCGCTGGCCTGGCTGTAGCGAAGGGGCCGTGATCTGGCGATACCACCATGAGACGCCTTTGTAAGCGCCGTAGAGCCGGACAATATCTTCCGGATTTGCCGGATTTGCAACCGGGAGGGGCTTTTTGTTCCAATAATGGGCCTCGACAGTATCCGGGAGTTTGACTCCAATTCCGGCATTGTTGTCGAGTACGCTCCAGCCGCCCGTTGGTTTATTTTGTGGAAGTCGAGATAAGTCCGCCGCTTCGTCAGGCAAATAGAGTTTGTCGGATTCCCACGGCGCGGATGGATCGAGCCACAGACGCCACGAGGAATCGAGATTAACCGAGTCCGGGGCTCCGGTTCCATTCGGCAGAACATTGAGATCGGCTCTTGCCGGGATGATGAATCCGGACAGGATGAGGGCAATCGCGAGAAGATGATGTCGCATACAAGGAGCGGTAGATTTCAATGCAGCGGAGTCACCGTCAGATGATCGATGTTTTCTCCGCCATAACCCCCGGTGAATTTGATCCGGTTGGCATCTCCAGGTTGGAGGCTTACGGTCAATTCCGCATGTCCTGAATAGTGGTCCCATCCACCGGTGGAAACTGTATTGATAAACGAAAAATCCTGACCGTTAACCTCAAGCCGGACTTTGGAGTTGTCCCTCGCGGCGTAGGTTATAGCGATCGTCGTTCTGCCTCCGGTCCCGCCGTGGACACGATTCCACTCAACATAGGAGCCGTTTAGATGCAAATTTTCGAGCGCCTCACCGGTGGAAGCGGCGGAGTCCTTTACGAGAGCGGCGCCGTTGCCCGTTGCTGCCAGCTCCGGACCATAGATTTTGGCATCAGCCGGCGGAGCATCGGCCGGGCCGACTGCGGGGGGACCTTGCTTTGTCTGGACGACGGTCTGGATTGTGCCGTCCGGGTTGAAGTTGAGCAGATCAACACACATGGAGCGCAGGTTGCCTTTTCCTGAAATTGCCTCGTTGTGATAAAACTGATACCAATGGCCTTTGTATTCCACGACTGATCCGTGCGTCGTATCGCACCCGGTGGGCCTGAGATAGGCGCCATGCCAGGTCCAGGGCCCCAGGGGGCGGGAACTGGTCGCGTATTCCATTTCATTCTCCTTGGGATGATTGTCAGCATAAGTCAGGTAGTAAGTCCCGTTGCGCTTAAAGACCCAGGTCGCTTCGTGAAAATCGTGTAATCCCATCATCGGCTGGGGAGTGCCGTCGATTTCCACCATGTCGGGTTTGAGTTTGGCTCCGAAGCAATGTCCGCCGCCGCCATAGTAAAGATAAGCATCCCCGGTTGTATCCGTGAAGACTGCGGGATCAATCATCGCAAAACCGCCTGCGCCCGGAATGTATCCCACCGATTTGAAATCTGTCGCCGGACGGGTGCTGGTCGCCACGCCGATTTTCCAGGTATCGTTCCAATGCGTGCCGCTGGGGTGCGGGAAGTAGAAATAATAGGCGCCATTCCGGTATGCCGCGTCCGGCGCCCACATGAATCCTCCCTCTTTTCTGCCCCAGGCCACCTGGCTGGCGTTCAGGATTTCTCCCTCATCGCGCCAATCAACCATGTTATCGGTCGAGAAAACGTGATAATGATCCATCAGGTCGCACCCGCGCGGAGGATCCATATCGCGGGAAGGATAGACATAAAGGCGTCCGTCCGGCCATACGTGCGCGGAGGGATCGGCGGTATAGATGCTGGTAATGAATGGATTCGCGCCATAAATGTGGGCGGCGGCAAGAATTGTGACGTAAAAGAGAAAATATTTTGGCATCGGGCAGATTTATTAAAAAGGGAACTTCTGGTTATTGTTGCAAAAGGACTTCGTAAAATGCGGATTGTCCATTGGCCGATGGATCCTGGACGGTGACGTTGCCATTGACGCCCGCGATATTGGACACGACGGTGGTCCATGTGGCGCCGGACCCAACGGTGTTGCTCTTGAGCAATGTATAAGTTTTGCCCGCGACAGCGGAGAAGGTGATCTGGGCCGCCGTGCCGTTAAGCTGCACGTTCACGATCCGAAAAATACTGTACGGATCCAGAGGATCAAGTCCGGCCAGGTAAGCCTCCATATTTGTTACCCCGTTTCCGGTGGGACTGGCGTTGGGAGCGGATTCCGGAGTAAGGGTCAAGCCATTGCCAAAGTATTCATAGCGCCACCATCCGGGGATGCCGTCGCCAATGCCCGCCGGCGTGGCGACCGTCGTCAATGTATTGGGCGACTGCGTCCCATCGACTTCGTAGCGGACCCGGAAATCGTAATTCGTCAGGGGGGTCAGGCTTCCGCTGAGACAGGCGGGGGCGCCATCGGGAAGCGTGGCGACGGAACTCCATGTGTTGGCGCTGTGGGGTGAGACTTCCACCACGTAGTCAGTGACCGGCGTTGGGTTAGGAGTCCAGGCGAGTTGCACCTGCGATTCGGAAACGGCGGAGCCGGAGAGGCTGGCGATGGGCGGATAATTGACGGCGGTGGAGCCGTTGGCCCAGTCGATCATGTTACAGAAAAGTTTTTTTGGCACATCGGCTTCGGGACTGCTGTCCGCAAGATTCGGCACCAGGTTTAGAGTGGAATAGGCAATCTGCCCCGTCCCATAAGGGATGGTTCCCACGGCCGTCGCAACCAGATGATTGATCGAGCCGACCATTGATACGACAGGCGTCTCCCCCGCGATATTTTCGAAGGCGTAGGGATTCAACCCATTATAGTAAACAAGCCGCTGGTATTCCCAATTCATGCCTTTGTTCACCGGCAGGTTCTTCGTAAACGTGTGATCGCGGCAGAAATAATTGACTCCGAGCCAGGATGTGGTCCCGGGGGTGAATATCGAGAAAGCCGGAATCGAAAGTTGCGGTATGGATGGCGTCAGAATGAACCATTCCAGATTGTAAAGGTAACCGCCGCCTCCCTTGTAAACGAGATAAAGGTTGTGAGTTCCGCTGGATGTGGACGAAAGCGCGCACGAAACTGTCTTCCATGTCTGCCATCCGCCCGTTCCCGGTACGGAGCATGCGGCCAGCAGGGTGCCATTGGTGCCATCCTCGTAAACGTCGATCGTGCCGGCGGTGCTTCCGCTGCCGCTGGACGATGCGATCCGCGCCTGAAAATACTGCATCCCGGTCAGGTTGACTCCAGCATATTCCGTATAAGAGCCGTTGGTGATGAAGGCGACATTCAGCCCGCCTTCGCTGCAGGTTTGTGATTGGATGCCCGCCGACGAACCGCTGCAAGCCGCGGCGCTGATTATGGAGGTGGGCAGCGCCCCGAGTCCCAGCGCGCTCATCCAGGAACTTGCTGAATCGACGATGAGCAGTTTCGTTCCATTTTGTGAAACGCGGTTCAACAGGCCTCCTATGTCCACGCTGGGTGCGGGCGCGGGCTGAAGCCATTGGAGATTCAGCTCCCATCCGCCGCCGTCCTGATATGCCGCGATCGTGATCGGGTAGGGCACCCCCGCCGTCAGGTTCAGCGTAAAGGTGTCGATCCGCGCCGAGCCATCAGTCCAGTTATTGATCACCTCGGTCCCGCTAACCCAGACCCTTGCGCCATCGTCGTGATTCAACTGGAACTGGGTCGTTCCGGTATAACTCGGGATAAGATATCCCCGCATGATCACGGAAAACTGGGTGGTGCGTCCAATGCTTGCCAGGCCTGGGGGATAGTTTGCGGTCACGTCATAGTTGATCGGAGAGAGATAGACGGACTGATAGACCAGCGGGGTGGTACCGGTCACTGTCCCGTTGCTGCCGGTGGTTACGATTCCCTGGTAGTCGCTGTAGTTGAGGCCGGGAGTCGTTCCATCCTGCGCCACAAAGTTGAACGGCGATACCGTCGCGTAGGTTCCGGACTGCGAGAGCGATCCGAGCACGACGTAATTCAAAGGCCCGAGCGTGGAACTGTAAGCAACCGCATTGGCCCCCTTGGCGGTATTCAGAAAGTTAAGAATCTGCGTGTCTCCGGCGATCACGGCGCCCGCGCCGTTGATTTGATCCGATTTCCAATCCACGGCGAATATCTGCTCCTGTCCCGCCCCGGTCTGTCCGTTGCCCGAGATCTGGGCATTGATCGTGTAATAACCGGTTCCGGAATTCAACGGGACCGGCACCGCCTGCGCGATGAGGTTGCTGAATGTCGATCCGCCGGAAACGGCGACCGTTGTATTGAGCAATTGCTGGACCGATCCATCCGGGTTTTGGACACTGGCCGAGACGCCGTAGGTGCCGGCCGGCAGGACATAGTTATTCAATGCATAGAAATCCACCAGCACGGTATCGCCTGGTTGTCCGATCTTGTTGCGCGCCTTGATTGCCACCATCAGCGGGCTCATATATTGGGATATATTCGACGGCGTCCCCTTGATGTTCCGATAGCAATCGACGATGCCGGAGAGGTTTTCCAGCTTCTCATCCTCGTATCCATTAATGATATACATGGCCGCACTATCCGCGATGCGGGTGTTCTCGATGAGCCTTCCGTGTTCGTAATAACTGACATCGGAAAGGGAGGTTAAAAGATTCGTCAGGGATGGGTAATAGTCGGCCACGCCCTCGCTATTGATGTAATTGACATAGGCGTTGTACCAATCCGTAAAATCGGCGCCATCCCAGCCATCGCGACCGGCTGCCGCGATGTCTCCCTGGATTTCCTGGAGCTGCGGCGGCGTTCCGATTGCATCCTCCTCTCCCCATACAAAAATTTCGGCGGGGTCCTCGTCATTCCGCCAGAACAGCGTGGGGCAAAGCCATAAGTTATCCGTATAAACGCCGGGCGAACTGCTGGAGTTATGGATATCACAGTATCCGTAGTCTCGCTGCGTCTGATCATACGGGAGCATGTTCAGCTTAAGCGCGGCCGTTCCCCCTTCGCTCATAAATCCCGATCCGTAGCTGATCATGCGCTCCGGGTCGGCGAGGTGCATGGCCGCCATGTCGGAAATAGTCTGAGCCGTTGGGTTGTTGCCGGGCTCGTTGATCATGTTGTATTTGATGAGCGAGGGATGGCTGCGGTCCCTCTGGACCATGCGCATCACCCGGTTGCTCATCAATTGCGTATCCACCGCGATGTTCTTGAGCTCCGTGTAAAGGGGATCGGTGGATAAGACCTGCCCGCTGCTGTAGCCGCCCGGCTCTTCATAATAGAGAAGGCCATTTTCATCCGCGGCGTTCAATACCGCGGTGTTGCCCATGCATCGGTGGAAATTCAGCATATTAAGCCCGAGCGTCTGCGCCGCCGTAACATGCTGCCGCGCCAGTGCGCAGGTCGGAAAGATGCCATTTACCGGCCAGAAACCCCAGCTAATGGCCGAGAGGATAAAGAGGCGCTGATTATTGAGAAAGAGCTGGGTATTGACCCCAAAATTTTGGACACTCAGGAAACGAAAGCCGAAACGCTGCGTGTATTGGTCCAGCAGGTTGCCCGCGGTATCCGTGAGTGTGACGACATAGTTATAGAGATTGGCATTTTGTCCGCCCACGCTCCATAGGAGGGCGCTTGGTACGGAAGCGGGCAGTGTAAGGGATGTGCTGCCGCTGGCGGAGACAGAGAAGGAGCCGCCGGTTCCGGTATAGACGGTTTGTGGATTCTGGACTGCCGCGCCGTGCTGCCATGCCTCGACAATGGCAATATTAACGCTGCCTGAAACGGTTGCACCGCCATCGTTTTCAATGCTGATTTGCGAGTTGATGTCGGTAAGCGCCGGCTGGTTCTGCACATAAACATCGCTCACGTGCACCGGGTTGGTGATTCGCAGGTTAATGGGGCCCAGGATGCCGCCAAAACCGTGGGACATGGGATACGCGTAGCCGTTCGGCGCACCGGATGTCCCGGCCGTGCCCCAGACCTGCTCCGGGTAATCGCCCCAACTGAAATTACCGCCGGGATCGGTGATGCGAACGGCGACATGATTGGTCCCTCCTATGATTGCGGCACTGGTAATATCCACCTCGAATGGCAATTGATGGACAATTTCGTAACCTACCAATTGCTGATTCACGTAAACCTCGGCCCGTTGCCGGATGCCCTCGGTAAACTCCAGCTTCACCCGCTGCCCGGCGGCAGAGGAGGGAATCACAAAACTGTTTCCCCACCAGCTTACGCCCACATAGTCGCCACTCGTGCCGAAGCCATTCCCGGCGCCGGAAATCGCGTTCCAGAAAAATTCCTCCACCGTGCCGGGGACTTCGGCAGAGATGGAATCAATGGAATTCGAGCTGGAGGTGCCCACGGCCTGGGCCGCCTCGCTTTCCGGCACCACATTGCTGAAGAGATTCGCCCATCCGCAACTGGGCGCGTTTACGGGAAGTCCGGCGATGCTATAGGGTGGCGCATACAAGGTATCGTTTTGCCAGGAGGCGGTGCGATCCAGCCAAAGGGACCAGCCGGCAGTGCCGAGCGGAATGTCCGTATGCCCGGCGGCCGCAAGGGGCCCGGCAACCAGGCCCATTGCGGCAATCGCGCCGGGTAGCAAGCTGCGAAGGCCCTTTGGGAATCTCATGGGGAGGGGAAAATTGAGGGGGGGATCGAGGCAGGAATTGACAGCCACGATGAAACGATTAAGCAATCATTAAGTCCTTTTACCTCCTCCCGTCAATCTCGCGTTGCAACTTCCGCCCCTCGCGCCGGTTTACGTTACTGGTTCTCTTCCAAATTCTTCTTCCTTATCCTTACCCGCTTCATGCGTTTCCTTTGGCTCCTCATTCTTTCCGGGCCGATCTACTTCGCCGGACTCTCCTCCTACGCGGGCCAGATCGGCCCTTTTAACGGCGTTTTTCCTCCAGCCGATCCCTTTGGCCTCAGTGAAACCGCCGGCAAGTCCGCTCCCACCTCCGGCACGGCGTCGTGGACGATGAATTGCTGGGTGCGCATTGAAGAAGCGCCTCCTGCCAAGAACCTCATCGCGGGCTTTGGCGATGGCTCGAACTCCGCCGGCGAACAGCGCTACTTTGCGGAATTCCCCAATGGCCTCCGTTTCTGGGGCTCTTCCATCGATGTCCCGATGCATCAGCGCCTCGATCCGGGGCGGTGGCAAATGCTCAGCGCCGTTTACACCTCCGGCACGGTGTATCTTTACAAAAATGGCATACCGTCGGGCTCGGCGGCGGTAGCGCTGAAAAACGCGAAGCGGGAAATCCACCTCGCACCGCTGTCCCCTTGGGCGGATGGCAGCCATTTTTCCGGCAGAATCGCGCGTTTCATCCTGGTGGATCGCGCATTATCCGCCGATGAAATCCAAGGCCTTCTGAAACAGAAGTCCGGCCTGGATGGGCTCGCCTACGAGCAGGGCGCGCCAGAACATTGGATGCCGCAGACAAATCCCGGCCGGCATGGCGATCCCCATGAGAAGCCCTCCACGTTCCCCGTATCGCGAGCCGCGCCGCAGGCTCCGCAATGGCACGCGCCCCCGGTGACGGCTCCGCTCCTGCCCCGTCCCGATGGCTCATGGACGCTTGCCGGCCCGTGGAAAATGCAGGCCGCACCCCGGGTCGCACAGGATGGCGCGGCTCTCTCCAAGCCCGGCATGGATACCGGCGGGTGGTATGATGCAACCGTGCCCGGCACCGTGCTCACCACGCTGGTGGACCGCGGCGTTTACCCGGATCCGTTGTTCGGCCTCAATAATCGCTTCATCCCCGAAAGCCTAAACAAGCAAGACTACTGGTATCGGTGCGAATTCAAGGCCCCGGCGGACGCCGCCGGCCCGGACTCGTGGCTCACTTTCAATGGCGTCAACTATCGCGCGGAAATCTGGTTGAACGGCCATCGTCTGGGCGAAATCGTGGGCGCGTTCAAGCGCGGCATCTTTCGCGTAACCGGGCTTCTCCATTCGGGAGAGGAAAATGCTCTTGCCGTCCGCATCTCGCCTCCGCCTCATCCCGGCATTCCGCATGAGCAATCGCTCTCTGCCGGCGCCGGGCCGAACGGCGGCGATATGGTGCAGGATGGCCCCACCTTTTTCTGCACCGAAGGCTGGGACTGGATACCCGGCATCCGCGACCGCGATACCGGCCTCTGGCAGGACGTGGTGCTCAAGAGCACCGGGCCGGTCACCCTTGGCGATCCGCAGGTCATTACCCACCTCCCGGCGCCCGCCGGCTCGCGCGCCGAGGTCACGGTGGCGGTCGATTTGACGAACGCGTCGCAAGCCCCGCAGACCGGCGTGCTGAGCGGCAGCTTTGAGGGCGTCGCGTTTTCAAGAAATGTCACGATATCCGGCGGCGGGATGACATCCGTGCGTTGCACGCCCGCGGAGTTTCCGCAGCTCTCCGTGGCAGCGCCCCGGCTCTGGTGGCCCAATGGATACGGGCGGCAGGAACTCTATCATTTGAGCCTCACATTTCGCAGCCAGGCCGGGATGGTTTCCGATCAAAAATGGATCCGCTTCGGCATGCGGGAGATATCGGTGGAGTTGAACGCGATGACCTCGGATTTCAAGGTGAGGCGGTTTGATTTTTCCCCCACGCTCTCCGGCTCCACGGAGGTCGTCCGGCACGAGCATGCCTCACTGGTCCGCACGCGCGCCGGGTGGATGCCCAGCATTGCGCCCGGCCAGGAAAATTCATCCGCGCTCAAGCTCGCGCCCGATCCCGAAATGGGAAACAACCTCGTCATCAAGGTCAATGGCCGGCGCATCGCAATCCGTGGCGGCAACTGGGGCATGGACGATGCCATGAAGCGCGTCTCCCGGGAGCGGCTGGAGCCATTCCTGCGCCTGGAGCACGACTCGAACTTCGACATGATCCGGAATTGGTGCGGACAATCGACCGAGGAAGCTTTTTACGATCTTTGCGATGAATATGGCCTGCTCGTGTGGAATGAATTCTGGCTGACCACTCAGAACTACAACATGGAACCCGACGCGCCGGAACCGCTCCTCTCCAATGCGGAAGACGCGATCAAGCGATATCGGAATCACCCCTCCATTGCGCTCTGGTGCGGACGCAATGAAGGCGTGCCGCCGCCCGCCATCAACGAAGGGCTCGACGCCCTCATCCGGAAGTACGATGGCACCCGCTATTATCAGCCCAGTTCCACCATCATCAATCTGAATGGCAGCGGCCCGTGGTCTTACCTCCCGCCGTCGGACTACTTCACGGGTCACGGCGGTTTCACCACGGAATTGGGCTTGCCGTCGCCGTTGTCCGTCGATTCCTTTCGCGCGATGATGGCGCCCGCGGATTTGTGGCCTGTTGATGACGTTTGGGCCTATCACGATTGGTGCCCTGGCGATGCGATGCGCACCGGCACGTTCACGGCGATTTTGAGCCGCGAATACGGCTCGCCGACCGGCCTGGAAGATTTCGTGCGGAAGGCGCAAATGATGAATTTCGTTTCCCATCGCGCGATGTTTGAGGGGATGAACTCCACCCTCTGGCATCCGTCCAGCGGCCGGCTCATGTGGATGAGCCATCCCTCCTGGCCCAGTACGGTTTGGCAGATCTATGGATGGAATTATGATGCCGCCGGCTCCTTCTACGGCGTGAGAAAAGCATGCGAGCCGGTCCACGTGCAGATGAACCTGCCGAACGATATTTTGATGGTATGCAATACCTCGCTCTCGCCGCTGCATCACGTGACCGCATCGGCAAAGGTATTCAGCATTGCCGGAAAGTTGCTTTGGTCGCACAGCGCGGCGCTTGATGTCCCGGCCGATAACACGGCCGGCGGTTTTCGCATCGTCCGTCCGGCTGGAGAAAGCGTCTGGTTTATCAAACTGGAACTGCGCGACGGTAATAACAATCTGCTATCTGATAACTTCTATTGGCAATCGCCTTCCGATTCCAATTACCTTGCCCTCGGTTCGCTGCCCAAGGTTCATCTTGATGTTAGTGCAACGCAGCAACGCGACCCGCAGAATACCGTTATCCACGCGGAGGTTTCCAACCCATCGAAAACAGTGGTGCTCATGGCCGCGCTTTACATTCGCGATGCGCGGGATGGCCGGAGAATCCTGCCGGCTTATTTTAGCGAGAATTATCTCAATATGTTACCCGGCGAGAAGCGTAGCGTCACCGTCGATGTGCCATCGGACGCGGCGCCCGGCCCGCTGAGCATCTCATTGGATGGCTGGAACGTGACGCCGGAGACAGTCGTCCTCGATGCCGCCGGCGGGTCAAAGTGAAGGGGGTGGCAGACAGTGGCGGAGAACCGGCGGACAGGAAAAAAGCGCAACATTATCCAGGAAAAAACGTTTACTCAATTTTCTTGCGGATTCCTTCACCACAGTTGACCCTCACGCCCATGGCTCCCCCCATTTCCCAGCGATTGCTTTTTCTCGCCCGGAGCCTCGCATTTCTCGCCCTTTTTCTCTGTGCCGGCGCACGCGCCGCTCACTCCACGAGTCTGCCGCCTTATCAGGCGGAACTCAATATCCCGTACTGCACGGTCGATGGACATACCGAGACGTTGAACGCATTCATTCCTTCCGCGCCCAACGGGCAGGCGCCGGCGATGGTGGAAATCCACGGCGGCTGGTTTGAAGGAGGCAGCGCCGCGGGCTCCGTGGAGCAGGTTGCCGACGCCCATTTATTCATGCAGCGCGGCTTCGCGCTGTTCTCCGTCAATTACCGGCTGGGAGGCGATGGCGGCTTTCCGCAATGCATCCGCGATTGCCGCAACGCCATTCGCTACGTTCGCAAGAACGCCGCGCATTTCCACATCGACCCGGAGCGGATCGGCTGCATGGGAGGCTCGGCGGGAGGCCACTTGAGCCTCATGGTCGCCATGGCACCGGAGCAATTCGACGATGGCGGACCGGTCGATGACTTAAAGGGAATCAGCGCGAAGGTTTGCGCCGCCTTCAGTTGGATTCCGCCCACGGATTTTTTGCGTTTCTGGGCGCAGGGTCCCGAGGATGTCATCTCGAATGCGTATGGCCAGAACTTCCTGCGCCAGCCGGACCGCGGCATCCCATCGGATTCGCGCCCGCATCTGCGCCGGCTTTTCCACGGTGTTATACCGGATACAGACGTCAACCGGGCGCTCTATACCGCGATGTCTCCCATCGGCCACGTGCAACGCGATCTTCCGCCACTGCTCATTTGCGATGGCGAACGGGACCCCATTGTCACCGGCCAGCATGGGAAGGCGCTTTACGAGCAATTGAAACTGGCCGGTGCGGACGCCACTTATTGGCTTACGATTGGCGGTGGACATGCTTTCCCGGGCGGCGCCGGTTTCCAGCAGACACTCGCCGGCTTCGTAGATCGCTCCTTTCACACTCATTCCTGATTTTATTTTATGATCGCAGCCCCGCGCTCCTTTCTTCCCATCCTGGCTCTTTTGATTTCCTGCGCCGCTTCCCCGGCTGCCACTCATACGGAATTCTCCGCGCCCTTTGCTCCCTCCGAAGATTACGTCAAGCCGGCTGAGAAACCGTACCGGCAGGATCTTTGCCTGAACGGCCTCTGGCAATTCCAACCGGTGGCGCTGCCCGGCCAATTCCGCGAAGGGCATGACGCGCCTCCTGCGCTGCCCGTCCCGAATGAGACTGCCTGGGATGGAACGCCGATTCGCATCCCGTCGCCGTGGAATGTGAACGCCTTTGCCGACAAGGATGGGCAGGGAGGCGATTTTCGCACCTATCCCAGTTATCCCGCGTCCTGGGAGAAGGTGAAGATGGGCTGGCTCCGGAAAACCTTTACCGTTCCCGCCAACTGGCAGGGGAAACGCATCCAGCTTCACTTTGCCGCGGTGGCGGGCGATGCCCAGATTCTTCTCAATGGCAAAGCGGTGGGCGAACATTTCGGAATATTCCTGCCGTTCGACGTGGATGTGACCGGCGCCGTGAAACTCGGCGGCCGGAATGAATTGCTGGTCGGCGTGCGAAAGCCTTCGCTTTTCGACAAACAGGGTGACGTGGGCCGGCGTCCATACCAGGCCGGTTCCTTCTGGGGTCAATCGATTGCGGGCATTTGGCAGGATGTGGATTTGGTGGCGCTGCCGCAGGTGCGGGTGGCGGATGTTTACATCCAGCCGCAGCTTGATGCGGGCCGGCTCGTGGAAACGGCCACGATGGCCAATGACAGCGATGCGCCGGCCACTGTTACTGTGCAGGCGGGCGCGCACGCGTGGATATCGAAATCCGGCGGCAATATCCTCGCCGCGCCGTTGCCAAGTTCCGATCTGGAAAGCGCCACCGCCCTGCAATTGCCGCCGCAGAGCGTGACGATCCCCGCTCACAGCCAGGCCGGCGTGACCCTGAGCGCGCCGGTCAATGGCCAGCTCAAAACATGGTCGCCTGATTCGCCGAATCTCTACGGCCTGGTCACCAGCCTGACGGCGGGCAACCAAATCATCGATTCCAAGTACAACCGTTTCGGCTGGCGTCAGGTCGGGTTGCGCGGCAGCCAGTTTATCCTCAATGGCAAGCCGTTCGTCATGCATGGCGATTCCTGGCACTTCATGGGTATCCCGCAGATGACGCGGCGCTACCCCTGGGCCTGGTTTACCGCGCTCAAATCCGCCCATCTGAATGCCGTCCGGCTGCATGCGGAGCCTTACCCCGCCTTCTACCTGGATGTGGCCGATGAAATGGGCATCCTGGTATTGGATGAGACCGCGGTATGGGCGAGCGACGGCGGCCCCCGGTTGAACGATCCCGCTTTCTGGACCGATACGGAACATCATCTCGCCGGATTGGTTTCGCGGGATCGCGATCACCCCAGCGTCTTTGGCTGGAGCGCATCGAATGAGGTCCGGCCCATCGTCAACATGAGCAAGTCCGCGACGGCGCTCCAGGCTTTGCTGGCCCACTACACCATTTGGCGAAACATCTGCAATCGACTCGACCCGAGCCGCGCGTGGGTATCCTGCGACGGCGAAGGGGACGGAGAGGGGCGGTTGCCGGTGTACATGATGCATTACGGAGGCGAGGGGACCATGCAGGAAGTCGTGCGAAAGGGGGAACCATGGGGCATGGGCGAGGCGGGAGAGGCCTATTACGCGACCCCCGCGCAGGTGGCCAAAACAAATGGCGACCGCGCCTATGAATCCTTCGAGGGCCGCATGGAAGGCGTCGCGGCTTCCTCGTATGCCAACCTGATGCTCCAGCGGAAATATGACGCCGTGTACCGCAGTGTCTTTAACCTGGTGTGGTATGGCCTCAAGCCGCTCCCGCTGGGCCTGGCCGATACCAGCAAGGCGCCGACGCTCGATGATGGCATTTACTTTACCAGCTTTCACGAGGGGCAGCCGGGTGTGCAGCCGGAGCGTCTCGGGCCATATTGCACGACGCTCAATCCCGGCTATAGCGCCGCGTTGCCGCTCTTCCAAACCTGGCCGCTCTACGAGGCGATTCGCGATGCGGCTGCGGAGCCGCCGGTGCCTTGCCCTTATCCAAAGCCGGTGCCCCCGCGGCCCCAGTTGCCGCCGCTGCCCCGTGTCACTTCACTCCATATTCTGGCCGGCCCGCGGAGCGTCCTGGCGGATCAGTTGATCCAGGTGGGCGTCCCGGTTTCAAAGCTGGAAACCGCATCCGTCCCGCAACTGCTCATCATAGACGGCACGAATCCGCCGCCCGCAAGCATCGCGCGTCCACTCATGGAAAAGGTGTACGCCGCAAGAGGCGCGGTCTTTGTATGGGGCGCGGCGCCCGGAACGCTGAATGCGCTCAATGCCCTGCTGCCGGCTCCGCTTGAAGTGACGGAACGCTCCGCCTCCTCGCTGCTGCCGGGCGAGCCCGACGCGGTGACCGCCGGATTGACTGCGGCGAAACTCTACTTCTCCGAACTCCGGCCACCCATCATCACCACCGAGGGCCTCGCCGGCCCGCTGGCCAGCCAGAGCGCCGTGCTGCTCAAGGATTGCGATACCGATTGGTTGAAGTGGAACGGTCAGCCCGAGTGGGCGAAGACGGCGATGATACTCCGCTCCGAGCGCGAGGCGAAGCCCGCCGGGGCGGTACTCATTGCCGGGAACGTGAACGGAGGAAAGCTTTATGTGACCACGCTGCCCGCCGCTCCCCGCCTCTCGAAGGAGGAGGATGCGGTACGCACGATCCTGGCAAACCTGGGCCTCACACTCGGCACGGGCACGGATACCGGCGCTCCATTGCTCAAGACCGGCAGCATCGTCCGCGTGCTGCGTTGCGCGAGCTTTCCGGTGGCCTCCATCGAGGCTGGCGCCCAGGCAAATATCGTGGATCCGTCCAAGGGCGATGCGATACGCACCAATGCCACTGTCGATGGACATCCCTGGCAGCTCGAGTACAGCGAGAGTGGATTGTTCGATTTCCACAAAATGAAATTCTCCGGCCCCAGGGATAACGCGATAGCCTATCTTAGCTTTTGGGTAATGAGCCCGCGCCAAATCGATAATCTGCTGCTCGAGCCGAACGCTCCCGTGGTGGGCATGGACGTTGCCGCGGACGATGCGGTGCAGGTATGGGTAAATGGCGAACAGGTAATCAATAAAATCCGCAGCGGTCCCATTGATGGAGGGGAGGCAAAAGTGAACTCGCTGAAGCTGCAACGCGGCTGGAACCATTTCCTGATCAAGGTGATCCAGGGCGGAGGCGCGTGGGCGTTCAAGGGGCAACTGACGTGCAACCAGCCGGAGTTTTTGACGGAACTGGTATCGGCGCTGGAAAAGCCGTAACCGGACGCGAAAACGTTTCATCACAGGCTTGATATTTCTTGCTGCCCCGCTATTTTCCTCTGGATTCCCCCCGGCGCCTCCCCATGTTGCCTTCCTCCCCCCGAATCAAAAATCAATTCCGTTGCCGTGTTATGAAAAAATCCGCGGTACTTCTGTTTCTCGTGATGGCCGCAACCTCCATGGCGGCGGCCCCTGCCACGTCGGATGAAACGGCTCCTTCCCCCTGCGGCAAGAGCATCGAGGTCATCGGCTCGTTTGAGCATTACCGCACTCCCGTTTCCGTGGAGGTAAGTGGCGATCCGCATGACGGCACTTATCAGCAGGAGGTATTCGGATCGAACTTCAGCGCGAAAATCGACGGGCTGGCCGCCGGCACTTACACCGTGCGGATCGACGAAGCGGAGGTCTATCACAAAGGCGCCGGCCAGCGCGTGATGAAGATTACGAGCGGCGATACCGTGATCGCGCCCCGTCTTGATATCTTCGCGAAGGCCGGCTTCGCGACGGCGCTCGCGGTGGAGGGCAAGGTAAAGCACCAGGATGATTCCATCGGCGGCCCGTTGACGATCACGTTTACCAGCATCAAAGGCGACGCGAAGTTCAACGCCATTTCCATTCTCGATGAGCAGGGAGAAACTGTCGCCTGCGTGAAGGCGGCGGATTTAATGAGCGCCGCGGATGCCGCCGCCACCGCGGTGCCCGATGTGAAGGAGCCGGCCATTTACCTGGACCCGGACAAGCCGATGGATGCCCGCATCGACGACCTGATCCGCCGCATGTCGCTTGCGGAGAAAGTGAGCCAATTGGTGAATGTGGCGGTGGCGATACCCCGGCTGAAAGTGCCCGCCTACAATTACTGGAGCGAGTGCCTGCACGGCGTGGCGCGGAACGGTCACGCCACGGTATTCCCGCAGGCGATCGGCATGGCGGCGACCTGGGACAACGGGCTGATCCATGAGGAGGGAAAAGTGATCGCGGACGAAGCGCGTGCGAAATATTACCAGGCCATCCGCGACGGCGAGGGAGGGCGGGATAATCGTGGACTCAACTTCTGGGCGCCGAATGTGAACATCTTCCGCGATCCCCGCTGGGGCCGCGGCCAGGAGACTTACGGAGAAGATCCGTGGCTCACCTCCCGCATGGGCGTCGCTTTCATTACGGGCATCCAGCAGACCAGCGGAAAGTATCTGGAGGCAATGGCCTGCGCGAAGCACTTTGCCGTGCACGACGGGCCGGAGCCCGGGCGGGGCGGCTTTGATGTCGATCCCGCGACGCGCGATTTGTATGAAACCTATCTCCCGCAATTCGAGGCCTGTGTGAGGGAAGGCCATGTGGGCGCGGTGATGGCGGCTTACAATGCGATTTACGGCGTGCCGTGCGCGTGCAATCCCTGGCTGCTGACCGATCTGCTTCGCAATACCTGGGGCTTTACCGGTCATGTGGTTTCAGACTGTGGCGCGGTCGGCAATATTGTTGGCAATCACCATTATGCGACGGACACGGCGCACGGCGATGCGCTGGCGATCAAGGCCGGCCTGGATCTGAATTGCGGCGGTGCTTACATGCGGCTGACACATTCAGTCGCGGAGGGCCTGTGCGCGGAGGCGGATATTGATCGCGCTTTGCATCGCGTGCTGGCGATCCGGTTCCGGCTGGGCCTGTTCGATCCGCAGAATCGCGTGCCGTTTTCGAATATCCCGATGAGCGATGTGGAGAGTCCGGCGCATCTCGCTGTTTCCCTCCAGGTGGCCCGGGAATCAATGGTCCTGCTGATCAACCGTGGAGTTCTTCCGCTGGACAAGAGCAAGCTGAAGCGGATCGCCGTTATCGGCGCCAATGCGAATGACAACGGAATGCTTTACGCGAATTACGCCGGCTCCGAGACCAACCCGGTCAATATTCTCAAAGGCATCCGCGACGCGGCCGGGGTCGCGGTGACCGTGGACTTCGTGAAGGGATGTCCGCTGGGTCCAAATCGCGGACCGGCGCCGACCGAGGACACGCCGGAATTTCAAAAAGCGGTGGCAACTGCGAAGGCCGCGGATGCGATCATCTATGTGGGCGGCCTCAACACGATGTATGAAGGGGAGGAATCGAGTTTCGTCGCGCCCGGCTTCAATCACGGCGACCGTACGAGCATCGAGTTGCCGGACATTCAGGATAAAATGCTGCGCGCGCTGCAAGCCACGGGCAAGCCGGTGATCTTTGTCAATTGCTCCGGCAGCGCCATAGCGATGCCATGGGAGGTGAAGAATCTGGCGGCAATCCTCCAGGCCTGGTATCCGGGCGGGCAGGGGGGCGTCGCGGTCGCGGATGTCCTCTTCGGCAATTACAATCCAGCCGGGCGTTTGCCGGTGACCTTTTATCAGAGCACGGCGGATCTGCCGGGGCTGAGCGATTACCGCATGGCCAACCGGACCTATCGCTATTTCAAGGGAACGCCGCTTTTCCCGTTCGGCTATGGATTGACTTACACACGTTTCGACTACGGTGCGCCTGTGCTCCAGCCGGCCAGCGTGACCGGAAACGTGGACCTGACGGTGCCGGTCACCAACGCCGGCGGCATGGATGGCGACGAGGTCGTGCAGGTCTATATGCGGCATAAGGATTCGCCGGTGCCGCAGGCGATTCGCAGCCTTGTCGCATTCCAGCGGGTTCACATCGCCAAGGGCGCCACCGTGCCGGTGCACTTCCAGATTCCGGCGGAGCGCTTTCGTTATTGGAGTATCGCGGATAAGAAATATGTGGTGGATCCCGGCAGCTACGAGCTTCAGATTGGAGCTTCCTCGGCGGATATCCGCCGGAAATGCGACGTCTCTGTCCCGGGCGGCCTCAGTTTGAATTCCGCATTACCCCCAGGCAACTCATGAACGCGCTCAGCCCGATCGATTACGCGATCATTCTTGGCTATCTGGGACTCAGCGTCCTCATGGGCCTCATGATGACCCGCAAGGCGGGGGCCAGCCTGGAGAATTACTTCCTGGGCGGGCACTCGCTGCCGTGGTGGCTGCTCGGCGTTGCTGGCATGGCCAATTGGTTCGACCTCACGGGAACGATGATCATCACCTCGTTTCTTTACATGATGGGACCGCGCGGGCTGTTTGTGGAATTTCGCGGCGGTGCGGTGTTGATCCTCGCGTTCCTCCTCTCCTACACCGGCAAGTGGCATCGCCGTTCGAAGTGCATGACCGGCGCGGAGTGGATGACCTACCGGTTTGGCGAAGGGCGCGCCGCGGAAGGGGTGCGGCTGCTTTCCGCGGTCGTGGCGGTGATCAGCACCATCATGCTGCTGGCTTACCTGATCCGCGGGACCAGTCTCTTCCTGGGAATGTTTTTTCCCTATCCGCCAATGGAAACCACGCTGGCGTTGCTGACGTTGACGACCCTTTACACGGTGAGTTCCGGCTTCTACGGAGTCGTGCTGACGGACCTGATCCAGGGTGTCATCGTCATGTGTTCCTGCGTTATCGTCTCGATCATGGCGTGGCATTTGGTGCCGAGCGCCGCCAGTCTTGGCGCGACGGCGAAACTGGTTACCGGCAATGGAGACTGGATACACTCCTATCCCGCGTGGCACACGCCGATGCCGCCCGGTTACGAGGCCTATGAGCCGCTGATCATGATCGCCAGCTTTTACCTGTTGCGCAATGTCCTTGCCGGCATGGGCACCGGAGCGGAGCCGCGCTACTTCGGGGCAAAGAGTGATCGCGACTGCGGCCTGCAATCGATGCTGCAGGGCATCATGGTGGCATTCCGCTGGCCGCTGATGATCGGGTTCGCGATCATGGGGATTTATCTCGTCCACGGCGCTTTCCCGAATGAGAACGTCTCGAAACAGGCAGCGGCGCTGGTCCACCAGCGCTATCCGGATACCAGGGAAGCCTTTTGGAACGATCTGACATCGGACATCGTACACGCCCCGTCGCATTATCCCCCGGAGCTGATTGCAAAGCTGAAAACAATCCTGGGGCCTGGCTGGACCGGCAAGCTCCCGCTGGTCGGCTACAACGGGAGGATCAATCCGGAGCAGATCCTGCCCGCGGTCCTGCTGGACGATATGCCGGTCGGCTTCAAGGGCATTCTGGTGGTCGCAATGTTTGCGGCGATGATGTCCTGCAAGAACGGCATGGTGAACGCCGCAAGCGCATACATGGTGAAGGACATTTACCAGAATTTCCTGCGGCCCGAGGCGCGGACGCGCGAGCTGATCACCGCTTCTTACGTTTCCACGATCGTGATCATCGCGCTGGCGTTTTACTTTGGCGTCACGGCGAAAAGCATCAACGATCTCTGGGGGTGGATCATCATGGGGCTGGGCGCGGGCGGATTGGCGCCCGGGATGCTGCGGCTGTATTGGTGGCGGTGCAATGCGTGGGGAATGTTTGGCGGAACTTTCCTGGGATTTGCCGGGGCCATTCTCCAGCGCATCTTCATTCCGCAAATGCCGGAGTGGGAGCAATTCACCGTCATGTCGGCGCTCTCCTTTGCCGGCACGATTGTGGGCTCGCTCGTCACGCGTCCGACGCCGATGGATCGCCTGCGGTTTTTCTACCGCACCACGCGCCCATTCGGCCTGTGGGGGCCGCTGCGTGATGAATTCCAGGGCGAGGAGCGCATCGCGGTGGAGCGCGAGCACCGCAACGATATCATTTCCGTGCCCTTTGCATTGCTGTGGCAGGTCACAATGTTCCTGCTGCCGATGGAACTGGTGATCAAGTCCTATACGGCGGCGCTCTGCACGCTGCCGCTTTTCCTCATTGGCTGCGTAGGCCTCTATTTCTTTTGGTGGAAGGCGCTGCCGCCGGCCGAGGCGGATGCCGTGCCGGAGTCGGCAGACGGCGCCCCCTCAGTCGAGCCCGCGCCGATATGAGAATAGCGTGCGTCGCCTGTGCCTGCCTTGCGCTTGCCGGCACGCTCCGCTCGCAGGTGCCCGTTCAAGTCGGTAATTTTCTTCGCGGCGCGCCCTGCGGCATTGCGTGGATCATCGATGACAGCGCCGCCTTTGTCATGGATACCGGCGGCCCGTACATGGCCGGGACCGCCGCGCCGGACGATCGCTATCACGCCTGCCGTTTCAGGCACGGCGGAGCAGTTGTTGAGTTCGATTGGGGCAGGGTGGGGGACGACGCCGTCGGAGTAATCTCAACCGACAAGGCTGTTTCTCTCAACCTCTCCCTTTCCAGCGGCTGGCCGGGCTGGGTATCCCGTTTCGCGCCGGCTCCGGGCGGCGTTGATGGAATCGCCGACGCCGCCTCCGGAAAAATCAATTGGTCGCTCAGGCTATCGCCGGCTCCGGTGGCGGTTTCGGGTTCCGGAGTCACGGTGGCGGTTCAACCCGGTTCTCCCGTCCGTTTCGTTGCGGGGTTAAAGGCGCTTCCCGGCTTCGGCGTAATCGACGGCATCCTCAACAGTGCGAAGCAAAGCTATGAAGCGTCGCGTCCGGTGGCCGCGGGCGATTGGGGCGATTTTCTCGGTGCGATTGAGGACAACATGAACAACAGCCGGCTCTACGCCTCGGATAATCACCGGCTCGCCCATTCCGTCAGCCGCCGGTGGGCGCATTCCCCCAACGGCAGCCCTTATTTCTGCTGGGACAGCTTTTTCACGGCAGACCTCGCGGCGCTCAATGACCTGGCTGGCGCTCGCGATACCTTCCGCGCCATTCTCTCCTGCCAATCGCCGGACGGGCTGGTGCCAAACTTCGGGCACTGGAACGATCACGCGCCCGCCAACAGTGTGGACCGGTCGCAGCCGCCGGTTGCATCGTTGTGCGCGTGGAAAATCCATCAGCGTTTTCCGGATGACCGCGCTTTTCTGGCGGAGATTTATCCCGCGCTTGTCCGCTGGCACGATTGGTGGCCCAAAAGCCGGAATGGCAAGGGCGACGGCCTTCTGGAATGGGGCTCGGCCACCGGAAATTTCCAGGCGGCGCAGTATGAAACCGGGTGGGACGACAATCTCCACTTTGCCGGCGCGGCGATGCACGGCGACACGATGAATGCCTACGCGGTCGATCTCTGTTCGCTTTGGTCCATGGATGCGCAATACCTCGCGCTGATTGCCGATTTCCTGGGTCATCCACAGGATGCCGCGCGCTTCCGCGCCGATCATGAGACGATGAACCGGGAGATCAACGACCGCCTTTGGAACAGTGCGCTCGGCATTTATTGCAGCCGTTTCTGGAGCGATGCCGGCCCGGACGCATCGCGCGGAGAATTCCTGACGCGCCTGACGCCAATGAACTTCTACCCGCTGCTCGCCGGCGCCGCGGACTCGGAACGTGGAAATGAAGCGATGCGTCTCCTCACCGATCCAAAGAAATTCTGGGGACCGTATCTGCTGCCGACGCTCGCTTACGACGATCCCGATTATCATCAGCAGGAATATTGGCGCGGCGATGTCTGGGGGCCGGTCAACTACCTGGTCTGGCAGGGCATCAAGCGCTACGGCACGGCCGCGCAGATGGCCGAGTTCGCGGACCGGAGCGTCCGTCTTTTCATGACCAACTGGGAGGAGAAAGGGGTGTGTGGCGAGAATTACCTCAGCACCACTGGCGCCCAGGCTCGCGATCCTCATTATACCTGGGGCGCGCTGCTTGATCTGATCGGGCTTGAAAGCATCGTGGATGTGGACGATAGCGGCCAGGTGGTCCTCAACGGCGCCCACACGCGAAACGTAACGCTCACGCGCGTGCCGATTCTCGGGAAAATCTATGACGTGAAAGTCTCGCCGGGCAGGACGGAATTGATTCGCAACGGCGCAACCATTCTGGTGGCAAAAGGCGATATTGTACGGGCGCGCCTGCCGTAGCCACGGGTGACCGGTTCTCACGATCATTCCTCCGGCAGCTTTGCGTTGTCACCCCGAGCCGTCAGCGGTGAAGCGCGTTGTAAACGATGCGGCGGGCAACGACCGGCAGGAAGCCTGTCGGGTCGTTATTCACGAATGCCGGGTTAAGGCCATTGATGGCGAGCAACACGATCTGGCCCTGGCCGCACGGAATGACCGCGGCGGCAAGCCCCAGTCCCGGCCCGGGATTCTTTCCGTAACCGATCACCGGGTCGATGCCGGGGGCGTCGATCTTGAGCGCATCGCCGGGCGCGGCGGCCTGGTATTGCCAGTCCAGAACGCAATTGCTCGGCAGACCTTCAAGGAGCCAATGCTTCCGGCAGAAGTACCAATGGCCGATCCATGGCGTATCGTCATAGCCGGCGTCCCCGTCATAAGTGAGCAGGTGCTCGCGTGCGAGCACGGTCGCAGCCTCGCCGGCGTCCTTGGCGTCCATGCTTAGCAGCACCAGCCGCGCGCCTTTTCTCACGCGGTCCAGGATGGCGGGCAGCGTCCCGTTCCAGTCGAAGCCGGTGAGGTAATCGCGAATGGTGTGCCATTCCGCATTTGACGCATCATGATAATTGTCGCGGCGGAAGGCGCAGCGCCGTTGATGGCCGCGGCTGTCGGTGATCCGGATGGCGGCAATCACCGGCTCGTCTTTTTCGACGTTGGGAACGGAGAGGTCCAGCGTTCCATCCGGGCTTTGCACGGTGAAGCTCTTGACCAGGGCCCGCGCTTTGCCGCCCGAGGCGGCGACGATGTCAAAATTTTGCAGGACCGTCTGTCCATTCAGCGCTATGTCGAAGAGGCGCTGTCCCGGTTTGTTATATTTCGGCTCCGCGAAGAAAAGCTCCACATTCAGTGGGCCGTGCGCGAAGCCGTCGAAGCGGGCGACGTCCCCCTTGGTCCCGACATATTGTTCCTTGTAAAGGCCCGGCTCGGCGGTGTTCGTGGCATGGTCGGCATGCAGCATTGGCGCCGCCGGCCAGCTATAGCGCGGCGTTCCGGCGCTGCTCACGATGATGACCGGCACATCCGCGGGGGCGGAGGCAAGCGGAGTCGCATTGATGCCAAGCTGCTGCTGCAATGCCGGAGCCAGGGTTCCATCGAAATCCGTGCAGGCAACCGCGCCCCGCAACGGCGCGGGCACTGGCGTAACCGCCAGCAGCGGCTCCGTGCGCGTGAGAATCGGCTGGTCGCTGCCGGGCGAGGTCAGCCACGCCGTCATGGTAATGGGGCCGGCGGCCGGGGGCGCGAAGGTAATCGCTTCTTTCAGCAATTGGCCGAATGTTTCGCCGCCCGCGAGGCTGACGGGATAAGTGGCCTGGAAGAACGGCGTGTTTTTCGTCGCATCCATCGATGCCGTGAAGTGCAGCGTGAATGGTCCATGCCGTCCGGTCTCATCGATGCCTAACGCATCGACCACCGCGGAGTCGCCGGTCTCAATGACGTAATGGCGCGCGTGCAGCGCGATCAACTCCGGCGCGTTTGCCCGGCGCAACGGAGCGGGATCGCTCTTGTAATGCCGCAGCGCATCCACGAGCCCGGAGTTATTGTCGATCGTGGTCGATTCCCATCCGGTCAGCGCGATGTAATCGTTCGCGTCGGACATGCGCGCATTCTCGACGATATGCGATGCGGCGAAATAATGACGCGCCCCGACGGCCAGGAACAACGACTCCACGGTCGGGAATGCGGAGCGGAAATGGAACTTGTCGAGGAATTGATTGTACGCCGCCAGCCGCGTCTTTGCGGCCTCCAGGTCGTACCCGACGGCATGATGCTCCTGATACCACCGCACCGTCGCGGCATCGTCATCGGGAGAATTGGCGGTGCCGAGTTCGCCCCACATCGAGATGCCGGCGGTATCCACACTGTAGGTTTTGTAGTGGGTTGGATCCTGGTAAAGGATGTCCTGGTAAACACCCGTGTCATCCTCGTTGTGATTATCGTGCCAGAAGGAGTCGTGGCCGCTATGCTCGTCGCCGTAGTCGAGCGTCTGGTCATAAGGCCGGCCCATGATTTCCCCGTTGGGACCGAAACCGGACTTCAGGATCGCGATGCGCGACGGGTCCATCTCATGCATCCGGTGCATCGCATAAAAGGTTTTCGGATTGTGAATACTCACCCCCGTTTCGTTATTCATGGACCAGAGGATGACCGAGGGATGCGAGCGGTACGCCTTCACCATCGCCAGAATCTTCACCAGCTCGTAACGGTTCGCGAAGTTTGCCGGCTCGCCGCCCGCGCCGGAGGGATCAATGGGGCCGGTATTGATCTTTTGGCCGCCCTGCTCGTCCCAAACCGCGGAGCCTCCGCCCGGCTCGCAGTAGCGCAACAGCCCGGCGTGGTCGAAACCGGTCAGGACCGCGGCTTTGGGAAAATGGCGGTGCGTCTGCACGCAATTCATTCCCAGCCCGCGCACGGCATCCACCTCGCGCTGCGCGGCCGCCTTGTCCGGAAACATTCCGTTGGGCGCCCAGTAGCCCCAGGAGATCGCGGAACTGACAAAGATGCGGCGGCCATTGAGCACAAGCCTCGGGTTTTGTCCCAGCCCCACGGCATCGAACCAGCGGAACCCGAAATCCGTAAGGTGCGTGGAATGTGCGAGCCCCGGCACGGCTGCCGCCGCGCGGTAGAGCGAGGGGTGGTTGATGTCCCACAGATCCGCGTTCGGCAACGTCGCATCCAGCGATGCGGTGGCGTGGCCGCCGGCGGGTACGGCGATGGGTGCGGAGCCATGCCAGACCTCCACTCCATCGCGCGAGATGGAGAGCGCCACCGTCCCCTTGTAAGCCGCGCCGGTGGAAGCAACCTCGGCGTTTAAGGTGACCGTGTGCGGGTCGGGATGATTCGCGACGTAAAGATCATCCACCGCGACCGGCGATTGCACGGCCATGGTGACACCGCCATCGATCCCGCCGAAGCCATGGCTGTTTGGAAACGAGACGGCGCCCCAGTGGATCAGGTCGAAATCGCCCCAGCCGAATCCGCCGCCGGGATTCGTGATGCGCACAGCCAGTTGATTCTCGCGCCCGGGGAGCAGCGCCGCCGTCGCATCCGCCGTGAAGGGAATCTCCGATACGAGATTGTATCCCACCAGTTTGCCATTCACATAGACCTCCGCGCGCAGCCGCGCGCCGGGGAAGGAGAAGACAAGATGCTCGCCGGGATGAAGCGCCGGCGGCGTGAAGGCGCGATACCACCAGGAGACGCCGATATACGGGCTGCCGAGCCGGACTACATCTTCCGGCTTTTTCGGATTCGCCGTGGGCAGCGGGGGTTTTCCCCAGTAATGCTCTTCCACCGTCCCGGGCAGCGTCACCGGAATGCCGGCTGTGGGAGCCAGCGCATCCCAGCCGCCTGTGGGCGCATTTACCGGCAGCTTCGCCAGGTCGATATCCCCGGGGAGGTAAACGGTATCGTCTTTCCACGCCGCGCCGGTATCCAGCCAGAGCCGCCATTGGTCATCCAGCATGGTGGCCTGCGCCGGTCCTGTGCCGGTGGGCAGTGCGTCCGTCTGGGCGTGAAGGGAGAGGGAAACGCCCGCCAACGCGAGCGCAAGGAGATGGAGTGATTTCACAGAAATGAATTTTGGGGGAGAATCAGGGCTGGCCGTAATCAATCGTCAGGGCGGGCGAGGTCGTGCCCTGCGCCCAATCCTTGGGCGAGAACCAGCGGACGCTTCCCGGGACGCCCGCGATTTCCACGCTGTGAATGACAGGCATTGCCTTCCAGTTTCCGGCGGTCATCTTGATCTCAATGCGCACCTCCGAGCCCGGCTTCGGCATGGAGAAGGGATAAACGCGATCTCCGGTCTCCAGCGGAATTTCCTGTTCGACGGGAGATTTTCCATTCTGCCCGCCGACTTGTACAAGGATGCTCGCGCGGCTGCCGGGCGGCAGATCCGCCGAGGCTTCCATCCGCGAAGGCGTCCCACTCAACGGACGCCATTCAGACTTGTAGTCGCCGGTAAGGAGGCTTTCCATGCCGCCCGAGGCGAGCGCATCCACCATCGCGGGCGTCAGGCAACTCTGGATGACCGCCACGTCATCCAGCGCGAAACTGCCGTGCTGGAGGAATGGGCATTGGCCGATGGTTTCCAGCGGACCGGTGTATGGCTTTTGCGCCGCCGTTTTCACCAGCTTCCCATCCACGTAAAGAGAGCCTTTCAACGCCACCGGGTCATAGGTAAAAGCCACGTTCGCCCACTGGCCCAGCGGCACCGCGGAGCCGCCGCCGATATCGCGGCCCATGAAGCCCAGGTATGGTTTCCCATGCTGCAAGCCGGCGTGAAGTTGTGTCCCGGTATTATCCTGGTCCGCGCCCATGGGCGCCTTGCCGCCGAAGAGCGCGAGATCGCCGTCGTTGCCAAGCGCGTCGATCTTGACCCACGCGGAGAGCGTAAACGCCTTGCGGTAGAGATCGATATTGCCCGCATCGATATCCATGTCCGGACTGGTAAGGTGGAGCGCTGTCCCTTCGTGCCCCGGCACCCACGCGGGTGAGCCATGGATCGCCATGCCGGTACCGGTGATCTCATTGCGCACCGTGGAGCCCTGGCCTTCGTCGCACTTCAAATACACCAGCGGATTCGTAAGACCGAATGCGAGCCCGCCCGGCGCCACGATTTGCTGGGCCGGCAGATCGGCAACCTGCACGGTGTGCATGCCGGTGGACTTGAAAGGAAATGCCAGCGCGAAGGGGACCGTTTCGCCCGGGCGGAGATTGACGGTCTGCGTACCCTGCGCCAGGCGGCCATCGACAACCAGCGGGATCCCGCCCGCGTAAGGTGCGCCCCCCGCATTCCTCGCCCGCCCGGTAATGTGGATGACGTCGTCATCGTCGATTTTTGTGCGGACGTTGGTCAGGTCCAGCCGCGCGGGCGCCTGCTGCACCGCGATGTAGCGGCTGACCATCTGATCCTTTGCGACCATCGCCAATTCTCCCGTTTGATACATCGCGGGATGAAAGACGTGGCTTTTGCTTTCTCCCGGTTTCAATTCAAAACCCCAGGAGTCCACCGGCCTCCCCGCATAGAGTTTCGGCACGGTGATATCGGTCAGGTTTCCCTTGTTCGTGACGGTGAGCGTCGCGGGAAATGCCTCGCCTCCCTTGGCCTGCGCCGGAGCGTTGAACGCATAGGTGAATTCCGCGGCGTATGCCTTCGGCTCGTCGAATTCGCCGGAGATGCCCTCGGCTGGATTGTAAAAGCCGATCTTCTTCTTGCGATCATCGTTGACCCCCTTGGGCACGTCCGGGCAGACGCCGCCCACGTGGATGCGGAAAACCCCCGGTTCGACGCGCCGGACCATGTTGGCATCGAGCAGCGAGAGTTGGTACGGCGTGAGTTGGAAGGAGACGCGCTTGGTTTCCCCCCGCTTTAGCGAGACGCGCTGGACGCCGCCCAGTTCCACCACCGGCGTGCTTACGGAGGCCACGACATCGGTATAATAAAGCTGCGCGACTTCGTCGCCATCCCGGTTGCCGGTATTCTGGATATCCGCGGTGACTGTCACGTAGCCGGGATCGTCCGCCTTTGGCGTGATCTGGAGATTGGAATACTTGAAGGTGGTGTAACTCAATCCGTAGCCGAAACGATACAGTGGGCGGAAAGGCAGGTCGAAGTAATCGTACTTGCGGCCCGAGGGATGATAATCGTAGTGCAACGGCAACTGGCCGACACTGAGCGGCCAGGTCACCGGGAGCCGGCCGGAGGGGTTGCGATCGCCGAAGAGCAAATCCGCCGTGGCGTCGCCGCCTTCCTCACCGGGATACCATGTAACAAGGATCGCGGGGATATTCTCCGCCTCCCAGGCCAGCGTGAAAGGATGGCCGTTGACCAGTACCAGCACGACCGGCGTCCCTGTCTCCTGAATCGCGCGGATCAATTCCCGCTGCGCGCCGGGAAAGTCAAGCGTGCCGGAATCGTTATTCTCACCGCTGGTGCCGCGGGCGCCCTCGCGCGTATTGTCGCCCACCACCACGACCGCGACATCCGCTCCCTTCGCCGCCTCGATTGCCGCCGCAAAGCCGCCGGTGCCGGTATCCACAGGCGAACTAAGGCCCGGCGCATAGACGATGCGCGTCCCCGGGCCGGCGTGGGATTTGATGCCGTCCAGCACGGTGATGAGCTGGCCGGGACGCGGTTTCGGAGAATAATCGCCTGTTTGCGCCAGATTGGAGTCCGGACCGATGACGGCAATCGTTTTCGCGGAGCGGCTCAGCGGCAATAGATTGTTCTCGTTGCGGAGCAGCACCGCGCCATCCACCGCGTCTTCGCGCGCCAGCGCCCGCGCGGCGGGCGAATCGTAGGCGGGAATCCACTTGAAATTGACCTGCTCGGTTTCGGGATGCTCGAAGAGGCCAAGGTCAAACTTCGCCCGCAGGATCGGCCGCACCACAGCGTCCACTTGCTCCTGCGTCACCAGGCCCTCATCCAGCGCTTCGGCCAATCCATGCTTGTAAACGGAGCCGCACTCCATATCGACGCCGGCGATTACCGCGAGCGCCGCGGCCTGCGCCTCCGTGCTGGCGATACCGTGCTTGTGGATGAATTGCTCCGGAGCCCCGCAATCGGACACAACATAGCCCTGGAAGCCCCACTCCTGGCGCAGGATGCGCTGGAGCAATTCCACGGATGCATTATCCGGGACGCCTTCCCAGGTGCTATACGCGGCCATGATGCCGCCGGCGTGCGCTTCTTCCACCGCAGCGCGGAAGGAGGGCAGGTGAATCTCCCGCATCGTCCGCTCGGAAAGGCCGATGTCATTGCTGTCGCGTCCCCCTTCCGGCTGGCCGTGTCCCGCAAAGTGCTTTGGCACCGCGATCATGTCGAGGGCCTGGAAAGCCTCGATCCACGCGACACCCATGCGGCTGACCAGGTAAGGCGATTCGCCGTAAGTCTCCTCGACTCGGCCCCAGCGCACGTCGCGCGCCACGTCCAGCACGGGCGACCATGAGGAGTGGATGTGATCGGCTTTCGCCTCGACAGCCGTCTCGTGCCCGATCTGGGTGGCAAAATCGGGATCGAATGTGGCGGCTGTGCAAATAGCCTGTGGAAAAATGGTGGCGCCTGTGGAATAAGACTGGCCATGCAGTCCCTCAGTCTTGAGCAGCGCGGGAATATGCAGGCGCGGAATGCCGCGGGAGCCCCAGTCGTCGGAAATCTGGCTGATTTTCTCCTCGAGAGTCATCCGGGGGAGCAGATCGTCGATGCGCTGCTCGACGGGGAGCGAGGGATCGAGATATCTGGGCGTTTGCTGAGCCCGGGAGAGGGGGGAGAAAGCGAGGAGAGAGAGACAGAAGGGGATGGCGAACGATTTGAGACTCATGAGACGGGGAATATCGGAAGGGAAGCCAGGCTTGAAAGCACCACGATCTAAACGTTTAATCTAAGGCGTCCCCTATGAAACACACTTTTTTTCTCCTGGTTTCATTTCTTTTTCTCGCTTCCGCGCGCGCGGATTGGCTTTGGAAGAACGATCTCGTCGCAGCCACGCCCGAGCACAACGGTTATCAGGCGCGCTTTACTTTTACGAACAACGGATCGAAGCCGGTCGCCGTCGCCGGGCTCAATTTCTCCTGTCCCTGCACGGTGTTCGATTACAAGGCCGCGCCTGCCCGCCCCGGCGGCAGCGCCTCCCTGGTCATTCACCTGAAGCTCGAGGGAAATGTAATTCCCGGGCAGGACTTGAATCTCATTGTCTGGAGCGATTCATTTGCCGCATCCAAGGAACTGACCATTCACATTCCGGACGAGGATACCCGCGGCGGTAAACACTGAGGCTGCCCCGCGGCGTGCAATTGTCAGGATTCAGTGCGCGGCGTCTGCCGGGAGCAGCCGCGAGATCGCCGGCTCCATGGCCTCCGCCCATGCCTGGTAGCCCGCGAGGTTCGGATGCAGCCGGCCCGGCACGAGGCTCAGATTGATTTTCTCTTGGCCCTTCAGAAAGATTTTGCCGATATCGAGATAAGTCACGCGGTCATCAAAATGGGTGGCGGCCAGCTTCGCGTTCACCGCGTCCACCTTGAGCCGGAGAAGATCCGCCGGTGTCCGCCTGGGGAAAAGCGCCAGCAGCAGAATGCGGGCGTGAGGGCATCGTTTCAGATATTCATTCACGCAGGCTTGCACGCCGGTGGCGATCTGCCCGGAGCTGTCGCGGATCGTGTTATTGGTGCCGATCAGCAGCACCACCAGCTTAGGGTCAAGCCCATCCACCTGCCCGTGATCCAGACGCCATAGGAGGTGATCGGTGCGGTCGCCAGCGATCGCAAAATCCGTGGCGTGACGCCCCGCGTAGAATTGCTGCCACACCGGTTTGCCGGTCGTCTGGAACCAATCGGTGATCGAATCGCCGTCGAAAATCAGGTCCACGCGGGCGCCCTTCACGCGTGCGACGTTTTCCCGGAATTTTTGCACCCAGCCGGCACCGGATTGTGGCTGCGGAATTACCGCCAGATTCTCGATCGGTCCCGGCTCCCAGTGATCGGTCCGGAAGGGGAGAGCGGGCAATCCATGGGTATCGTAGAGATTGCCGTCCGGGCTGTTCGACCAGTCATAGCGCACGGCGACTGGCTGGGAAATTGTATCGTTCCAAACGGTGACCGAATCATGATCGAGCTTCGCCTGGGCGGGCAAAAATTTCTCATCCGCGCCCGCGATCAGGAAGTCCGTGGGCGCCGCGGTGGAAGGAGGCGTAACGCCGGGCGGCGTCCATGGCGGCTGGCCCAGCATCACTTGCTGGTCAAATTGGATCCGGATCTTATTTCCCAGAACGGCGGACAAAGTCCGTGCGGGGCCGCTGGCTACGACGTTCTCCCCATAGGCGACCCTGCGAGCCACGAGTGCCAGGCGCAGGCCGACATCCAGCTTGTCCTTGGGGTGAATATCGGTCGGGTTGCCGATATCGACCGCCGTAGCCATGCCGGTGGCCGGCAGGGAGAGGGTATCCTGCTGGCTCTCGCGCAGCCATGGCCAGACACAGGTCGCGCCGCCGGATTTGAAACCGGCGAGCTGGACGTAGAGAAACGGGAAATCGCCCTCGCCCCAGCGCGTCCGCCAATCCTGGATCATCGTCGGAAAGAGAGTCGCGTAGAGTTCCGCCTGGTTGAGGTCGTCGGCGTTGCTTTCCCCCTGGTACCAGATGACGCCTTTAATGCCGTACGGGATGAGCGGCGATACCATCGCGTTAAAGAGATTGCCGGGAGGATTGGTGCCGCCATCCGGCGCGGTGGGGGACGGTGGGCGACGCCGGGAGGGCTCAGGCGGCGGCGGTGTGGGCTGGCCCGCGGCTTGAGCCTGGTCCGCCGCGGTTTTCCACTGTGTCATCGCGGCCTGGTACGATGGGAGCACCGTCTTGTTCCAATCGGCGATCACCTTGCGGTAGGTGTCCAACTTCGCGGGGTAGGCCGCCTCGGCCTGCGCAAAGTCCTTCACCAGCGCCTGGTGGGCCTCCACGTAATCATCAAGCACCGGCTTCTTCTCCAGTGCGGGGATGCTGGTCCACGCCTGCGCCGGAGTGCCCCCCTTGTAGGTGGCGATCATGCCGATTGGATAGCCGCGATTCTCGCGGATCTGCCTGGCAAAGTAATAACCAACGGCGGAGAAGCCGTTCCATCCATAGTGCCCGTTCAGCAGTGCCGGAGTACAGACCTCCCATTTTCCGGATAGAGAATTGGCGGACTGCGGCGCGATATCGTTCTTGGGCTCCAGGGATGTGGAAATCGGCACGACGTAAAGGCGCAGTTGCGGATCGGACGCCTTGGGAATCGTCTGTGCGGCGTCCGCATCGCTTTGGATTCCGAATTCCATGTTTGACTGGCCGGAGGCGATCCACACATCTCCCACCAGGACATCATCAAAGCTGATCGTGTTCGCGCCCGCGACCGTGAGTTTCTGTCCCTGGCTATTGGCATGGATCGCCGGCAGATCGACCCGCCAATCGCCATCCGTGCCCGTGACGGCCTGGCCGCTTTCATTGCCCAGGGTGACCGTGATTTTCTCCCCGGGATCGGCCCAGCCCCATACGGGAATACGAATGTCCTGCTGGAGCACCATGTGATCGCCAAAGATCGCGGGCATCCGGACATTCGCGCGCGCCAATGGCGCCGCGGCGAAGAAACAGAGGCTGAGTGAGGAAGCTGCAAGAACAGCGCGCGGGAGGCGGGAGGAGAGGAACATGGGATTTGAAGCGGTGAATGGAAAAAGCTTTGACGTCGAAAGATCGTAGAGCGAAGTAGGCGGGGATGACAAAACGTTTTATCGGCTTTTGCTTCCTCCTCGCTTTTGGCATGCCGCTTCTCCTCCTGTCGGCGCCTCTGCGCGCTTCCGAGCCCCAAGTGATCATCGATGCCGGCCGGAAATCCGTGTCGCTTATTGGCGGGCATCTCAGCCTGCGCATTACTCCGTGGTCCGCCGGTGCGATTCGTGTGGAGGCCGTGCCTGGCCCGCAGTTCCCGCAAAAGCGCAGTTTCGCCGTGATTGCTTCGCCGGATTCGGCGGGGTGGACCGTCTCGCGTTCAGGCGGCGCAGTCACGCTTTCCGGGCCGCGATTGAGCGCCTCACTTGATGAGCGCACCGGCCTCGTCCAATTCCTTGATAAAAGCGGCCATGTTCTCCTTGCTCAGCGGGCGTGGAATTTCAAGCCCGCGGCCAACCCATCGCGCGACGGCCTCGATATCCAGGCTCTTTTTGCCCGTAATGCCGGCGAACATCTCTACGGGGGAGGCGTCATCGGGGCAGATTTGCGCCACCCGCAGGCAGACATCGCATTGGAGAACGACTATCTGCAAATGCATATCCCGATTCTCTATTCCAGCAACGGCTATGGCTTCTTCTGGGATAACTCGAGCCGCGGAAAGCTGCGGACGACTCCTGACTCCGTTTCGTGGGAATCGAGCGCGGGTGACGAGGCGGACTATTATGTCATGGTCGGGCCGGGCGCCGATTCGGTGATTGGCGAATATCGCCTGCTCACCGGCCAGGCGCCTCTTTTTCCACGGTGGGCGTATGGATTCTGGTTCAGCAGGAATGCGTTTCGCAGCCAGGCGGAAATCCTGAGCGCCGCCGCTCATTTCCGGAAAGATCAGCTCCCCATCGATCTTCTGATCCAGGATTACTATTACTGGGCGCCAAATCATCCCTCGTATCCGGACCAGAACTGGGGCTCCCATCACTTTGACCCGGTGCGCTATCCCGATCCCGCGGCGATGATCAAGCAGTTGCACGATGAGGATCACCTCCACTTCATGGCGGTGGTGTGGCCCAAGTTCGACCCCGCGACCGCACATGCGCGAGAGCTCGACCAGGCCGGCGGCCTCTATCCCAGCTTCAATAACTCTGGGTTGCGATTCTACGATCCCTTTAATCCTCATGCCCGCCAGATTTATGGACGGCAGGTCATGGAGAGCCTTTACTCGCTGGGAGTGGACGCCTTCTGGATGGATGCCGCCGAGCCGGAAATGCCTTTCGACAAATATGCCGCGTTCGATACCGCCGCCGGGCCGGCCTCGCGGGTGATGGACGCATTTCCGCTCATGCACACCACTTCGGTTTATACGGCCCAGCGTTCCATTACTTCGGACAAGCGCGTCGTTCTCCTCCCGCGCAGCGCCTGGGCCGGCGAGCAGAGAAACGGCGCGTGCAGTTGGACCAGCGATATCCGTCAGGATTGGAAGACGCTCGCGTGGCAGATCGAGGGGTTGCAAAACTACTGCGTTTGCGGCCTCCCGTATGTCACGACCGACGTGGGCGGGTATAATCCGACGCCGCAATCCGACCGGGAGTTGTTTGTCCGCTGGTTCGAGTGGGGTGCGTTCTGTCCCATCTTCCGCGTTCATGGCATCGCGCGGCCTTATCCGTGGGATTATGGGAAGCTTGGCGAAGATATCTTCAGAAAGTTCGATACCCTGCGCTACCGACTTCTCCCTTACACCTATACCGAGGCCAGCCGCGTGACGATGGATGCCGGCACCTTGATGCGTCCGCTGGTCATGGATTTTCGAAATGATCCCCGGGCCCTGACGCAATGGGACGAGTTCATGTACGGACCTTCGCTGCTCATTTGCCCCGTTTATCAGAGCAGCCGCGAGGACGCCGGCCTGCCCGGCCAATTTAGCGACCACGATGGCAGCCCCCATAGTGTAACCGCCTCTTACATCAGGCAGAGCGGAACCAACACCGTCCACGAGGAGCTGAATGACGGTCTGGTCTTCAAGGATGAAGGTGCGGGCAAACAGGACGGACCGGTGCGCGCCGTGAGCGTGGAGGGCACTTACACTCCGGCCGGCGATGGTCCCCTTGCGTTTGAGATCAGCGAGCCGCATCCTGCGATCCATCCGGTCACGATGGTGATCGATGGCCATGCGGTTCCCTCGACTCCTTACGATGGCGACTGGCATTTCCCGCAATTTCCCTTCGTTGCGAAGTCCGGTGTTCCTGTAAAATTCTCGTTCGAAACCACGATGTCGCGTCCGGCGTTTCGTGTGGTTCGCAATCTCCCATTGCCGCTTCACCGCGATGTTTACCTGCCCGGCTCCGGCGCATGGTACGATTTCTGGACCGGCGACCGCCTGGCCGGCGGCGAAACCCGCGCGGTGCCCGCTCCGCTGGATATGATCCCGATCTACGTTCGCGCAGGCGCGATCATCCCGCTTGGCGCCCCGGTGCAATACGCCGCGGAATCACCCAACGGTCCCATCGAGCTTCGCGTCTATCCCGGCGCGGATGGCTCCTTCTCGCTCTATCAGGATGCCGGGGACACTTACGCCTACGAAAAGGGCGAATACGCCGAAATCCCGATTAGCTGGAACGAAGCGCGCAAGGAACTTACATTTGGCGCGCGCAAAGGCGGCTTTCCGGCCATGCCTGCCGGGTGCACCTTCAATATCGTATGGGTCGGCCCAAACCATGGCGTTGGCGAAACGACAACGGAGAAGCCGGACTCAACGGTGACCTATACCGGACAGCCCATGAGTGTCCGGATGCATTAATTCATTTTGGGAGCGGCGGACGCTCTAAAAATCATTCGTCACGATCGAAACGGGCGTCTCCACTCCCGCTCGCAACTGGACTTCCCTTGCGATCTCTCCCAGGGGCGACGCTCCGGCGGACGCGGGTGTTTCCATCTTCCGGATCCCATGCCGCTCAATGATCGTGATCTTCTGGTCGATGTCCGATTTGATTACCGCTGAAACCGATTTCGCCGGTTTATCCCACGCCAGTTTCACCACCGTCACCCGGCATCGCGATTTCACGCCGGAGATGCTTCCATGATCCAGGCCCGCCGGCAGCGCGGGAAGAAACTCCAGCCTGCCCGGCTCCGATGAAACCAGCATTTCCATCATGATCGCCGGGACGGAATCGCAGACATCGGCGCAAAAGATCCCGTGGGCGGGATTGTGGGAGGTAAAAAGATTGTCGAAGAAATAGCCCTCCCGCATCAGGCGCAGCAGCCGGCTGCGGACCGCTTCGGGCTTCTTCAGGACCGCGGCGATGTAAGCATCGTGCAGCAGGCCATGGCCGGCGATGATGTGTTGCGCATCCTTTTTCGCAAGGGCCACGCATGCGGCCTGGTAGAGAGCGGGATTCGCCTCCGGAGTGATCTCGCGATAGGGCCACGCCGGCAGCAGATGGCTGGAGTGCCGGTGGCCGTAATTGTCTGCCAGGCCCGGCCATGCCCATTCCTGGAGCGCGCCGTCTTTGTTGATCAAATAGGGCGGGAGATGCTCCAGCATCTGCTTCCATTGATCCACGCCGGCAGCCCCCTGGTCCCTGCCGAGTATATTTGCAGCCTGGATGAGCGTGGAGAGGAGGAAGCGGGCGCCGGAGATATCGAACACGGAATTGTTGACCAATGAGATGCGCACGTTCGACGGCTGGTTTTCCGGCGAGACGGAACCGGCAAAGATGTAGTTGCCGTGCTCATCCTTCTTCACGAGAAAATCGGCGTAAAAATCCGCCATTTCCCGCAGCAGCGGATAAAGCTGGTCGCGCAGAAAAGCGCGGTCACCGGTCACCAGGTAATGCTCCCAGAAGGGATAAAGCAGCCAGCCTTCCTCCCCGGTGGCGTACTGGTAAGGGTAGTAATGATTGATGGATGCCATCAGGCCGGATTGCGGCCCGGGAGAATTGCCGCACGCCAGCAGGCCGCGGCAGCCGAGCAGCTTCCGCGCGTTGGTTTCAAAATCGGCGCGCCATGCCTCGTTGAGGGCAAAGTAACCCTGCATCGCCTCGGGCAT
>DATAXI010000059.1:0-19696 GCA_036266845.1 Chthoniobacteraceae bacterium | reverse complement strand
CATGATCGCGTTGATCGATTACGGCAGCGGCAATATTCGCAGCGTCACCAAGGCCCTCCAGCACGAGGGGGCCAATGTGGAACTGGTAAGCGACGCCGCGCGCCTGCGCGATGCGGACGCCGTGGTGCTGCCGGGGGTGGGCGATTTTGGCGATTGCGCGCGCAACATCAAGGCGCGCAACCTCTGGGAGCCGCTCAATGATTGGCTGCACAGCGGCAAGCCCTTTCTCGGCATCTGCGTCGGCTACCAGTTGCTCTTCGAGTCCAGCGAGGAAGCTCCCGGCGATCCCGGTTTCGGCTTCTTTCCCGGCCAGGTGAAAAAATTCACCGCGCCCGGCCTCAAGGTCCCGCAGATCGGCTGGAACAGCCTGCAATTGGCCCAGCCGGAGCACCCGCTCTGGCGCACGCTGCCGCCGGAGCCTTACGTCTTTTTTGTCCACTCCTACTTCCCGGCCTCGCAGCGCGACGATGTGGTGATCGCCCGCACCACTTACGGCGAGACGTTTGCCTCCGGCGCGGCCCTGGGAAAGGTGGCCGGCGTTCAGTTTCACCCTGAAAAAAGCCAGGATGTGGGATTGGCCGTTCTGAGAAATTTTGTGCGGGGTCTTTGAAATCCATTTTCTTTGTATGTTGATTTTTCCAGCCATCGATCTCATGGACGGCCAGGTGGTCCGCCTCCGGCAGGGCAAAGCCGAAGAGAAAACCGTTTACTCCAGCGATCCTGTCGCGTTTGCGAGACGCTGGGCGGAGGAAGGGGGCGATTACCTGCACATCGTCGATCTGGATGCCGCCTTTACCGGCGAGCAGAAGAACCTGGCATGGATCGCGAAGATCGCGGCCGCCATCGGCATCCCCTGCCAGCTCGGCGGCGGCATTCGTGACGAGGCTGCGGCTCAACGCGCTTTCGACGCCGGCGTGGCCCGCGTTATCATCGGCACCAGGGCGGCGGAGAGCCTCGATTTCATCACACGCCTCGCGGAGAAATTCGGCAGCGGCCGCATCGCGGTCGGCATCGATTCGAAGAACGGGCTCGTTTCCGTGAAAGGCTGGACCGAAATGTCCACGATGAAGGCCTCCACGCTCGCCGTGAAGGCCGAGGAAGCCGGCGCGGGCACGATCATCTGCACCGACATCGCGACGGACGGGATGCTCGCCGGACCGAACATCGCGGAGATCGAGCGCATCATGGGGCTGGTGCGTTGCAACGTCATCGCCAGCGGCGGCGTCTCCACCGTGGAGGATGTGAAGCGGCTGGCCGCGATTCCCGGCCTCTACGGCGCGATCATCGGAAAGGCGCTCTACGACAATCGCATCCGCCTGGACGATCTCGCCGCCTAGCGCGCATCCACAAGGACAAACTGCTCTGTCAGGGGCATCTCCTGTGGTTACTCTTCCACAGCTTACATCCGCTCCGGCGCGCGGATGCCCATTAGCTCCAATCCTTGCTTGAGTATCTTCGCCGTCAGATCGCAAAGGGCGAGGCGGGAAGACTTAACCGGCTCCTCAGATTTGAGCACCGAGCAGGCCTCGTAAAATGCGTGGAAGGTATTCGCCAGTTCGAAAAGGTAATTTGCCAGGATGTTCGGGCGAAAATCATCGAGGACCTGCGGCACGGTTTCGCCGAACTGGATGAGCTTTTTCGCGAGAGCGATTTCGCCAGGCTCCTGTACGGAGATTGTCGCGGGCGGCTGCCACGGACCCTCCAGCTTGCGGAAGATGGAGCGGACGCGGACGTGGGCGTTTTGCAAATAAGGCGCGGTGTTGCCCTGGAAGGAGAGCATGCGATCCCAGGAGAAGATGTAATCGGTCATGCGGGCCTGGCAGAGATCCGCGTATTTGACGGCTCCGATACCCACGGCGCGCGCGACCTCGCGTTTCTGCTCGCCGGAAAGCTCCGGGTTTTTCTGTTCCACCAGCGCGAAGGCGCGCTCCTCGGCCTCGGCCAGCAGGCTCTTGAGGGCGACGCTGTCTCCGCTGCGCGTTTTCATGAGCTTGCGATCCTCGCCGAGGATGCTGCCGAAGGGGATGAACTTGAGCCGGGCCCGGATGCCCATTTTTTGCGCGGCAGCGAAGACCTGGTCAAAGTGCAACTGCTGCGGAGCGCCGACCACGTACCAGATCTGATCGGGCTTCCAGCGCTCGAGCCGGTACTCGATGGTGGCGAGGTCGGTGGTGGCATAGAGGTAGCCGCCATCGCCCTTGCGGATGAGGCAGGGCTTGTCCGCCAGCGCGGGCTCCTCGCGGAAGAAGATGCAGACGGCTCCCTCGCTAACCTCCGCGATGCGCTGGTCCAGCAGGCGCTGCACGAGCGGCGCGAGCCGGTCATTGTAAGCGCTCTCCCCCAGGTGCTCGTCAAAATGGATGTCGAGCAGGGCGTACATCTGCTCGAATTCCTTCCACGAAAGCGCGACGCATTGCTTCCAGATGCCGGTGTTTTCCGGATCGCCGGCCTGCAGTTTCACCAGCTCCTCCCGGCACTCGCGCAGCACGGCCTCGTCGGTTTCGGAAAGCGCGTTGGCCTCCTTGTAAAGACGCACCAGCTCTTCCACCGGCCCGGTGGCGAGCGCGGCGTCATCGCGCCAATGTTTCCACCCGTAGATAACCTTGCCGAATTGCGTGCCCCAATCGCCGATGTGATTGTCCGCCACCACGCGATGTCCCAGGAAACGCGACACGCGGGTCAGCGTATCGCCGAGAATGGTGCTGCGGATGTGGCCCACGTGCATCGGCTTGGCGACGTTGGGGCTGGAGAAATCGATAATGATGGTCTGCGGCGCGGCGGCCTTGGGCACGCCAAGCATTGGATCGGCGGCCAGCGCCGGGAGGCGGTCGCGCAGGGCGGCATGGGTGATGCGGAAATTGATGAAGCCGGCGCCGGCGATCTCGGGAGGCTCGCACAGGTCCGCGACATCGAGCGCATCGATGATCCTCTGGGCGAGCTGGCGGGGATTGGTCCGCTGCTGCTTGGCCAGCAGCATGGCGACGTTCGTCTGGTAATCGCCGAAACGGGCGTCGGTGGCGGGAGTGACGAATGGCTCGGCCTGGGAGCCGATGCCGGCCAGCGCCGCGCGCAACCGCCCGGCAAGCACCGCGGGAAGGGGTTCCATCCTCTACGGCTTCTTGAATATCTGGAGGATTTCCTCGGCGGACTGGGCGCCGGCCAGGGACTCGCGGACGGAGCGGTCGTTGAGGAACTTGGCGATGGCCGCCAGGGTGCGGAGATGGGTCTGAAACTGATCCTTGGGCACCACGAAGAGGACGATGAATTTGACCGGGGCATTGTCCAGCGACTCGAACTCGATGCCGTGGGAGGAGCGTCCGAAAGCGGCGACGACGCTCTTGACGCGATCCGAGGAGGCGTGGGGGATGGCGATGCCGAACCCGATGCCGGTGCTCATGGTCTCCTCCCGGGCGCGAAGGGCGGCGAGCACGGTGTCCTCGTCATCCTTGCCGATTTTATCCTGCGAGACGAGAAGCTCCACCAATTCCACGATGGCGCTCCACCGCTCGGTGGCTTTCATTTCGGGTAGTATCTGTTCAACCGTCAGGAGGTCGCCAAGATTCATTTGCTAGCGGTCACGTGGGTACGCGGAGTTGTTAGGAGGGGGCGACTGTACCAACCGTCCCCCGGTTGACAAGCGAGATTTGGGGAGGGCTTTTCCCGGTCCAACCGCGAGCGGCGGACGGCGGCGAGAGCTTGAATCGCCTGTGATGACATCCGTGAGAACCATCGCCGATCTGCCCGCCGGGCAAATAATGGCGCCCGAAGCGTTTTCCGCAGCGTGATGCCGGAAAAAAGAAGCCGGTGTCCGCGGCCTGCCTGATCGCCCCCCGCCGTCTCAATTTTTCTTCCCATCCCGGGCGCGCCCCGCTCATCCTCCGGGGATGCGTATCCTGATGGCTTCATCGGAAATGGCTCCGCTTGCCCGTACCGGCGGGCTTGGCGATGTACTGGACGGACTGCCGGCGGCATTGCAAGCGCGCGGGCATGAGGTGAGCGTGGTTCTTCCCTATTACCGGATCATCCGGGAGCACGAGGGAATCGAGGCGGAGCCGACCGGGGTGACGATGTCCATCGAGGTGGGGCCGCGGCAGATCGAGGCGGAAATCCTGGAAGGGCAGGCGCCCAATGGGGTGCAGGTGTTCCTGGTAAAGCAGGACGGCTTTTTTGACCGGCCGGATATCTATGGCGAGGGCGGGAAGGCTTACGACGATAACGCGGAGCGGTTCGTCTTTTTCTCGAAGGCGTGCGTGGAGCTGGCGCGCCGGGTCATTCCCGCCCCGGATATCCTGCACGCGCACGATTGGCAGACGGCGCTCATCCCGGTCTTCGTGAAGCACCGGCAATTGCCATTCAAGACGATGCTGACGATTCACAACATCGCGTATCAAGGGAGCTTCTGGGGCGTGGACTTCGGGCTGACAAATCTTCCGGGGTCTTACTTCGGAGCTTCGGGCATCGAGTTTTACGGACGCGTCAATTTTCTGAAAGGGGGCATTCTCTACGCGGACTCCGTGACCACTGTCAGCGAGCGGTACGCGCGAGACATCCAGACGCCGGAGTTTGGCGCCGGCCTTGACGTGGTGATGCGCGAGAACGCGTGGAAGCTGAGCGGCGTGCTCAATGGCGCCGATTACAAGACGTGGAATCCGGCAACAGACCCGGCGATCGCGCAGGCGTACGGGCCGAAATCGCTCGCCGGGAAGCAGGCCTGCCGCGCGGCGCTGCTCAAGGAGGCCGGCCTGGAGCCGAGCCCGCGCGGCCCGATCTTCAGCATGGTCACGCGGCTGGCGGAGCAGAAGGGATTCGACATTCTCATCCCGCTGCTGGACCGGCTGCTGGCGGATGACGTGCGGCTGGTGATCCTGGGCGAGGGCGATGCCGATTACACGCGCGACCTCACGGTGGCGGCCAAGCGCAACCCGGGCCGGTTCTCCTTCCGCCGCGGGATGGACGATGCGCTCTCGCACAGGATTTACGCCGGCTCGGACGTGATGCTGATTCCCTCGCACTTCGAGCCCTGCGGGCTGAACGCCATGTACGCGCTCAAGTATGGCACGCTGCCCATCGCCCGGGCCGTGGGCGGGCTGCACCAGATCCTGACGGATTACGATCCCACCAGCGGCGCGGGCAATGCCTTTCTCTTTTACGAGTACCGGCTGGAGGCGCTGTGGGATTCCCTCAGCCGCGCAAAGCGCCTGCATCTGGATGCCGCCGCGTGGCAGAACCTCACGCGCCAGGCGATGGAGTGCGATTTTTCATGGACCAGCGCCGCGGAGGATTACGAGAAGCTTTACCAGCACCTGACCGCCGCGCAGGGGTAGAAGCGTATCTCGCAAGAAAAACCCAGGATCAATAAGGAGCCATCCCATGCCAGAACCCAAAATAGGCGCTTTCAGTTGGAATGAACTCAGCACGCCGGATCCCGGTGCGGCAATTGCGTTTTACACGAAACTCTTTGGCTGGACCACGGAGGCGATGCCGATGGAGACGATGGATTACACCGTCGTCAAATCCGGCGGGGAATTGATCGGCGGCATCATGAAGATGGTTCCGGACGGTCCCATCGCATGGACTCCTTACGTGACGGTGGAAAACATCGACGAAACCGCGAAGCAGGCGGAAGCGCTCGGCGCGAAAATCTGCGTCCCGCCGCGGGACATCCCGAACGTCGGCCGTTTCGCGATTATCTGCGACCCGCAGGGAGCGCTGATCGCGGCGATCACATTCCTGAGGCGGTAACCGCCACAGGGTCGTAATGCTGCGAAGCGGCGCACTTATCGATACCACCATATTAATTGCGTTTTGCCCATCCATTCCATTGGACAATGATGAGTTGATGGCTATCAGTTCCGCCGGATGAAGGTTTTGAGCCGGCTGTTCCCCGTATTATTTTTCCTCTCGGTAGCGATCTCCTCCCGGGCCGATATCGGTCTTGAGCCGATCCCTGACCAAACGTTGCCGTCCGGCAAAACCCTGGTCGTCCCCCTGGTCGCCACGGATCCAGGCGGTCCGGCCCGCAGTTACACGGTAAGATTGGGTCCAGCCACTTACAACGGAAACTCCACTTCCGCCGCCGGCCTTACCGCTGCGATCCGGACCGGCGATCCGCATCTCCTCGTCGGCGTGAGTTATACGGATTCCAATTCTGTCGCGCAGACCGGCACGATGGAGTTCCAACTGCTGCGCGAGTTCGCGCCGCTTACCACGCAGATCATCGCGGGCCTCGCGCAGGGCGGATATTACAATCCCAAGGCTTCGCTGAGCGGCACAACCTATGTTCCTTTCCACCGGGTTTTCTCGGGCTTTGTCATCCAGGGCGGAGATCCTTCCGGCACCGGGACCGGCGGACCCGGCTTCACCTTTCCCAACGAGTTTAATAACGCATTGATTTTCAGCGGCAGCAGCGGCCAGCTCGCGATGGCAAATGCAGGCTACTCGGGCGACAACTCCAACGGGACGAACGGCTCCCAGTTTTTCATTACGCTCGCGCCGGAAAGATCCCTTGATTTTGGTTACAACCTGTTCGGCCAGTTATTGCGCGGGACGGATACCTTGTTCGGAATCGCCGGCACGCCGGTGCAGTTCGATATCACTTCCGGCGAGGACAGCAGCCCGGTCAATCCCGTGAATATCACCAGCGCGGCCGTAACCCAAAACGATACCGATGCCGTACTGCTCCTGAGCGCGACCGGCGTATGCGACCAGACAGTCACGGTGACCGTCTCATCGAGCAACGGCGCGGCGGAGCAGGTATTCACCGCGCACGCGGTTGCGGACAGCACTGACGACCGCCCGTTTCTTCAACCCGTACTGGATATTGCGGGTCAAAATCGCACCACCAAGGTGGTCCTTCAGGGGATCGATCTTCAACGCGATCTGCTGCGGTACGGCTACCAACATCTGGAGCCATGGACGGACAACAGCATTACCTGGAGCGCATCGCCCAAGCTGGATATCCCGATTGCCACTTCCACGGATAACATCATCGCCGCCGCGCTCGCCAATTGGAATGAGAGCAACGTCCCGGACGGCAATTCCACCGCTGCCAATACCATCGATTTCCGGGTCTTTCAGATCGCCCCTGGCGACAAGCCGTTGCGCGGCGCGCTTGCGGATATTGGCCCGGGCACGTTTGGCAGCCTGAATCTGCAAAGCTTCCCGGTAGCCACGTTTATTGCCGGCAATTCCAAGGATACCGCCGGTGCCTTTACCGCCACCGTCAACTGGGGCGATGGCGGATTGGCAAGCGGCACCAACGTAACCATCCTGAAGGTCGGCAGGGGATCGCTGAATAAGTACAGCCTGATTGCGAGCCATTCCTATGCGAATCCCGGCGAGTACCCGCTGCTTGTGAATATTGCCGACTCGAACGGGGCGAACCTCGCGCTCACCGGCACGGTGAATATCACCTCCTCGGCCCTGGCCATTTCCGGAAACGATCTTTACCGCGCCGGCGGAGTTTTCAAGAACCAGATCGTTGCGGGCTTTACGGATGCCGGCGGCGCCGATACGGCGGCGGGTTACACAGCCGCCATCGATTGGGGCGATGGCGCCGTATCCCAAGGCGCCGTCAAACAAAAGGGCAGGCGTTACCAGGTGCTGGGCACCCACACTTACACCAGCCCGCATATCTACACGGTTTCCGTAACGGTTCAGCGGCAGGGCGATAGCTCCTACTCCGCCTGCGAGTGGCTTACGGCGCATATCTCCGGCATCAATAAAGCGCCGGCAGTTTTCCCGCCGTTCAATCAGGCGCACCTCGCCCAGGCCTGGTCGCCTCTTACCGGCGGCGTCCTGAGCATTGTCGTCTCCGGAAGCGGCGGTCCGGTTGACGAATCCCAGCTCTACATCAGCGGGACGGCGACGATTGTGAATTCCGGCAATGAGCCATCCCGGCCAGGCTCGCTAACCGTTTATATTGATCCCGAGCCCGATCTGGATGAGTCAGCCGTTTCCTGCGCCGTGGGTGGCACGAACGCAATCTCCATCCCGGCGCTCAAGCCGGGAGAGGATTACATTATTCCTTTTGAGCAGGAAACGCACTCCGACAACCGCCTTAAACTGCCCCCGGAGTATGATCCCACCGGCCAATATATCCTGGGCGCGGTCACCTATTCCGATCCCGTGGGCGATTACAACGGGACGCAAAAGGTGATTATGATCGGGCACTACTGAAAAGGCGCTTTCCCCGGGCGCGCGATGCCTACCGCTGATAGAGCGGCACGTAGTGGTAAGGCGTTGCGAGAATCGTGATGAAAACGGCGGTATCATAAACGGGGCCGAGCTGGCGGGAACGCCTCTCATCCCAGTGGACGGTGTCGCCCTGGTGGATGGCGGTGGAAAGAAGACGCGTCTTCATTTCGTCGTACCAGCGCTTCCAGGTATCGCCGCCGATCATATACTCCGCGGGCGCGGCATAGTAACAGCCGTAGGGCCACCATTCCTCCGTGTCCTTGTCGTGACCGAAAAGGTAGTCCGAGCCTTTCGATACCATCGGGTCATTATACTTGCCGCAAACCTGGAGCGAGTAAATGGCGGCGGCGGTGCGGGCAAAGCCGGGCTGCCGGTTGCGCGGCTGATAGGTGAAGCCGCCGGAGGCGTCGTCATAGCATTGGCCAATGTAAGCGACGGCTCTGTCGATGGTATCCTGCGGCACCGCGAGACCGGCGTTCTTTGCGGCGCGCAGCGCGGCCACCTGCAACACGGTGACGGAGATATCCGCATCGCGCGAGGTGGGCGTGTAACGCCAGCCGCCCAGGGAGCTCTGGGCGCCGAGGATGACGCTCACGAGCTGCTCGAGGCGCGGCCGCAAAATCGGCGAACGCGTTTCCCCATACAGCTCTGAGAGGGCGACGGTGGCGATGCCGTGGTTGTACATGTACTTCCCGCGGTCTGCGGCGCGAAAGATGCCGTCGGGCTGAATCTGGTTGAGCAGATATTGCATGCCGGAGGTGACGTTGCGCCCGTATTCGCCATCGTCCGGCAGATTGCCGGTGGCAATGAATGCCATGAGCGCGTAACCGGTCATGGCAACGGGTTCGCCGCCCATGGTGGACTGGCTCCAGGAGCCATCCAGACCCTGCTGCTGCGCAAGCCATGCCAGCGCGCCGTGGATGACGGCATCGGTATCGGGATCGACGGTGACGATATCCGGCTGATCCGCCGCGAATGCCCGCACGGCGATGAGGAAAGCGGCCAGGATCGCCGCGATGACGAAACGCGTTTTCATTTGTCCCCGGAGTCGCTGGCGAGGCTCCGCATGTATTCCTCGACCTCGGCTCCATATTCCTGCGGATATTTCTCGGATTGGGATTGCTGGAGGGCCGCGCGGTCGCGCTCCGGCAGGGCGATAAACTGGCTGCCGCCATGGACCGTCTGGCCATTGCGCGAGGCGAGGCCGCCCTGGTCCGACCAGTTTTTCTCATTGGCGCCAATGCCCTGTTGCGGCGGCTGGGCGCCCTGGCTTTGCCCCTGGGCCATGCCTTGGCCCTGTCCCTGGCCTGGTTGCTGTCCCTGACCTTGCCCCTGACCCTGGCCTTGTTGATCGGCGCCATTCTGAGGCGCGGTCAATTGCCCGACGCCGGCCTGCATCTGGCCCATTGCGGATTGCGCCGCGGCCATATCCTGGCCAGCCGCCTGCGCCGCAACCTGGGCCTGTTGCTGATCGCCGGACTGCGCGGCGGCTTGCGCCTGACCCAGGGCCTGCTGAGCCTGGCGCATCGCATCGCGAGCGGCCTGCGGGAGGGCCTGCGGCTGGCCGGCGGCCGCCGCCATCTGTTGCCCGGCCTGCGCCAGGTTTCCAACCGCTTGCTGCGGATTCTGGTTTTGATCCATGGCCTGCTGCGCCGCGCCATCCTGCTGCTGGGCCCGGTTCAGCTCCGCCTCGGTGGCGGCAAGCTGTTGCGGCGTGGCCTGCGCCTCGCCCAAGTTCTGAGCCATTTGCTGCGCCTGATCGGCAAGACCGTCCTGCGCCTTGTAAAGCGCGGCCAGCGCGGCTTTCTCCGGCGGCTGGGCATCCTGCGCGGTGGTTTCGGTCAGCTTCCCGATCACATCGGCCATGTCCGTCGCGGCCTCGCCCAAGGCAGCCACGGTGGCGGGCACGGTGATGGCCTTCAGGACGCTTTCGGTTTCATTCTTCACCCCGCCCTGCTGACGGCTCAGCCCCTCGAGATCGCGCCGCCCGGTGCGGTTTTCCCCAATGTCCTTGTCGGTCGTGGAATTGACAATCAATTGCCCCTGGATGAGCCGGGCGATCTCCTGAATCTCCCGCTCGACCGCCGCGAGCTGCTGCTGCTCCTGTGCGGCGGCGGCGGCATCCTGGCCCAATTGCTGGGCGGCGGCGGCGAGCTGCTGCGCGGCGTTTTGCTGGGCGGTCTGCGCGACCGTGGGCATGCCGCCGGCGCGCATGGTCTGGGCGGCGGTGTTCATGGCCTGCTGCGCCGCCTGCAATGGCGCGGCCGCCTGCGATTGCAAGCCCGCCGCGCCCTGCTGCATGGCCTGCGCGGTGGCCGCCATATCCTGCTGCAATGCGGCGGCAGCCTGCGCCGGCGCGCCGGTCTTGGCCGCATCCGCCTGCTGCACGGAGCCCGTCTCCCGCTGGCTGAGCGCCTGGGCCTGTTTCTGCAATTGCTGCAACTGCTGCTGCCGCGTGCCGGCGGCCTGCGCCTGCTGCGGGCCATTGGCCTGCTGCGCGGCGATCTTTGCCGCCGCGTCGAGCTGCGCGGCGGCATCGGCCTGGCCCTGCTCCGCCTGCTGGCCATCGCCCTGGGCCAGCGCGTTTTGCGCGGTGTTCATCTGGGTCAGCGCATCGGCCATGGGAGCGGCGGTTTGCGGTACGGTCTTGGCCAGATCCTCCCGCACCATTTCGGCCTTGGCCGCGAGCGCCTGCTGGTCGGAGGCCAGCGCGGCCAGCTTCTGGTTCGCATCATCCTGCTGCCGCTTGATATCTTTCACGCGGTCGGCGAGCCGGCGCTGCATCTGCGGGTCATTGCGAATCTGGTCGAGGGGACTGTTCGCCGTAATGCCATCGGCGGCGAGCAGCCTGACCATCCGGTTGGTGGGCTTGCTGATCTCCTGATCTATGAATTTGTCGGTCGCCTCCTGGCCCTGCTGCGCTGCGATTAGCTGGAGCGCCTTGTCCATGGCGGCGGTCTTCTGCTGCAGCCCACGCTGCTCCTGCGCGATGTTCGCCAACTGATCCGCGCTGCTCTCCGTGCGGCTCTGCTTCTGGTCCGCGGGCGAGAGCGCCTGCGCGATCCGGATCAGCGCCTCACGCGCGGCGGTTTCCCCGGCGACCGCGTCGTCGATCTTGCCCGCTGTCAGCGCCGTGCCGGCCGCCGCGGCCTGCGGCTGGACGGCGGCCAGTTGCGTGGCTGCGTCCTTGTAATTCGCCGAGGTCGTGGCGATTTGGCTTAACTTGCCGGCCAGCAATTGAATCTCCCCCGCGATCGCCGTCTGCTCCCCCTGCTGCGCCTCCATGGAAGCGGCGATGGCAGTCTGGCCGGCGGCGCTCTTGTCCTGCGCGGCGAGCTGTTTGGAATCCAGCGCCGTACTCAGATTTGCCCCCTGGCGGTCGGCGAGCTGATTGAGCGAGGTCGCGAGGGCGTCGATATCCTGCTGCTGGTCATGCGCGGCCAGGATTTGCTTGAGCCGCAGGGAAATGTTCTTTTGCCCGTCGTAAGCCTTGGCGGTCTCGTCCGCGGAGTTTCCCGGCTGGGTGCGGGCCTCGTTCAAGAGCGCGACCACCTTCTCCATCTCCGCATCGCTCAAGGTGCCGAGCGTGGCGCGCACGCTCTTGAGGGTGTTGAAGTCTTCGCCTTTCGCCAGCCCGTTCCGCTGATAATCGGCGATGACCTCGTCCAGCCGCGCCTCGAGCTGCTTCGCCTCGCCGCGAATCTGCTCCTGGCGGGTGGCGGATTGCTGCAGGACGCCGGCATCGGGCGCGGCATTCAATACCCCGGCTAGACCCAGGGTGGCGGCAATGATCAATGGTGTTTTCATGGTGGCGTGGCCTCCGGTTTCGATTCCGGTTTTTGGAATATCTGCGTTCCCAGTCTCTTGGAAAGATTGTCCTCGCTCTGGCTCACTTCATCCAGCGAGCCGAGCGCATCGTTCATCCGCCCGGTTAATTCCAGCCGCTTCTCGTCGTCGGTCACGATTTTGATGCGGGCCTTGTCGGTTTCGCCGCGACCGGGGCCGGTGACGTTGTTGGCATCCTCGGCTTCCATCCAGTAATCGATAACCCCGCCGGGGCTCAGCTTCAGCGTGCTGAGTTTCCACTCGAAACGCCGCTCGATCTGGCGCGGATTGGCGCCACCCAGGTCGAACTCGATCACCTTTTCGGCGGAACTGTTCACGGTGTAATGGAGAAACACCGCCGCAAGGCCGAAGTCGTCTTCCGCGCGGAAGGCAATGACCTCCGTGGCCTGCGCCGTGGCCACATCCTCCTGGCCGGGATGGGTGATTTTGATGACCGGCGGGCGGTCCGGGACGATATCGATGGCGTACACCGCGGTTTCGCGCGAGGGGATGTCGTTCGTATCCACCAGCTTGAGCGAGAAGCCGGTGAGGCCTTCCCTGGGAATTGCGATTTCGCCGCGGGTTTCCCTGGGATTTGCGGGATTGACGCTCATCGGCAGGTCTTTCTCCAGGCCCGCGAGGTGAATGCTGCCGGACTTGATGGGCGAGGTCGCGGTGACCGTGAGCTTGAGGATGCTGCCCGCGAGGAGGGAGAGATCCCCGGTGTGGCGGGTCATGGGCGGCAGCTTTGTGTAAGCCGGAAAGTCCTGGACGGCCTGCACGCCCAGCACTGCGGGAGGCGAGAGCACCGTCACCGCCACGGGATCGCTGGCCGCATCGCCCAGGCGCACGGTAAAACTGAGCGATGCCGGCACGCTCTTGATCACCGCCTGATAACGGGACGCGCCGGTTTTCTCCAGCTTGTACTCGCTGGGGTGGGCGCCATCCTGCGCGAGGATGGTCCCGCTCTCCGGCAGCACGCCGCCGCCCTGAACGCCGATGTTCAAATCCTCGCCGGCCGCGATCTTTGCAGGGGACTCGATCTTCACAATCTGCGTCCGGCTGGGCAGCCGCGTGGTGAGCAGCAGCGCCCGCTCGAGCAGCAGCTTCACATTGGCGCGGCCCAACCATCCCAGCCCGCCCGCTACCACCAGCACGCACACGAGCACCCGCAGCGCGCGCAGCAGCTTGCCCATTTTCACCGCCTTGCGAAAATCCATGCCCTTGGCCATGGACGCGGTCTCGCGGATGAGCGCGCCGACCAGGGCGTTGCCCTTTTGCCCGGAGCGGCCCAGTTGAATGGAGGCGATAAGGCGCGTCTTGAAATCCGGCATCGCCCGCTCGATGGCGCAGGCCACGGCGTGCTCGCTGGGCAATCGCATCAGCGGCAGGATGATCTCCCGATAAACGATCCACCCCGCGCCGCCGAGCGCGGGTAGGGAGAAACAGGCGCGGGCAAGCCACGGCAGGTGCGTGAGCCAATCGAGCGTCATTTCCGCCGCAAAAACGCCAATCAAAAGGCTGGCGGCCGTCACCGCGCCAGTGCCCGCCTGCGCCGCGAGCAGCCGCGCCCGCGTCGCCGCCACGCGGAGGCGCAACTGGAACAGCGCGCCTTTCTCAAAATATGCGGCATCGGTTTTCATCGCAGGCTCCATTTCTTGCGCAGCAGCCACTCGCTGGCGGCGACCACGCACAGGATGATAAAGTAGAGCGGGGAGGACCAGATTTCCAGATCGCGCGAGGTGTGGAGCGTCTCGGGCTTTGCGGTCATCGTTTTCACGAGGCCGGAGAGGTCTTCCTCCCGGAAGAAGCGCCCGCCGCTCATCGCGGCCATTTGCCGGAGCAACGATTCGTTCATCGCCGTCTCGCCCAGCTCGAACTGCGGCTCGCGCGCGTTGAATTCGACGACGGTCCCGGGGTCGTTAACGGTGGATATCTGGTAGCGGCCCGCCGTCAGCGCGACGAAATCGCCGCGATACATCCCCGGCTGGTCCGGAACGGCGCGCAGCAGCAACGGAGTCGCGGCCTGGGTGCCGGTGCCCGTAATGACGGTAAATTGAGCCTGCACCTGCGGGTCGGAGATCGGCTGGAAGGTATCGTTATAGAGGCGCGCGAACACGGTGACGGGGTCGCCGACGTTGTGCTCCTCCTTGTCCACGGAGAGCTGCGTCTTCTTCGAGGAGCCAAGCAGATGGGCGAGCGCGGCTCCCTGGACGATCTGGCCCCAGAGCATCGGGTATTCATCCACGCCGGCGCCGCGGCGCCAGCGCCAGAGCTGGTCGGTGCCGAGGTAAAAGACCTGGCCCACGCCATATTGCTGGGAGGCGAACACGGGCATATTGCCGTAGCGCGAGGCGTGCGACGGGTCCGTATCCTCGACGAGCGTTTGCGCCGCGGCCTTGGGCCGGGCTACCTTGAAGTCCCAATAGACGGGCGGCAGCTTTGCCCAGAGCTCCGCGTTCTGCTCCGGATCGGGCGTGAGGCGCAGCATATCGCTGCTTTGCCCGAGCGGCGTGAGGGCAAGGTGGATGGGCCGGGTGGTCTCGCCGTTTTGCGGATATGGCTCCAGCTCCACCGGAAGCATCTTTTCCACGATGCTGCCGCGATACGCCTCCGGCATGTAGCTCCGCCCCGCGATGAAGAGCGCCGCGCCGCCGAACTTGGAAACAAACTCCCCGAGGGCATCGAGCTGCGCCGCCGCAAAGGTCTTTGGATCGACATCGCCGACGATGACCATGTCATACTTGAACAGGTCCTCCTTTTTGTCCGGAAACTTCGCGAGGTACGGACTCCCCTCTCCCTGCGTGATTCCCGGGTCGGCGTCCAGAAGCACGAAGGAGGGCTGGATGCGGCGGTCGCGCAGCAGCACCTCCTCGAGGAAGCGAAATTCCCACCGCGGCTTCTGCTCGATGTAGAGGACCTTGATCTTGGAATCGACGACGCGGACCCGCTGCTGCGCGGAGTTGTTGTCCCTGGAGGTTTCGTCATCGCGCGGCGGGATGCTGGCGCTCAGCTCGAATTCCCCCTTGATCTGCGGCGTGAAACTCATGGAGACAATCTGGTCCGCGCCGGTGAAGGCGACATCCTTGGTCGCAACCTCGTTATCGCCAAGCTTGAGCGAAAGCTTTCCGGTTTCCCCGGCCAGGCCCTGGCCGCGCACCTGGACGCTCACAGACATCTCATCCTGCGCAAAGGCGATCTCCGGCGCCGAGAGGTGGCTTACGATGATATCGCGCGGCGAGGTGATGCCGACTCCATACGCGTAGATCGGCACGCCGTCGCGCGCGGCGGCCTCCGCGGCCTCGGCGGGAGGGCTGCCGGCATTGTTGCCGCCATCGGTGATGAGGACGATGCCGGCGACGGGCTGGCCGCGCTTGCGGTCGAGCACACCGCGGACGGAATCGCCGATTGCCGTGGTATTGCCGGTCGCGCGGTAATCGACGAGCCACGCGGAGCTGTCCACCGGCGATGCGGTTTGCGCAAAGGTCCAGGTCTCGACGTTAAACTCCTTCCGGAGATTCTCGATAAGGCGAAGGTTTTGATTTTGGAGGACGGCTTTGACGAGATCGACACGGGAGATTTGCCGGGCGTCCGCCGCGCGGCCGGCATCGAGCGGCTGGGAGAGGGTATCGAGGACGCCCATGCCGATCTCCGCGCGCTTCTGGTCGGTCTCGTCCAGGCGCTGGTCCCGGATATTCATGCTCTTGGTGGCATCAACCATGAGCAGCACCGTGCGGCGGATGTGCTCCTGCAAATCGAGCGCCAGCACGGGCCGGAGCAAGAGCATGACGATGAGCGCGAACAGGGTCAGCCGCAGCCCCAGCAGCACTTTCCTGCGTCCCGCGGAGAGCGCCCGGTGCGCCTCCTGGCGGTGATAGGACCACCAGGCAAAAGCGCCCAGCAGCATCAGGATGAAGACGAGCCACCCGAGCGCCTCGGCGTTGCGCAGTTGCAGGCTCACGGAACTGACGCGCTGGATATCGCCTTCCCCGAGCCCGAAAAGACGCAGCACGTTCGAAATCATTTGGACGCGCTGAACCTCCCCGCGAGAAACATTTCGCAACAGGCCACGGCGAGCGCCAGCGCGGCGAATACGCTCCAGAACTCGCGCGAATTGCCGCCGCCCAGCGCCTGGCGCATGCTGGTTTCAGGACCCCAATGGATGACTTGCGTCCCCTGCGCGAGCGTCTTCAAATCTGCGTCGGAAATGGGGTCGAGCTTCGATTCCTCCGGATCGGATTGGGCGGCGAAACTCAGTTTCACCGGCGGCTGCGTATCGATGCTCACGTCATAAACGCCCGAGAGATCGGTATCGCCGTACTGCAATTCCGGCGCGCCGTTGACCAATACCACCTTGCTGCTCTCCGGCGCCGCGGCGCCGTGTTTCACGGTCATCTCCTTGTAAAGCCAGTCCGGCTGCGCGGGCCAGGTAAAGACGCCGCCCACCGGGATATTGAGCGCATCGTCGCGGCGCGTGACCAGCCGGCCCAGCACGCGCTGCATCAGCGGGACGAAGGCCGGATGCGCGGGCAGATCGTTCCACGCGGCGTTTGCCGTGCTGGAGAACTCGATCACCCGCCCGCGGCCCCACGTGCGCTCCACGATGGCCGGCGCGCCATCCTGATATTTGAGGATCGTAACGGGCTGGCCCTCATCCGGGCCGGAAGCCGGCAGTGGCTGAAGGGTGATCCCTTTGTAAAAACGGGCGGTGCTCAATGTGCCCGACGCCGGGTCCTGCCAGATGGAGACGACCGGATGGGTGTAATCGGCAGCCTGGAGGGTGCGGAATTTTCCTTTGCCAGCCGAATCCCCCCATGGCGCGCCCATGGTGGCCGGCAGCATCCCGCCAAGCGCCTGGTCAAAGGAAGCGGGGTCCGTTTTGTCGCCGGGGAAAATCATGAGGCCGCCGCCGTCGCGGACGTATTTATCCAGCTCCGCGACCCGCTGCTGGTCCAGTTGCGGGACGTCGAGCAGGGCGACGGCGTGATAGTCCGCCAGCTTGATGCCGCCCAGGTCCGCAACGGAAACGACGCGCGGCTTGATGAAAAAGTTTTCGTCGTCCGCGACGGGCGCCAGGGCGCGCCGGAGGAAAAAAGCATCGCCCTCGCGCGGAGTCGCGCCCATGTCTCCGGCCACCAGCAGCACGCGCACTTCATCCATGGCGCGCACGATCATCGTGCGCCGGTCATCCGCGGCCAGGTGATCCGGCGGAAGCTGCGCGGTAACGGCATGAAAGCCGGCGGTTTTTAATCGTCCGAAGAGCGAAACGCGCCGGCTTTCGCCAGCCGGCAGCGACTCGATGACCGCCTGATCTCCCGGCGGCTCGCCATCGATGCTGAGGCTGATCGTTACGTTGCGCGCTTCCGCCTTGCCATAATTGGTGGCCTCGACGCTGAAACGCGCAGCGCTGCCGGCGGGAGCCATGGCGCTGCCCATTTCCAACGCGCTCACGCCGAGGTCTGGCTGCTCGCCGGGGCCGGGCTCGACAATCGTGATGCGCGACCCGCTCTGCGCCGCCTCGCCACGCATCGCGCCAAGCTCCTTCCAGCCTGTCGCCTGGCCGTCGGTGATGAGAAAAACCTGGCCCTGTCCGGAAGCGTGGCGCTTGAGGATATCCAGCGCGGCGCTCAGCGCCGGGTGGACGTTTGACCCGCGATCGGTGAGCGCAGAATCGCCGATCATTTTCTTCACGAGATTCAAATCCACGGCGGGCTCCGCGACCACAGGCCGGGCCACATCGGAGAAAAGGAGGAATGCCGCCTGCGAGCCGGTGGGCAGCGCATCCAGGATTTCCTCCGCGGCCTTGCGCCCATTATCAAAGCGCGAGGCGCCGCCATCCGTGAGGCCCATGCTGTAGGAGTTATCCAGCGCGATGACCACGGTGCGCGCGCCGCCGCCCACCATCATGCCGCCCGCCGAGCGGAATGCGGGCCGGGCAAGGGCGATGGCCAGCAGGATGAGCAGCAGGCACCGGAGCGCGAGCAGCAGCCAATCCTCCACGCGCAGCCGGCGCTCATTGCGCTGGGTGACCACCTGGAGGAAGCGCATGGCGGCCCACTTCATCCGCTTCACGCGCATCTTCATGAGCATGTGGATGAGGATCGGCGCGCCGATTGCCGCCATTCCCGCCAACAGCCATGGATTGAGGAATGTCATGCCGTCACCGCCTTAATATCCCGTATGCTGGCGGGAGGCCAGGTAGCCGCTCAGCACCTCGCTCCACGGCTGGCTGGTATCGACAAAGACATAATGGCAGCGGTTCCGCTCGCACGCGAGGCGCACCCGGTCGCGGAAGGCTTTTACCTCCGCGCAATAGCTCTTCCGCAGCGCCTGCGGCTGCGTGGTCAGCCGGGCCTCCCGCTCCAGGCCAATAAATTCCACGGAGCCGGTGAAGGGGAACTCGATCTCCGCGTGATCCATCACGTGAAACACCAGCACCTCATGGCCGCCGAAGAGAAGGTGCTGGATGCCCTGCAACATCTTCTCCTCGTCATCGAAGAGATCGGAAATGAGAATCACGATTCCCTTCTTTTTCATCTCCACGGCAAGATCGTGCAGCATGCGCCCGACATCCGTCTGCTCCGTGGGATCGAACGCCGAGAGTTTCATCAAAATATCGTGCAGCTTGCCCATGCTGTCGGTGCGCGGCTGCCGCTCCCGCGCGGCGGAATCGAAGACGCTCAGCGCCACGGCATCGCGCTGGAGCAGGATGAGATATGCCAGCGTGGCCGCCATCTGGCGGGCGTACTCGAATTTCGTCAGTTTCCCGGAGCCGTACTGCATCGACTCGCTGCCATCGAGGAGGATGTGGGCGACGAAATTGGTCTCCTGCTCGTATTGCTTGATGTAATAGCGGTCAGTGCGGCCCAGCACCTTGTAGTCCAGATGCCGCAGATCGTCACCCGGCGAATACTCGCGGTGCTGGGCAAACTCGATGGCCATGCCGCGCAACGGGCTCTTGTGCGCGCCGGCCATGTACCCCTCGACGATCTGCCGGGCGTTGAGACCCAGCATTTCCGCCCGCTGGATGACGACCGGATCGAGCAACCGGTTTTCGTACGATGCCATGGACGGAAGTAAAAAATCCTCAGCTTTGCGGGATGGATTCCAGGATCTTCGCGACGATGGCGTCCGGCGTCACTCCCTCGCTCTGCGCCGCGAAGTTGAGCCCGATGCGATGCCGCATGACGGCGGGCGCGATGGCGATGACATCCTGGCAGCCCACGTACACCTGGCCCCGCAGGAGCGCGTGCGCCTTGGCCGCCATGATGAGTCCCAGGCTCGCCCGCGGCCCGGCACCCCAGCTTAGCCATTTCTTGCAGAAGTCGAGCGCTTGCGGCGATTTTGCCCGCGTGGCGGCCACCAGCTTCTGCGCGTAATCGAAAACGTGATCCGCCACCGGCATCCGGGCGACCGCGGCCTGGAGGTAGAGCAGATGCTCGATGCCGGCGACCTCCTTGATCTCCGGTTTCTCGCCGCTGGTGCCGCGCTTCATAATGAGCAGTTCCTCGCCCGCGCTCGGGTAATCCACCGTGATGAGGAAGAGGAACCGGTCGAGCTGCGCCTCCGGCAGAGGGTAGGTGCCCTCCTGCTCGATGGGATTTTGCGTTGCCAGCACAAAGAACGGCTCCGGCAGCTTGTGAATGGTGCCGCCCACGGTGACGCGCCGCTCCTG
>DATAXI010000283.1:0-11947 GCA_036266845.1 Chthoniobacteraceae bacterium | reverse complement strand
CCAGCGCGTCGATCTCCAGCATCTCGAGCGCGGATTGGCGGATGCCGGCGCGGAAGAGATCGTACGGGTGAGGGGGGATGGCTAGGCCGCCCTGCGCGTGGACCAGGCTGCATACCTCGGCGGCGGGAGTGCCTTTCAGATTGGGCAGATCAACCCCCAGGCAGAGAAGATGGCCCTCGGCGGTCGTCATCTCCACGCCGGGGATGATCAGGAAACCATCGACCGGCTGGCCATCCTCGCGGATGAAGCCCTTGTCGCGCAGGTAATGAACTCCGTCGCAGGTGTTGTGGTCGGTAAGGGCAAATCCATGGAGGCCCTTGGCGCGCGCGCTCGCGATCATCTCCTCCGGGCTGCTCACGCCATCCCCGGAGAAAAACGAATGGCAGTGCAGATCGATGTTCCAAGCCATGTCTCCCCAATATGCAACAGACCGGGGCAATTTGAAAACACGGATTCAAGGGTTGCGTTCCGGCCCGGGGAAATGGAGGCTGTCGGGCTTTTCCGAATCAAGATATGAGCAGCGTTGCATTCAAGGAATGGGCCATCATTTGCGAAACCCTGGGCGCCGGCGGCCAATCGGTCATCCTTCGCAAGGGGGGCATCCACGAGGGGCGCGACGGTTTTTCGTTCCAGCATCCGGCATTTTACCTCTTCCCGACGCTCTTCCATGAGCAGATCGCCCGCACCAGCCTGCCCGCCTCCACACCCATCCCTGCGGGGACGCCGGGAGAGATCGGCATCCGGCAGTACGCGGAGGTCGAATGGACGGCGACCATCACGGAGCTGGAGACGGCCCTGGCGTTGCAGCCGTTCCATGTCTGGAATGAGGAGGTCGTGCGGGGGCGGTTCCAGTACGATGAGGCGCCCGGCATCCACCTGGCATTTCTGAGGGTCTATCGCTGCGAGCCGGCATGGAGCTTCCCCGATGCGCCCAGGTATGGCGGCTGCCGCTCCTGGGTCACGATTCCCGATGCGCCGGCGGATATCCGCTTTTCGCCGGTCCTCACCAATGAGCAGCATTCGTTGCGATGCGCGGCGCTCAAGGCCGCGCTCAAGCCATAAGGCGCACGGGAATGGCGGAGAAACTCTTCGATTTTGAAATCAATCATCCGCTGACGGCCGAGCGCCGGGAGACGATGGATCGATTCATCGCCGCAAATGCCGGCCGGCTTGGGCGTCCTGTTTCCCATCGGTGGGACGATGCGGGAAACGTTCTGCGCGTCGCAAGCGATCCGGTGGAATGGGTATTCACGTTTTATCCGGACCGGCTGGAGGTTTTTGGAACCGCCCCGTTCTGGATAAAGATGCTCTTTACCGAAAAACTGCGCGCCGTGGCGCACCAGACAATCCGGGATATGCTCGCGGAAGCGGGGCTGATCGATGCCCCGGACCCGGGGAAGAAATAACCGTCAGGCGTAACGGCCGGAATATTGCCCGCGCCCTTCGATGCAGCTCTCGAGGCGTCCCACGAGGCGATTCAAAAAACGGTCCAGCACTCCAAACGCTTTTTGCAGCTTGGAAACCGCGGAGTAATCGAGCGTCACCACCGCCTCGGTAAGGTGTTCTCGAATCTCGAACAACTCGATCATTCCCGCGAGTTCGATGTCGCCACCCACGGAGCGAAAAACGATCTGGTGCGGGTCTTCGCCCGGCAATTCCTGGATATCCGCCCGGATCGGCTCTCCCATTTTAGACCTGAATTCGAAATGCCCTATCCCGTCCGTCATTGAAACGCGCATCTCCGCATCCCCGGCCATCTCCTGCCAGACTTCGGGCTCGCGAAGGCGGCGGCTGGCTTCGATGAGGGGCTGGTGAAGGTGGAATATCTTGGAGATTAACATGGTCGTGGGCTTGAGTTGAGGATTCGACCGTTAGTCGAGCAATGCCGGTGCCATGCATCCGCCCTACAGAGAAGCAGGGGGAAAGTGTCAAGATTAGCCGTCCAAATACCGACACTTGTGTCAGAAATCCCTTCACTCAGGGGCGCAACACAATCTGCCGCTGTCCCCGGCCTACTTCGCAGAGGAGCGGCACATCCAATAAATGTTCGAGCACCGCGCGATTTGTGGATGTGGCCGGGCTGGCTTCGCCCATGGGGTCATTGAGGATGACGCCGGCGCACTCCAGGCCGCGGGATCGGACGGCTTGCACGGTAAGAAGCGTATGATTGAGGGCGCCGAGCCGGTTGGCCGCGACCACAAGAACCGGCAGGCCCATTTCCGCCGCCATATCCGCGATGGAATAATGCTGGAGAATCGGCACCAGCCAGCCGCCAACTCCTTCCACGATCACCGATTTGTACTGCGCGCGAATGCGGGCGTACCGCTCCCGGATCTGGTCCAGGTCCGGCAGCCGATTCTCAATCATCGCCGCCGTATAGGGCGCTGCCGGCGCGCGGAACCAAACCGGGTTGATATCGTCCAGTTCCAACTCGTGGTCCGCGGCCGCGCGCAATGCCTCCGCATCGTCGCGGTCGCCGCAACAGATGGGCTTCAATCCCACGGTATCCAGCCCGGTGGCGCGCAATGAGCGGATCAGCAGGGCGGAGACGTAAGTTTTGCCCACCCCGGTATCCGTGCCGGTGACGAAATAATTCATGAATCGGAAATCATTCGAGCGGAGCGTGGATTAGGCATTGCTCCGAGGCTCCGGCAAGGAGAAAAACATGGTGAACGACGGTCTCGCGGAGGGGCATTTGGCCAGGGTTCAAAACGAGTCGGACGGGTATTCGCTTCGCCGGGAGGTATCGGACGAGAACCTTACGGTGCCGGGCATCGTCGCGGGCCGGTTTGAATTACCGCCGCGGTACGGCACGCTGCGGGTTCGGGAGGAAGCACGCTATTTACGGTAATTTTACCACGATCAGCTTGAGCCCCGGTACATCCTGAAAATCCTTTCCGTTGGCCGTGAGCAACGTAAAATCGCGCTGCACAGCCTGGGCGGCAAGCCAGATATCCTGGATTCGGAAGCCGGCATCCCGCCCCTTTCGGGAGAGTTTGGCGGCGAGAACTCCGAAGACTTCGGCGGTTTCACCGGTAATTCGGAGCAGGGGTTTTCGACGCATCCGGCGAAGGGTTGCGGCGGCCCGTTGCTTCTGCATGGGATCGGTCATCAACTCGACGCCGAAAAACATCTCGGCCAGGTTGATCGGAGAAAGGTAAACAGGCGATTGCCGGGTGATTGCGTGGATGTCCGCGGCGCTGACGTTCCCGCGCTCAACCGCGACCCACAGGTTGGTGTCGATCAGGAAGCCCACGGATTGCGCAGATCATTCAACTTCCCGCGTCCGCTTTTTCTGGCGCTCTTGATCGCTTTGGCCAGGGATTCGGCGGTTTCGTCGTCGAGTGTTCGATAGAGGTCTCCTAGCACTTCGAGCGCGGTCATGTCCGGCGGCTCCGGCACGAGGCGGGCGACCGGCTTCTGATTGCGCACGAGGACGATCTCCTCCTGCTCCGATTCCACGCCGTCCATCACGGAACTGAAATTCCGTGCCACCTCGGTGACGGTCATTGTCTTCATTATGGCACGGTATCAGATCGTATCTGATTCAGCAAGCGGCGAAATCATAACCGGCCGGCAAGAGGTTACTCCGCGCCGATCTCCTGTTGGATCGCTCCCGCGAGGCGGTCCGCCTGGAGATTGATGCGATCCTGGTCCGGGCCTTCGATGAGCAGGCGGATTTTTGGTTCGGTGCCGGAGTAACGGAGGAGGACCCGCCCCTTGCCGTCGAGCTCTTTTTCCGTCTCATTCTTGATGCGCCACGCTTCGTGCAATTCCTCGATCGGCGGCTTGGTGCGGACCTTCAGGTTGCGCTGCGCCTGCGGATACTTGCGCAGGCATTTCTTCAGCTCGCTCAGCGGCTTGCCGGTTTCCACCATGATTCGGAGAATTTGCAGCGCGGAGACAATGCCATCGCCGGTGGTCGTGTGATCGTGAAAGATCATGTGGCCGCTCTGCTCGCCGCCCAGGTTAAGGCCGCTCTTCATCATCTCCTCGATGACGTAACGGTCCCCCACCCGCGTCCGGACCACGCGCCCCTTGTGCGCGCCCAGCGCTTCCTCGAGGCCAAAGTTGCTCATCACGGTGGCGACCAGCGTATTCTGCGCGAGGCGCCCGGACTTGAGATAATCGATGGCGGCGATCGCCATGATCTCGTCGCCGTCCACCAGCTCGCCGTTCTCATCGCAAAGCAGGACGCGGTCGGCATCGCCATCATGCGTGATGCCCACCTGCGCGCCGGTTTCCTTGATGATGCGCTGAATCTCCTCGGGATAAGTGCTGCCGCAATCCTTGTTGATGTTGCGGCCGTTGGGCGTGTTGTGGGCGACAATCAGATTCGCCCCCAGCTCGCGCAGCACGCACGGGCTCGATTTGTAGCCGGCGCCATTGGCGACATCGATCGCGATGCGCAGGCCCTCCAGCGTGTGGCCGCGCGGGAAGCTCGCTTTTGCAAACTCGATGTACCGCCCGAGCGCGTCGTCAACGCGCGTGGCCTTGCCGATTCGCGCGGCGGTGGGGCGGATGCTTTCGATTTCGCCGCTGAAGACCAGATTCTCGATCCGGAGCTCGATTTCATCGTCCAGCTTGTAGCCGTCGTGCCGGAAAAATTTAATGCCGTTGTCCTCGTAAGCATTGTGCGAGGCGGAAAGGACGATGCCGGCGTCCGCGCGCAGGGAGCGGGTGATGTAAGCGGTGCCGGGCGTCGGCAGCGGCCCGATGAGCAATACATCCACCCCCAGCGACATGATCCCCGCCGCCAGCGCATTCTCCAGCATGTAACCGGACAGCCGCGTATCCTTGCCCAGCACGATCTTCGCCCGGTGGCCGGAGCGCGAGCCCCCCGCCAGTTGCGTCACCACGTGCGCCGCGGCCCGTCCCAGCTTGAGCGCGGTTTCCGCGGTCACCGGTTCGATATTGGCCGTGCCGCGCACGCCATCCGTGCCGAAGATGCGGCGGCGCTCAGGGGCAGGGGAGGGCGCCGCGTGGTTTTTACGGGGGATTTTGACGGTTTCCATCGAAGGGGTTTTCAGGGGTTTTCTATCGGATTTTATGCACGTTGTCCGTGGGGGTGATGACGAGCGGCGCCTCCATCGACTCATCGCCGGAGGGGGGCGACTCAAGGTTCTTTTTGATGAGAAACCAGAGGACGCTCGCGAGGACCAGGGAAGCGATTTTCGCCGCCCAATTCTTCAGTATCAGATTTTTCATCGCTTTCTTCCTGGAGGAATAGTTCGCCCAGGCGCAGCTTCAGGCTTTCGGGATCGAAGTTGCGCTCAATTTTACCCCGATGGCAGATGGAGACAATCCCTGATTCTTCCGACACCACCAGGGTGACGGCGTCGGATTCCTCGCTCAGGCCCAGCGCCGCCCGGTGCCGCAGCCCCAGGTTGCGGTCCAGGTCTTCCCGCTGCGAGACGGGGAAGATGCAGGCCGCGGCCAGGATGCGGTCGTTCCGCAGGATGAGCCCGCCATCGTGCAGCGGTGTCTTGGGTTGGAAGATGGTGACCACCAGCTCCGGCGACAGCTCGCAGTCGATCTGCACGCCGGTCTCCGCAAACGCCGCGATATTGATATCCCGCTCGATGGCGATGAGCGCGCCGAATTGGCGGTTGGAAAGCTCGAAGACCATGTCGGAGATGACCTCGATGGTTTCGCGATTCTGCGGCGTGGAGGTAAAAAAGTGGTGGCTGCCCAGCGCCGCGAGCGCACGCCGCAGCTCCGGCTGAAAGATGACCACCAGCGCCACGGCCAGGAAGGCGGTGATGCTGCGGATGAGCCAGAGGATAACCTCCAGCCGCAGCAACTGGGAGACAAAGATCAGCGTCAGCAATGCCAGCGCCAGCCCGGTCAGCACCTTTGCCCCGCGCGTCCCGCGGAAGTAAAGGTAGGCGTTGTAGATGACCACCCACAGGATGCCGATTTCGATTGCCGATCTCCAATTGTCGGCCGCGAATTGGACCATGGAGTGAATCATGGGGCGTTCAACACTGCGTCGGTGATTTTGAGTGCGCGCACATTCTCGGGGACGTCATGGACGCGAAAAATATTCACACCGGCGGCGCGCGCGAGCGCGGTGAGGGCCACCGTGGGCGCGATTCGCTCCTCGATGGTGGAGGCGCCCGTCACTTTTGCCAAAAACCCTTTCCGCGAAACCCCGAGCAGCAGCGGGCGATCCTCCACGCGGAGTTCGCCGATTTTCCGGATGAGCGTAAGGTTGTGCCCGGACGTCTTTCCAAACCCGATCCCGGGGTCAAATACGATCTGCTCGGGCTTCATGCCGCAGGATAGGGCGCGGGTAAAGGATTGTCGAAAAAATTCCCGGATTTCTCGCGCAACATCCTCGTAGGACGGGGCCTGTTGCATGGTGCGGGGCTCTCCCTGCATGTGCATGATGACGATGCCCGCGCCCGACTCCGCGGCGAGCTGTTCCATGGCCGGATCGCGCAGGCCGGTGACGTCGTTGATGATGTCCGCGCCGGCTGCCAGAGCGGCCTTTGCGACCTCCGGCTTATAGGTATCCACGGAGATGACGCCGCGCATCGCCGGAGCCAGCGTACGGATGACCGGCAGCACCCGCGCCAGCTCCTCCTCCGCGGATATTGGCTCCGCGCCGGGCCGGGTGGATTCGCCGCCGATATCGATAATATCCGCGCCCGCGGCTTCCATTCGCAGCGCCTGGGTGACGGCGGCGGCTGGATCAAGGCACTTGCCCCCGTCGGAAAAGGAATCTACGGTGACGTTGACAATGCCCATGACCAGCGGCCCGCGCCGCAGGTCGAATTTTCGATGTTTGGTTTGCCAGTACATAAATCCCGAACTATTGAAGCATCCGTTTTTCTTCCACAGACGTAACTAACAAAACGCCATGCAAACAATCCTGAATCCTGCTCCTCCTCAAAGGACCTTCCCCCCATTCAGCCTTTCGCGTCTCCTGCGCACCGTTTTTGATCCCAAATCCGCCGAGCGCGTCTGCATCCTCATCGATCTGCCCGATCCTGCGCAGATCAAGGATTACAATTTTCTGGAGAATCCAAAGTTCTCGATCCAGAAAAACGCGTATCATTATTTCTACCGGGGCCTCAAGGAGGGGTCGCTCGCGGAGCTGGGCCTGACCGGTGGCGAGATGTACGCCTACAAGGTCACCGGCGGCAGCAACCTCGATCTGCCCGACGAATGCTGGGCCCCGGATGGCCGGCAGCTCTCGCTCTCCCGCGATATTTATACGGAGTACAAGATCATCCTCTGTATCTCCACCTACTCCGCCACGGCGCCGCTGACGGCATTTGCGAAACAGTACGGCTTTCGCGGCGCGACGCTGCACGGGCTTAACGAAATCATCCTCAACTCGGGCCTCGCCGTGGATTACAACGAGGTGAGCCGCCTCGCGGAAAAACTCCGGCTGGGCATGACTCGCGCCGATTGGGTGGAGATCGATTTCCAGCTTGATAATGGCGCCAGGCACACGCTGCATCTGGACCTGGGCAGGCAGGAGGCCCAGAAGAGCCATGGCCTCTGCCGCGGCGGTCCCGATGTCGCCAATCTGCCGGCGGGCGAAATCTATTACGTGCCCACGGGCGCGGAGGGGGAATTCCCGATGCGTTATGAGGACGGCACGGTCGGCCTGATGACTGTCTCCGGCGGTCGCATTGTCCATGCCTCGCTCATCAGCGGCGATGAGGCGGCGATTGTCGCGCATCAGAAGAAACTGGTCTCCGATCCCGTGACCGGGGAGCTGGGCGAGCTTGGCTTCGGCACGCAGGAGTTGCCGGTTTCCGGACGCGATATCCAGGACGAGAAAATTCTCGGCACCATCCACGTGGCGACCGGGCGCAGCGATCACCTGGGCGGCCATCTTACGCCGGACAAGTTTGCCGAGGCGAAGAACGCAACGCACGATGACATCCTTTTCTCACCCACGAAAACGCCGGGAATCATGGTCACGCAGGCGCGGATGATGCGGAATGGAGAGTTAAAAATCCTCATCGAGGATTTTACCCCGATCCACATGCGCGAATTGCTCGACGCTTAAACCGCCCAATCATCCGGACGTGCAGGTTTACGAATCAGAGCGGTACCTGAACGAGTACCTGCTCTTCCATTACGGTGAAGTGGAGGATGTGCTCGCATGGGATTTCGGGCCGGCGGATGCCGTCGGTTTCGCCGCCCGTTGCGTGAGCGATTGCATCGAGATCGGAGCGTTGGGGCCGAAAACGCGCGCCCTGGATCTCGGTTGCGCCGTGGGCCGCTCCAGCTTTGAGCTGGCGCGCTATTGCACGGAGGTCGTCGGGATCGATTTCTCAAAAAGCTTCATCCAGGCTGCGCTGGAAATCCGGCGGCACGGACAGATCCATTTCGACCGTCCGGACGAGGGGATGCTGAGCACGCGCTGCGCGGCGAAGGCGCCGCCGGATGTGGACCGGATGCGCGTTCATTTCGAAATCGGTGATGCGCTGAAGCTGCGTGCGACGCTGGGGGATTTCGATGTGGTGCTCGGCGCGAATCTTCTCTGCCGGCTGGAGGATCCCATCCAGCTCATTCTGAAATTCTCGCAGCTTGTCCGGCCCGGCGGGCAGTTGATTCTCGTTTCACCGTATAGCTGGAATCGCGATTTCACGCCGCTGCCTAAATGGCTGGGCGGCTATGAGCGGGAGGGGCGGAAATATGAAACATTCGTCACGATCCAGAAATTCCTGGAACCTGACTTCGACCTGATCCGCACGCGCGATTTGCCGTTTCTCATCCGCGAGCATGCCCGCAAGTATCAATGGGGGGTCTCCCACGCCTCGGTCTGGATGCGCCGGCACGGCTAGTCGGATCTCCGAGCCTCGGATTTACGCAGTTAATCCCGATTTCCGGATCCGCGCATGGGTGGTCTTCTTCGCCCGGAGGAGGCTGGGAATGAACATTTTGGCGTGCGGAGTGTCGGATTTTTACGCTTCTTGCTGCGGATACGTAATTTACCGCCTGAAAAAATCCGAGTTGGTGCTACACTTTCTCCTTTCATCTCAATGCGATCCTTCAATCCCCGCCGCCTCGTCATTCCCGCCGCCCTGTTTCTCGCGTTCTCCTCACTTTATGCGGACGAAAAGCCCTACACGGGCAGCGAGTGGGCGCTGATCGACTCCGGGAAAGCGCTGGAAGCCGCGAAGGGCATCACGCTCGCCAAGTACCCGGACAGCGACGACGCCACCGTGGAGGAAAAGATGGTGCAGACCTATAAGGCGGACGGCACCGGCGAGAACCAGGATGAAGTTTACCTGAAAGTGCTCACGGAAAAGGGAAAGCAGGACCGGCGCACGCTGCAACTCGGCTTCCTGCTGCCCTATTTCACGGTAGAGGTCGCAAAGCTGGAGGTCATCAAGCCGGATGGGACGGTGGACCCGGTGAATGTGGCCGCGAACTCCGCGGAGAATATCGACAGCAGCCAGATGGAGGAAAACATCTTCGATCCCAACAGCAAGGTGCTGCAGGTGAACATCCCGGACCTGGAAATCGGCGACGTGGTCCACTGGGTCACCCATTTCAATATCAAACGCCCGATCATGCCGGGCGAATTCTCGGACCTGAACGAATTCGAGGGCCCCGGTTACGTGCGGCATCTCGTGTACGAGGTGCATTCGCCCAAGGACAAGCCCCTGGTGAAGATGGTGCTGAAGGATGAAATTCCCGGTACGGTAAAATATACGGAAAGCAAGGATGCGGACGGCGGCGTGGTGCATCACTGGGATGTCAGCAACGTGCCGCGGATGTTCGACGAGCCATCCATGCCGCCTTACGAGAACGTGCTGCAACGCCTGCTGGTGAGCACCACACCCACCTGGCAGGATGTCTCCAAGTGGTATTGGAACCTGAGCCAGCCCCACCTGGATGCGACCTCGCCGGAACTCCAGAAGACCGTCAAGGAACTGACCGCAAACTCGAAGACCGATCTCGATAAGGCGAAGGCGCTTTTCTATTACGTCTCGCAAAAAATCCGATACATGGGCGTGACGCCGGAGAAGGACCGGCCCGGCTTTGAGCCGCACGACGTCTCGATGACGTTCGAGAAACAGTACGGGGTATGCCGCGACAAGGCGGCTCTGCTCGTATCGATGCTGCGCACCGCCGGGCTTAAAGCCTACCCGGTGCTGGTGAATGTGGGCTCGAAAAAGGACATCGAGAACCCCGATCCCGGCTTCAACCATGCAATCTGCGCGCTGGAACTGGTGAAGGGGCAATACATCCTCATGGACCCCACGGACCAGCACGCGCGCGATTTGCAACCGTGGTATGACGGCGACCAAAGCTACCTGGTGGCGCGTCCGGAAGGCGAGACGCTCAGGACCAGCTCCTTCAAGCCGCCGGAGGATAACCTGGTGCGCATCCGCACCACCGGCACGCTGAGCGCCGGGGGAAGCCTGCAGGCCGCATCGGATATCTATTTTGAAGGCGCGAATGACGACGTGTACCGGAACGCCTTTGCGGACATGAAACCGGACGACCGGCGCCGTTACTTCGAGGAAATGCTGAAGAAGGCGATTCCCGGAGCGAAGGTGGAAACGCTCGTGCTGACGCCGGAGAACATGCTGGACGTCTCAAAGCCAATCAAGGCCCACCTGGAATATACCGCGGATGGGATGACGGCCACCGGTCACGATACCTCCGTGGTCAGCGTGCCATGGATCGGCAGTCACGTGGGCCTGGTCCATCGCATGCTGGATGAGGCCGGCCTGGAAAAACGCAAGTATCCCATGCAGACCCGCGTGGCCTGCGGCCTGGATGAGCAGGTCTCGCTGAAGCTCGGCAAGGGATTCGGTGCGCTGGATTCCGCACCGGATAATGCGCCGGTGCAGGATGCCTGCGTTTCGTTCCATCAGACCTTTGGCGAAAAAGATGGGACTCTTGACTGCTCCCGCCAGCTTCGCCTCAAAACGGTCCAGGTGAGTCCGGCGCAATACGCCCAGCTCAAGCACACGCTGAAGACGATGGGATACGAAGATCGCAAATCACCGGTGCTTGCCGTCAGCTCCGATTCCATCGCGGCCGCCGCCGCCGCCGCGGATAATTCGAAGATTCCGCCCGTCTCCACCAACGCGACCATTCTCTACAGCCACAAGCAGATGAGCGTGACCGATGCTCACGATGCGGTCTTTCGCGTGAAATTCTCGAAGCGCATCCTTACCTACGCGGGCAAGATCGAGGACGCGGAGATCAAGCTGAATTACAATCCCGCCTGTGAGGATGCGAAGGTCATCAAGGGCGAGGTGATCTCGCCCACCGGCCAGAAGCAGGAAATCTCCAATGTGGAGTTGAACGTGATGGATGCGAAGTGGAACTCCACGGCAAAACGCTACACAGGGGGCAAGGTGCTCGTGGCAAGCCTGCCGGGCGTGGATGTCGGATCGACGATCAATGTCGATTTTGAAATCACGATGAAGAACAAGCCGTACATCGCCGGCTTTGAGCCCTTCCAGCTTCCCGATGCGCTGACCGAGAAATCCTTTGAACTGACCGCGCCCGCCGGCCTGCAAATCGAAAAGCGGATCACCGGAGCCGGTTCCGTGAAGGCCACAAGTGCGGGCGGCGGCGGCCAGGGGACCCAAACCTCAACATGGACGGCGGAGAACATGACCGCCCTTCCCATGGAGGCCGATGTGCCGCCGGATTGGTCGTTCATGACAGGCGTCAGCTACTTTGTGGGCGATTACAAAGCCTATCTCAAGACTCTGAATGATACGATGATCGACCGCGCCAACTCCCGCACCAAGGCGGCGCAGGTGGCAAAGCAAATCACCGCGAAGAGCCAGGACAAGCTGGAGGCGGTAAAGGCGATTCGCGATTTTGTCGCGAAGACAATCCGGCCCGCCGGCCCATCCTTTACGGAATTGCCGCTGAAGGAGCTTTCCAGCGCGGACACAACGTTGGAGGATGGTTACGGCCACGGTGCGGACCGCGCCATCCTGCTTTA
>DATAXI010000207.1:0-6675 GCA_036266845.1 Chthoniobacteraceae bacterium | reverse complement strand
TCGCTTCTGACTACATTCACCGCGGGCAAGGTACCATTCGACCTCGATAATCGGATTCTCCAATTCAAAACACGCCTGCATCCTTTTCATACACTCAGGTTCGTCTCCGCCGTCCCGCTCCCGGCATGCCCCATAAAACAGGGCTTGGCAAAGAAACCGTCGCTTGAGCAGGTCGGTTCGCGCAACTTCGACGCATGTTTCCAAATCAGGGGAGCCAATTCCGTCCATTAATATATCCTCAAACGATTTTTCGCCGAGCACCATCTCAAATATTGGCCGAGGCCAGAGTACATGCCCATAAGTTTCTCTGTGTTGCAGATAGCGGAAGTACTCAAGCGCGTACTCATGCTCCCCGCGATCTTTTAGCGAAACGGCGCCGTACCACAATAGGAGGCCTTGGGTTGCGCCGCCTGCCAAATCCCCATAAAGGGAACTTCCGTCCAGAATTCCACTGACTGCACGATGCCATTCAGCAATAGCGCCCCGCTTGTCCCCAGCCAGCCACATCGCCGTTCCGATTTGGTTCAGGAATGCTGGATTCCCTTTTGTCCGGCTGCTCTCTATTTCATGAGCTTTTCTGAGGGCCGAGACCGCCTCAGTAAAACGGCTAAGACAAAGCAGGGCATTTCCCAAACCTGGATAGTAATTCTGTTCTGGATGCTGTCGCAAATGAGATTCGTAGGCCTCCACGGCTTCATAGTATTGATGAGCAAAGAGAAGTTGTTTCGGAGTCATTTTGAAGTCTGATTTAGTTTAAAGCCAAGGTGCACAGCGCCATCAGCATCATACGTTACGGGCTGTACAGTTGCATCTTCTGGGATTCTGCCACTGTCCTTCCAGCGCTGCACCTGATTATTGAATTTCCTTTGACCAGATTCAGTATTTGGTTTGATCTCCGCGTATTTGAATCCGACGAGTGGCACATCTTCCTCGTTGTCAACGGTAACATCCACGCCGGTTTGGCCCTTTTCGAGACGGAGAGTTAATGGAACGTCTGGATATTTTGCCTGCAATGCCTTTCCAATGGGTGGATGTATCTGGTCGCCAAAATCGCCGGTGCCAAATCTTACCGCTGGGGGTTCTACTTTGAGGTATGGTTCATTAGCAAGTGCACTGCTTTCTATATCTGTGGCCTTTTCAAAAATGCCCTTTTCTGGGGTTTTTCCGTCAGCGGCAATTCTCCAGCCGCTTCCCCCATCTTATCGAATTGAGGAAACAGAGCCATCATTCCCACGTCGTTTCCGGTTTGATCCAGGCTCGGAAGAACGGCGGGATGTTGTAGCTTTAGCCAATTAGGAGTATCCTGGTCATTGAAATTCCTGGCGTAGTACGCCATGATTTTATCCAAATCCGGGTTGTTTATTTCGTACTTATCTATTACCAACTGCCTGTAATTGTCCTCTGTTCCGTTCGCTAAGATATAGGCCCGGCGCTGCATTTCCTCCGCGATATCCGCTGCTTCCTTGGCCGCCAGTTTATGACGGTCTTGATCATCGGGCTGTCCCACGCCATCAAAAATCAGGGCGGTTGGCCCTGCCAGTTCATTCTCGTCTTTGGCCTTTGCAAAGTACACTTCCGTCAAACGCGCAAACTTTTTTGCTTCCTCTGCTCTTGCTGCGGCGTTCACTGGGCTGCCATCATCGCCGCTTGCGGGCTGGTTCGCTGCCGCTTTGCGGGCCAGCTCCTTCTGCCGCTTCTTCATCTTCTCCGCCCACTGGATCAGCGCTTGCGCAAAAGCGGACGCGGCGATGACGAGTTCCTTTCCGGCCTCCTTTTGCCTGGCCTGCGATTCAATGAATTTCTGAATATCCGGCGATATGGTGGCGTCGCCAGGATTTGACGCACCGGCATTGGCTGGAGGCGGAAGACTGTCGCAAAGCCTTTTGATTCTCGCGTTGCTTATTTCCCCGCGGGCCGTCATGGCTTCGAACGTCCGCGTTAGCTCCTGCACGCTGGCGAGGAGTTGTCGCATTCCGCGAGAGAGGTCGTTGGAATTGCTGGCGCTCATGGATAGGTCAAGCGGCGATCTGCGGTTAGTACCCATCCAGTTCTCAACCATTCGAACTTCCGCGCGAACCTGCCGCGGGCCGGTAATGGGCAGCGGGCGATAGCTCACTCGCCTGCCGCACGGCCGTCGCAAAATTCCCCGGGCGTCTTTTGATTTCCTGGGCGGCACCCGCCAGACAATCAAGGTTCGGCCCCGCCGAAGCGGAGTGGCCGTCTGCCGCATTTCCAATGGAGTCACCGTTGTATCCTACTGTAGCCATAAAACAACCCAAACAGGAAAAGTGATGCGTCAGTTAGCCCTTTTATTTCCATTGACTTTCTGAGGGGTGTTGCAGGTGGCGCGCGCAACCTTAGTGTCAATAGCTTTCTATAAAAAGCTTTCAGGATAAAGATTCACCCGTTTTCAGGCGCTTTTCGGATGCGGATTTCTCGTTCCGCGGATATCCCCACCGCTATCCGGCGTCCTTACTCCCCGATGATCTTCACCAGCACCCGCTTCCGCCGGCGTCCATCGAACTCGCCATAGAAAATCTGTTCCCACGGCCCGAAATCGAGCTGGCCCTTCGTGATAGCCACCACCACCTCCCGTCCCATGATTTGCCGCTTCAGGTGCGCATCCGCATTATCCTCCCCCGTCCGGTTATGGTGGTAATGTTTCACCGGCTCATGTGGCGCGAGTTCTTCCAGCCACACCTCATAATCATGATGAAGCCCGCCCTCGTCGTCGTTGATGAAAACGCTGGCGGTAATGTGCATGGCATTGACCAGACAGAGCCCCTCCTGGATGCCGCTTTTGCGGACCAGTTCTTCGACGGTCTGGGTGATGTTAATGAAACCGCGGCGCTCGCGAACCTCGAACGATAGATGTTCGGTGAGCGATTTCATCACGTCCGGATAAACTCGAGAAGGTCCGCGTTCAATTGCTCCTTCGCCGTATCCGTGAGGCCGTGCGCGCCGCCGGGGTAAACCTTGAGTATGGCGCCTTTGACGAGCTTTGCGGAAAGGAGCGCGGAGTCGGCAATGGGCACGATCTGGTCATCCTCGCCGTGAATAATCAGGGTCGGCACGTCGATTCTTACCAGGTCTTCGGTGAAATCGGTTTCAGAGAACGCCTTGATGCAATCGTACGCCGCCTTGTGCCCCGCCATCATGCCTTGCATCCAGAAGGTATCGATGAGCCCCTGCGAAACCTTGGCCCCGGGCCGGTTGAAACCATAGAACGGGCCGCTCGCGAGATCCTTGTAAAGCTGGGCGCGATTTGCCAGGGAGGCCGCGCGGATGCCGTCAAAGAATTCCTTGGGCAGGCCGCCGGGATTCGCGGGAGTCTTCAGCATGATGGGCGGCACCGCCCCCACCAGGACTGCCTTTGCCACGCGCGCGCTGCCGTGGCGGCCAATGTAATGCGCCACCTCGCCGCCACCGGTGGAGTGGCCTACCATCGTCGCCTCCTTGATATCCAGCGCATCCAGCAGCTCGGCCACGTCATCGGCGTAGGTATCCATCTCATTCCCCGTCCACGGCTGGCTGGAGCGTCCGTGGCCGCGGCGGTCATGCGCGATGCAGCGGTAGCCGTGCTCTGCCAGGAAGAACATCTGCGCTTCCCATGCATCGCCATTCAGAGGCCATCCGTGGCTGAATACCACCGGTTTTCCCGTACCCCAATCCTTGTAGTAAATGTGCGTCCCGTCGCGGGTGGTGATGGTGCTCATAGTTTGGTAAGATCGATTTAGCCCGCGCATGCGGTTGTGGGCAATCTTCGATTATTGCGCGGGCAAACGCGGCCCGGGCAAATGACCCCAACGGGAAATCAGAAGCGGCTGGGAATCACAGACCCGGCCATCAGCAATCCAGAGCCGCCGCAGCCCTGTTTTCCAGCTTGCTAAAGATTTTCCCGGACCACCGTTCAGGAATTCCAAATCGTTAACATGAAAGAGAGCGTCAACCGGCAAGCGGTTCGCGTTCAATCAGGGCTTTCAGGACGGTCTCCAATGCAATGGTTCCCTTTTCTGAGCCGGCTTCCCCGCGCTCAAAATCGATCCACCCTTCGTTAAAGCCATCCAGCATCCGGATTCGGGGAATTGGGTTTTTCATCCCCTGCTCCTTGAAGAGCCTCTTCCAGGTATCCCGCGGCACCGCTTCCATCCGCACCGGACGGCCAAGGAGATTCGCGAAAATTGCGGCGATCTCATTTGGCGTCACCCGATGCGCTCCTTCCAGCTCCACCACGCGGCGCCCAGTCCACGTTTCTTGAAGCAGCCTGGCCGCCGTCGCGCCAATATCCCCCGTCGCCACCATCGGCACCGGCCTATCCAGCGGCTGGAGGAAGCTCGGGATCACGCCCCGCTCGCGTGCCGGCGCAACATCCCAAGCGCAGTTCTCCATGAACCATGCCGGGCGCAGAAACGTCGTGGGCATCGGACAATCGTGGATCGCTTTCTCGATTATTGTGTGCTGGGTCAGCAGATTTGGCTCACTTGTCTGCGCGCCGATCGTGGATAGGTAAACGACCCGCTCCGGACGCGCAGCTTCCAGTGCTTTCCGCAGGCCTGCTCCCAACGCCTGTGCCTCGGGAAATCCCGGTGCCGGGTCAAAGTTCGGCGGCACCAGCACGAAGGCGGCTTCCGCACCCCGGAAAGCGGCCGTAAGAGAGCTTATGTCCTCAATATTCGCCAGCATGACTTCACACCCGCGATCCGCCCATGCCTCGCCCTTGCGGGCATCCCGCACCAGCGCGCGGATCGGCTTTCCGGCAGCGAGAAGCGCGCGTGCGACGACGCCTCCAATCTGGCCAGTGATTCCCAAGATTGCGTACATATTGATTCCTTTCGTTGTAGTTGTGCGTGATTACCAGGGAAGTTATGGACTCAAACGGAACTAACCACCGGTAACATCCGGCGTTATTCCAATAGTTTCACCGGTTTTTATCGCCGGGATAGAATAAAAAACAGGCGGTCGGCCTTACTCCACCGTCACGCTCTTGGCCAGGTTGCGCGGCTTATCAACATCGCAGCCCAGCTTTACTGCCAGGTGGTAAGAGAGGAGTTGTAGCGGGATGACCGTCAGAATGGGGGAAAGGAAATCCGCGCAGCGCGGGATGTAGATGACATCGTCGGCCACCTTCTCGAGCTTGGTGCAGCCTTCCGTGCCCACTGCGATTACCGGGCCCTTGCGGGCTTTGACTTCCTCGATGTTCGAGATGTTTTTGTCGAAGACGGAATCATCGGGGGCAATGAAGACGCTGGGCAGCTCCGGCGAGATGAGCGCGATGACGCCGTGCTTCAACTCCGCGCTCGGGTGGCCCTCGGCGTTGATGTAAGAGATTTCCTTCATCTTCAGCGCGCCTTCGAGCGCGATGGGGTAATTGAACTGGCGCCCCAAAAACATCATCGCCTGCGCGCTCGCGTACTTGGTGGCGATGCCGCGGATGTGATCGTTCAGCTTCAGGATCTGGCGTACCTTGTCCGGCAGGGCTTCCAGTTCCTCGATGATCTTGATGCCATCGCTGGTGGAGAGATGGCGGATGCGCCCGAGCAGCAGCGCCACCAGGGTTAGGATGGTCACCTGCGAGGTGAAACTCTTCGTAGCCGCCACCCCGATCTCCGGTCCCGCGTGCATGTACACCCCGCCGTCATCCTCGCGCGCGATGGTGCTCGCCACGTTATTGCAAATGCCGAGCGTGCGATGGCCCTTGCGCCGGCTTTCGCGCAGCGCCGCCAGCGTATCCGCGGTTTCCCCGCTCTGGCTGATGACAAAGACCAGCGTGTCCTTGTCCATCGGCATGTTCCGGTAGCGGAACTCGCTCGCAAACTCCACCTCCACGGGAATGTGCGCCAGCGTCTCGATAAGATACTCCCCCACCATCGCCGCATGCAGCGCCGTGCCGCACCCGGCCAGGACAATCCGGTCCACACTGCGCAATTCTCCCGGCGTCATATCCAGCCCGCCCAGCTTTGCGGTCGCCTCCTCCAGGGAAAGGCGTCCGCGCATCGCGTCGTGGATCGTCTCCGGCTGCTCAAAGATCTCCTTGAGCATGTAATGGGGAAAATCGCCCTTATCGACATCCTTCTCGCTGAACTCCACCTTGCTCACCTCGTACCCGCTCCTGCCGCCCAGCAGGGAGGTAATGTCAAAACTTTCGCGGTCCAGGCAGGCGATATCGTAATCGTTCAGGTACACCGCATCACGCGTCCGGGCCACCACGGCGCTCACGTCGCTGGCTAGAAAATTTTCGCCCTTCCCGATGCCCAGCACCAGCGGGCTGCCGCGCCGCGCCCCCACAATGAAATCCGGCAGATCGCGATGGACCAGCGCAATGCCGTAGGTGCCGATCACCTGCTTGAGCGCCGTCCGCAGCGCATCCACCAGCCGGCCCTTCGTCGCCTCGCCGCCGGCCAGGTCATAGGCTTTGCCCACCAGGTGAGCCAGCACCTCCGTATCCGTCTGCGAGTGGAAGGTGTGGCCTTCGCGGATCAAATCGTCCCGCAGCGTCTGGTAATTCTCGATCACGCCATTGTGCACCAGCGCCAGCTTCTGGCTTTCGTCAAAGTGCGGGTGCGCATTCGCATCCGTCACCCCGCCATGGGTGGCCCAGCGGGTATGGCAGATGCCCACGCTCCCGTGCGGCGGGTCCCGCTGGATGAGGCTCGTCAGGTTGGCAATCCGCCCCAC
>DATAXI010000254.1:0-7691 GCA_036266845.1 Chthoniobacteraceae bacterium | reverse complement strand
GCCTCCTCCAGCCAGGCGCCACCGGTTACCTCGATGCCGAAAACGCCCAGGGGCTCCTTTACCTTTCGCCAGGAAATCTCAATGCGGGTTTCCCTTTTCTAACGGACGGCGCCGACCCGGAAAACGCCAATATCAAGGCGGGGCCATTTTACATCAAGTTCCACGATCTCGACGGCCTGGTCCTCTATTCCGACAATTACGAGCACCGCCAGCAGGATCGCAAATCGGAAACGCTGGTCCTCTTGAGCCTCGACCTCAGCGTGATCGCGCAGATTACCGAGAATCTCCAGTTCGTGGCGGCAGGTTGGATAACCTACCTGCCCCTGAATAACCAGGTGGGTTTCCTGAATAACTCCTACAATTATCTGGACCTCTACCTGCTGGCGACCCCGCTGTTCTTAACGCAAGTCGCATATGACACCATGATCGCCGGGTGGCCGGTGACGTTCTCTGACCGGCTGGAGGTCAATACCGCTCGGTATGTGGATAGCGCGGTCGATAATTTTGAACTGTTTCGAGGCGATTTTCTAACCCGCGACGAAAGCGGCGGCTACATCCTGCGCTCCAGCGGCAATGGACGCAACAACACCGCTTCCGCGAATGATAACAACAACAATTACGACGGCCTTCAGGTTTACCTGAGTAACCTCGTCAGCGCCTCGACGGACCGGCTTCTGCCGAGCGATATCCACCTGCACCTGGAAGCCGACCACGAGAATTTCTGGTTCGACAACGCCAATGGCAACCTTCCCCCCAGCACCGATGAGTTCTACGCGGAGGCGAGGACTGAGCGCCCCGACATGCGGTTCAATCTGTTTTTGAATTATTCCGCCTCGTATATTGAAGATTACACCGGCCTCACCCAGCAAATCCACGCCGGCGTCTATGGGCCCATCGACGATCAACTGAACCTCTCCGCGGATGTTGGCTATTACTTTGGCGACAATGGCCATAGCGGCGGTTTGTACTCCATTTTTCTCAGCCATGACGCGGGGCCTTATACCCAGGAGTTTTTGGGAATCAGCCGGACATTGTCCGCCTTCAATGATTTTGTCGTGAGCTCGCAATATTACAACCTGCGCCAGATCCTTGGCCCGACACTCAATGCGACGGTCTTCCTGGAACATGGTTCCACGGACGATCTGATCGACGGGGGGGATTCCTCGCAGGAGCAGGAGCAGGGAGGTGTGGAATTGGATTGGACGCTCGGGCCCAAAACCATCCTGTATCTATATGGCATCGCCGAGCGGCAGGACTTTGGCGGGGGCGGCGGCCGCACGGATACCATTACCGGACGCGGGATCCTCAACCGGGTCATCAGCGATGACCTCACGCTCCAACTCCTTTACCAATACCAGCGGGCCACATCCAGCCACGCGGATGAAAGTTATTACGAGAACCTTGTTTACCTTCGCGTCATTTACTCCTTTGAATAATCTCCTCATCGCGTTAAAGGCATACCCTCGTCCGAGGGTAGGAATAAATCCTACGCTTGCATTGACCAAGCCCCCCAAAAGATAATATCTTTCCCCCCTCTCAACCCGATCTCTATCCGCTGATGCCGTATTCCGCTCACTCCCACACGCGCCTTTTTGCCCTGCTGTCCGGCGTCTTTTTTGCCACGCTCGGATGCGCATCCCTCGCGCAATCCCCGGCTCCGCAGAAGAGCATGTCGGCCGTCGATTTCCGCAACGCGGGGCCCGTAGTGGCATCCACGGCCACCACGGTGAATATGTCCTCCATTTCCACGGTTGGGGAGTCGCAGGATGAAATGGACGGTCTTTCCACCCAGAAGGATACCGTGGAAAGCGAACTGCGCTACGCCAAGGCCAAGCTCCAGGCCGCGCAGAAGAATCTCGATCTCGACTCCATGACCGGCCACGCGGGTCAGGCCGACAAATTGCAGGAGGAGGTCAATGACTGGCAGGCGCGCGTCAAGGACCTCCAGGCCCAGCTTAGCGAGGTCAATAATGAAGTGCAGGGCGCCATCCAGGAGCTGCACCCCGCCCCACCCACCGACAACATCATCCTCCCGGGCGATAATCTGGAGGTTTATGTCGTGGAGGACGCCTCGTTCAACGGCAGATACCAGGTCCGGCGCGGCGGCTATATCATCATGCCTGCCGTGGGCCGCATCGCGGTGGCGGGCAAGACGCTTTCCGAAGCGGAAATGGAAGTGCGGAAGGCGTTGGAATCCTCCCAGCTCCAGCATGCTTCCGTAATGGTGGAAAAAGTCGATGGCTCGGATATCGAGACCGGACCGGTGATCTACCTGGCCGGAGAGTTCAAAACTCCCCGTCCCTTCAGGATTCCCACCGGGACGAAAGCCACGGTGGTCAGCGTCATCCTCTCCTGCGGCGGCGTCACCGATAAGGCGGACCTGACCCGCGTGAAGGTGATGCGGGTCGTCGCCAACAAAAGCGTGGTCGAGGAGGAAAACGTGGAGCGCATCCTCGATGGAAGCGGCCTGACTTCCGATCTCACCTTGTCCAACGGCGATGTCCTCATGATTCCCGCCGGCTCCGCCAATGTGATTTATATCACCGGCCGCGTCGCGCATCCCGGCACCCTTCCCATGAAACCGGGCGACAAGATCACTGTCTATGCGGCCATCCTCAATTGCGGAGGCTTCGGGCGTTTTGCCGATTTGCGCAAGGTTTACGTCCTGCGCGCCTCACCGGATGGCACCAAGGTGAAGATCCCCGTCGATATCGTGGCCATCCAACACGGGCACATTCCCGACCTCCCGCTGGAAGGCGACGATATTATTATCGTTCCCGAGAAGTTCTTCAGCTTCTAGGGCCTGCGCCGCCTCGCCGGACAATCGAAAAACCTTTTATTTGAAGCCGCGCATTCCCATGCTATTCATAACGGCCTCCCCTCCCGCCCGATGATCCCAGGCCTTAACAAGCGCGTACTCAATTTCTACGACTTGATGCTCTATGTGGCGCTGGTGCGCAAGCACTTGCGGCTCATGGTCTTGCTCGTATTCATGTGCCTCACGGCGGGCCTCGTGGTCGAGGTTTATTCACGTCCCGTCTATTTTTCCGATTCGGTAGTGGATGTGGAATCGCTCGGCCTGCCGCTGGATACGGACAAAATTTATCACGATGGCAATCTTTCCGCCGTCATCTCAGAGCTGCGCAGCCAGGATTTGATGCAGCGCGTCGCCACCCGGTTGGGAGCCGTCACCGATGGTCGCGACATCATGACAAAGTACATCCGGGAAATCCGCTACGCGGTAAACAGCGCGGGCAATCTGGATGTGCAGGTCTGGTCCTACGAGCCAACCTGGCCGGCCCAGTGGACGCAAATCATGGTGCAGCAGTTCATGCAACTGCGTGCGGAACGCCGCGAGGAATACCGGAACACGGTAATGCGCGCCTATGGGCAGGAGCTGAACAGCCTCAAGGCAAAGATCGATACCGACGAGGACACCAAATTTCAGTTTGAAGATCGCGCCAAGGCCACGCAGGCCATGATCGATGTGGACCGCCTGCGGGATGTGCCCGAGCAAATCGCCTTTGTGAAAGGGCGCATCGATCAACTGGGTGAGGTGAAGAAGCGCCTGGATAATCCCAACATCGATGTGGTGGACCGCCTCTCGATCATTGCCGCCCTGGATGTGGAAGATCCCGTTTCCATCGGCGAAACCGCCTCCGGAGGGCAGCCCGTCCGCCCCGGACCCGCATCCACGGAGACTGGAGCCAAGCCGCCGGATATCGCCGCCACGATGACGAATGAAAGCGTGGTGGTTCCCGGCATCATGGCTGAAACCGACGAATGGCAGCACCTCGAGCGGGACCAGCGGGAATTGTTGGAGGAAAAGGCGGACCTCTCCCGGATCTATCTGCCGGGCAATCAAAAGATGGAAGCCGTCCAGAAGAAACTGGATACCGTGCAGCGGAACCTGGATCTCGATTACCAGATTGCTCGAAACCGTTTCGATATCATCTACCGCAGCCTCCAGGACCGCTACGAGCAATTGCGGGACGAGCTGCCCGACTACGAGCGGGCAAATCGCGATTACGCAAGAATCCAGGAGGACGCCCAACTCCAGCAGGCAAGCCAGCTCGCCTGGAACGGCTATTACGGGGATGCCGGCAAAACGATCTCCGCGCTCCAGTACACCGCGTCGGACAAGGAAAAGGTCAACCTGCGCTATGACCACATGGTGGAGGTCAAGGCCACTCCGGTGTCTCCCAATAAAATGAAGCTGGCCATTCTCTTCTTCGCCGTCGGCGTCATGATGGCCTTCGCGGTTCCTTTCCTCATCGAGTATCTCGATTACACGCTCTCGAATATCGAGGAAGTGGAAGAAACCTTCCAGATTCGCGGCCTCGGGATCATCCCGCAAATGATCAGCGAGGCCGAGCAGCCGCTGCTGCTCAGCACCACCACCAATCGCGACCAGCAAAATCTCGTCGAGAATTTCCGCGTGGTCCGCACCAATCTGCTCGCGATGGGCGGCCTCAGCAAGCCGGCCCATGTCACAATGGTGACGAGCGCAATGCCCAAGGAAGGCAAGACCGTCGTCGCCTCAAATCTCGCGATCTCCTTCGCGCAAACTGGGGTCCGCACGCTCCTGGTGGATACGGATATGCGGCGCGGCCGTTTGCATCGTCTCTTCGGCCTCCGCAAGTCCCCCGGTTTAAGCGATTTTCTGCTCGAAAAGGTATCCCTGAGCGAAGCGATCCGCCCGAGCGGCAAGGAAAACCTTTCGATCCTCTCCGCCGGCCAGCATGTGGAAACCGGCACGGAATTGCTCGGCTCCCCCAAGTTTACGGAGCTGATGCGCAGCCTCCGCGAGGATTACGAGCGCATCATCGTCGATACGCCGCCGATCCTTGGCCTTTCCGAAACCTCGGTGCTCCAGAATGTCGTCGACGGCGTGCTTTTCGTGATCTGGAGCGGGCGCACCCCAATCCGCAATATGAAGACGGCCATTGATATTCTGACGGCCAACGGAGCCAATTTCTACGGCTTCATCCTGAACCGCCTGGACCTCACCACGACCGCCAATTATTACCAGTACTACTACTACTCGAGCGATTACTACCACAGCTATCATGCGATCGAGAATGCCTGACGCATTCTTCTGGTGGTTCGCCGGATCGGCAGCCCGTGAACCCGGCTTCATCCGCGGCATCCGCCGCTCCCATCCCCAGTAAAACCGGCCCCGGCGTCACGGTTGTCGTTCCCTCTTTTAATCACGCCCGGTACCTCAGGGATGCCGTCCGCTCGGTGGTGGGCCAGGGCTACCGGCCGCTGGAGGTACTGGTGGTGGACGATGGTTCCACCGATTCCACTCCCGCTCTTGTGCGCGCCCTGGAACCCGAGTTTCCCGAGCTCCGCTGCATCCGCCAGGCCAATGCGGGGCTCTCCGCCGCCCGCAACACCGGCATCCTGAACGCGCGTTACCCTTTCGTATCGTTCCTGGATGCGGACGACGAGTGGCAGCCGGAAATGCTGGAGACGCTCATGCGGGAATTTGCAACACAGCCGGACTCGGTTCCCGCCGTGGCCTGCAACTCTTACCGCATGGACTCCTCCGGCCAGCCGACCGGCGAAAAAAAGCTCGTCCAGCGCGGCAATCGATATTTTACCGCCGCGGATATCCTCATGAAAACGCGATTCACGGCGTGCTGCGTGGTGGCGAGGCGTTCGGCCTTTGATTCGGCCGGAATGTTTGACACCAGCCTCAAGAGCTCCGAAGACCGCGATATGTGGCTGCGGCTAGCCAGCGCCGGCGCGCCCATCTGGTACACGGATGCCGCGCTGGTGCGCATCCGCCGCCACGATAGCAACATGAGCCGCAATACCGGCCGCATGCGCAATGCCATGCGGCGGGTCCGGCGCAAAGCGTGGGCGGCTGGCTCGGTGCCCCGCCGGCGCGCCGGTTATTGGCTGCGCTGCCTGGCGGTGGATCATTTTTCCGGCGCATGGATGTATTGGGACGAGGGACGCCCCGCGAAGGCGCTCTTCCACTCCCTGCTCTCGCTGGCTCTTTGGCCGCTCCCCCTCGATTACCGCGATTTGAATGAGCCTCCGTTCTTCCGGATGCGAGCCGCCGCGCGCTTTCTGATTTTCGGCTTTCTGCGCAAAGGCCATGGATGAGCCCGCCCGCCGCCCCCTGCGCGTTCTGCATGTGGTCTTTTCCCTGGATGCGGGCGGCATGGAGAACGGAATCGTGAATGTGAGCGCCGCGCTTTCCCGGCGGGAATTTGAGCCGCGCGTGTGCTGCCTCGGGCGCGGCGGAGCCTTCGTATCCCGTTTCCCCGTTCCCTCGGACGTCACGGTGCTGGGGAAAAAAGAAGGGTTTTCGCCACGGACCATCGGACTCCTGGCCCGGCACATCCGCGAGACGCGCCCGGATGTCATCCACACGCATAACCTTGGTCCGCTCCTCTACACCGTCCTCGCGCGTCCGCATGCGCCCATCGTGCACGGAGAGCATGCGGAACTGACGCCCGGGGAGCTGGCGATCCACCGGCGGCTGATGCGCAGGGTTCTCTACACCCGGGTCCGCGGCGTCCACACGGTTTCCCACTCGTTGCGGGAGAGCCTCGTGCGGCAGGGGTTCCCGGCATCCAAAATCGAGGTGATTGTGAACGGTGTCGATACCACCCGGTTCCGGCCCGGCCCCAAAGCGGATGCGCGCCGGGAAACAGGACTGCCCCCGGACGCCGCGATCATCGGCCTGATGGGCCGCTTTGGGGCCTACAAGCGGCATGCGGACCTCATCGCGGCGTTCGAGCGCCTCGCCCCGGGCAATCCATCTCTGGCCCTGCTCTTCGTCGGGGGCGGCGGCCCGCTGGAGGAAGCCACGCGCGCCCGCGTCGCGGCCAGTCCCTTTTCCTCGCGCATCCATCTTGCCGGGTTGCAGGCGAATCCGCGTCCCTGGTATCAGGCGATGGATTTGCTCATCATTCCCTCGGTCAATGAAGGCCTTTCCAATGCGCTCCTCGAGGCGATGGCTTGCGGCATTCCGGCGCTGGGCCACTTCGCCTGCGGCAATGGGGACGTGATCAAAGATTCGGCAAACGGTTTCCTCCGCGATATCTCCACGGTGGACCGCCTGGTGGATAAAATCGGGACGATCCTTGCGGCGCCGGAGAACCTGCGGCGGCTGGGACGGGAAGCAAGGCGCACGGCGGAGGGGCAATTCGCCTTTGCGGGCATGGTCGAGGGGTACCGGCGGCTCTACGCTTCAGCCGCGGGCCGGTTGACGTGAAAAAATTATCGCCTATCATTTCGGGTCTTTCCCTTCCATGGATTTCATCGCCCTGATCATTTTCCTGGCGCTTTATTATCTGCGCCCACAGGAATGGTTCAGCGGTTTCAACGCGCTGCACCCGGTCGAGTTGCTCTCCGTGATGGCGTTCTGGGCCATGTTCCAGGGCGGCAAGCTGAAACCGCGGGACCTCGTGCGCACGCCGCTGGACTGGCTCATCGTCTGCTATTTTCTGTGGACCATTTTCGCCAGCGGCCAAATCATGCACACGATCACCAGCATCGAGGCGGTCCTGCTCTTCTACTTCGTGGCCGTCCGCAGCCTGGACAGCATCCAGCGCCAGAAGACATTTCTCACCTGGTGGTGCATTTTCATGCTCGTCATTGCCGGCCTCGCCCTGGCGAGCATCTGGGGATTTGATCCCCTGGGATCCGCGGACTTCACCCACGGTGTCATG
>DATAXI010000202.1:0-12261 GCA_036266845.1 Chthoniobacteraceae bacterium | reverse complement strand
GGATCGGAGCGGTGGTGCTCTTCGTGGCCATCTGGATGTATCCGGTGAGTGACGGTCGAACGCGATTAGCAGGAATTCTCCTGTTTTCGGCAATTTGGCTGAGCCTTATTGCGCTCGTTTGGAGCCACGGCATTCTACGGTTCGCGTTGCTGGCTTTCTCCGTGCTTTGTGGCGTCTTCTTATTATTGCCTGGGCACTCTCGCCATGACACCGCTTTGCTTCGCGGCGATTTCGTAGCCGGTATGCGCCGCTACACCGGCGTTTCATATTATTGGGGTGGAGAAAGTCCAAAGGGAATTGACTGCTCCGGCCTCATGCAACGCGGTTTGATCGACGGAATGTTTCTGCGTGGCATTCTTAGCGGTGATCCGGCGCTCGTGCGCTACGCGATTTGGCTTTGGTGGCACCGCTGCAACGCCGCCGATCTCGGCAGCGGACGCGGCGCAACATTACGCTGTTTTAGCACTCCCAGCCTCAATCGTCTTGATCATGCCCGCATCTTGCCAGGTGATCTGGCCGTCACGGTCAGCGGGATGCATGTCATGGGCTACCTCGGTGGGAATCTGTGGATAGAGGCTGACCCGACGTTAGGCCGGGTGATCATCGAACGAGCCCCGTCCCAAAATAATGTCTGGTTCACCACTCCTATGAACATCGTCCGATGGAGGATTCTTGATCCTGGCCCGAAATAAACCCGCACATGACTAACTAAGGATCAGGAACGCAGCGCGATTGATCCGGTGATTTGTTGCAGCCGGAACCAATCTTATCGGAAGCGCCGGATCGGCGATTAACCGCGCCGGATTTGGGAGCCGCGGAAGCGGATGCTGAAGCGATAGACTTTTTTGTGGCGGCATTGGATTTCTCCGGTCTGCATGTCCATCCAGTAGGGGATTTCCTGCCGCTGCACGTCCACATTGGCGTGGAAGCCGCGCTCGGAGAAGACGTCGATCAACATGGCCAGTGCAAGGGGATCGTCGAAGACGGGGTCCTCGGTGTTGATATTGGCGCGGCCTGAGATGGCGTGGCGCAGGACGATGGGCATGGCCTTTTGGTCGATGAACTCGATGACGCGGCCAAAGAGGGTGGCGTTGTCGGTGGCGTAATTGTCGAGGCGGTTGACCAGCTCCTGGCGGGCGTTGCGGACGATCTCGCTGGCCAGCGGCAGCCGGCGCAGCAGGTCGTAGGTGCGCGGCTCCAGCTCCAGGGAGCTTTGGTACTCCAGCTCGCGGATGATGTTGCGGCGCACCATCTCGAGCGGCGCCTGGGCGTTGATGAAGTGGTAATGGAAGATCAGTTTCAGGGAAACCAGCGCGTCGTACGTTTGCTCCTTGAAGACGCGGTAGCGGTTGCGCGCGAGGCCTTCGTTGAAATCGGTGGGCCGCTCTTCCCACGGCTCGCCCATCCCGGAGCGCTTGACCTCCTCATTGTGCGCGATCACTTGCCGGCCCCGTTTCAATTGCCGCGCGACGCTCTCGGATTCATCCACGAAGAGCACCATGATGTGGAACATGGGCTGGCGGAAATGGGCGACCAGCGGCGCATCGGCAAAGGAGCGCCGCAGGGCGATCATTTCATCATAAAGCATTTTGAGACACTCCACTTGCACTTTTGTGCGCGGGAAGCCGTCGAGGATCGCGCCGTTTTGCTGCTCGGGCTCCAGCAGCTTGCGGAAGAGGATGCCGATGACGTCGCGATCCTGCACCATGCCGCCGCGCGCCTTGATCTCGCGCGCCGCGGGGGTATCCAGCAAGGCGCTTACCACGATGGGCGGCGCGGTGATATCGCGCAGCTCGCGGATGAAATTGGTATTCGTGCCCTTGCCGGCTCCGGGGGCGCCGCCCAGGAGGATCAACTCTTTCGGGAAACGGAGATGTTCGCGGCCAAACTCCTGTTCCAGCTCTTTCCAGACGCCGTTGAAGATGAGCTGGGCGTCCTTGATTTCGAGGTCCGGAGCCGCGGGCGGTTTGGGGGAAGGGGGGGCGGTTTGGATGAGCGGGTTCACGTTTGGAAGGAAAGGGTGATTGGGCGCGGCTTTGCGGATGACTGGCGGTGGATTCAAGCCGGCTGGATCTCTGCCTGGAAGATCTCCAGCGCCTTGCGGATCAGGGGATCGTTCTTGAATTCCTCCATGGGATCGGCGGGAGCGGGCTCGGGTGGCGGAGCGGGAAGATTTGCGGGCAAAACGACGAGGCCCTCGCGGGCTTCGCATTCCACCGAGCAACTGACGCCGGTGAACTGCGAGAAGAGTTTTTCCAGGAATGTGCGGTTATTCGGGCGCAGCAGCGATTCCATCGCCAGGTGCTGATCTGGTGGAAAACCGAGGCGGATCACGTTGCCCACGCGCTCGAGAAGCGTGCCGGATTCCAGCCACGTGAGGATGAGCGGCCGCTCGCGCCGCACGGTGACCAGCGCATCGGTCCAGAGCGTGCCGGCATCCACGGGCAGCGGCTGGGGCTCCGGCATCGCGGGAGCCGGCTCGGGAGCGGCAGCGGCTGCGGGTTCCTCCGGCGCCTCTTTCACCATGGGCGTCGGCTCCGGAGCGGATTTTGCGACCGGGGGGGGTGCGGCAGGAGCGGGCTTGGGCGGTGCCGGAGCGGGCTTCTGCGGCGCCGGCCGCTCCGGGGGACGATGCTCGCGTGGCGGAGGCAATTGCCCACCGGAACGGATGAGGGCGAGCGCGTCCAGAATTTCTGTGAGCGTCGCCTGATCCAGCGTTTGCACGGCCTTGATGATCGCGATTTCAAAATGGAGCTTCTTGTTTGGCGCCCATTTCATGCGGTTCTCCGCGGCGGCGAATTGCTCGATCAACTCCAGCAGCCGGTCGGTCGAAAGGGCGCTGGCCTGCTCCTGGAGCGTGGCGTAAAGCTCCTGGCTCAAATCGCCGCGCAAGCCTTCCGGATCGGCCTTCATCACCAGCAGATCGCGCAGGTGGGAGATCACATCCGCCATCAGCCGGCTCAGGTCCTTGCCTTTCTGCGCCTGGGCCTGCAATTGCCCCAGCGCCTCGCCGCAGCGTCCGGAAAGGATGGCCCCGCAGAGCGCGGTCACCATTTCCTGCGCGGAAAAACCGAAGACGTTCAGCACATCTTCCTCGCTGATCGTTGTCCCGCAAAAGGCAACCAGTTGGTCCAGCATCGACTCCGCGTCGCGCAGCCCGCCCTCCGCGCCGCGAGCGATGGACTGGGCCGCCGCGGGATCGAGCACGATGTTTTCCTTGCCTGCGATGAATTGGAGGTGCTGCTCGATGAGCGGGGTCGCGATGCGGCCCAGGTCAAACCGCTGGCAGCGGCTGATGATCGTGAGCGGCACTTTTTGCGGGTCGGTGGTGGCGAAGATGAAAATGACGTGGGCCGGCGGCTCCTCGAGGGTCTTGAGCAGCGCGTTGAAGCTGGAATTCGAGAGCATGTGCACCTCGTCCACGATGTAGAGCTTGTAGCGTCCGCTCGTGGGGGCGTACTTCACGTTGTCGATGATGAGCTCGCGCACCTTGTCCACCTGGGTATTGGACGCGGCGTCGAATTCCAGCACGTTCAAGCTGCGGCCCTCGGCGATCTCCCGGCATTGGGTGCAGACGCCGCATGGCTTGGTGGTGGGACCTTGCTCGCAGTTGAGCGCCTTGGCCAGGATGCGCGCCGTGGAGGTCTTGCCGGTGCCGCGCGGCCCCACAAAGAGGTAGGCGTGCGCAAGCCGGCGCTGCTCGATGGCGTTTTTAAGCGTCTGGGTGACGTGCGTCTGCCCCACAACCTCATCGAAGCTCTGGGGGCGATATTTGCGGGCAAAGACCTGGTAGCTCACGGCAACGGGCACATTAGTTACGACCGCGCGGAAAGGCGAAACGGATTTTTGAAAAAACTGGGGCCTGCCCCGGCATTTTTATCCCGGACGTGGCATTAGGCTCGCCAGCCGATAGACCCATGCCTTTGAGGCAAGGAAGACCGCCAGGGCGTTCTCAGGGCGATCTCCCCTGGCGGGAGTGTCATCGTCTGGCGCATCGGCGCACCGACACTGATGGGGTCCTCGGCGGCGGGGGCACGGATGATCCGTGCCATATCACGCGACAGGCTTCCGGCTGTCGAGCAAGGCTCTTCCGCCTCCGTGAGCGGAAATTCTGCAAGCCAAAGAAAATGCCGGAGAACTGGGTCTCCGGCATTAAAGTTTACAAAATCCGAAAAGGTTCCTTTTTAAAACGGGATATCGTCTTCTTCGGGCTCGAGGTCGGGATCGGCCGGAGGCTTTTGTTTGGGCTGGGGGGCGGGCTTGGCTCCTCCTCCGGCGTTGCTGCCGCGCTCGCGTTCTGCGCCGCCACCACTGCCGTATTCGCCACCGCCGCCGCCTCCTCCACCGCCGCCGCCTCCTCCACCGCCATCGCGGGAGCCGATGAGCTGGAGGCCCTCGCCGACGACCTTGAGCTTGCTGCGTTTCTGGCCGGTCTGTTTGTCGTCCCAGGAGTCGAGCTGAAGGCGGCCCTCGATGAAGACGGGGCGGCCCTTCTTGAGGTACTCGCCGGCGATCTCCGCCTGGCGGCCCCAGAGGGTCACGTCCACAAAGGTGGTTTCCTCGCGTTTCTCGCCGTTATCGGCGGAGTAATAGCGGTTAATGGCCAGTCCCAGCTCGGCCACCGCGGTGCCCTTGGGCGTGTAGCGGACTTCGGGGTCGCGGGTCAGGTTCCCCATGAGCATGACTTTATTGAGGTTGGCCATAGCGGGAGACGGTATCGCCGTCAGGCGGCTTTGTCAGCGGCTTTATCAGCGGCTTTGGCGGCCGATTTTTTGCGGGCCGGGATCTTCTGGTAGTGGGCGCGGTAGATATCGGCGTCGAGCTTGAACTTGCCCTTGATCTTATCGATGAGCGCGGGTTCCGCGGCAAAGATGAAATTGACGAAATAGCCGCTGTCGAGCGGGCCGGCGGAGTAGGAAAAGTGGCGGCGCTCCAGGCGCTGGACCTGCTCGATTTCCGCGCCCTCTTTTTTGAATTCGCTTTCCAGGCGGTCGATGATTTTGTTGGCGCCATCCTCATTGCCCTTGGTGTTGAGGACGAGGAGGGCTTCGTATTTGTTTTTCATGGTTTGATGATGGTGGTGGTTCCTTAATTAAACTGGTTCATGGCGGCGGCGATGCCTTTTTGCTGGAGAAAATCGATGGCTTCCACGGCGCGGTCGAGCGATTGCGCCAGAAGCGGGCGCTCGTCCGTTTGAAATTTGCCGAGGACGTGATCGACCATCGCCCTCCCGTCCGCCGCGCCGATGCCGATGCGGAGCCGGGGGATATCTCCCACCTGGCGGAGGATGGATTCCATCCCATTGTGCCCGCCGGAGGAGCCGGAGGGCCGGATGCGGATGCGCCCGAGCGGCAGGGCCACGTCGTCAAAGACGGCGAGTATCTGCGCCGGATCGATCTTGTAAAACCGGGCGACGGCGGCCAGAGGCTCGCCGCTCAGGTTCATATAGCTGCGCGGTTTGCAGAGCAGAACGCCGCCTGCGTTGGCGATGGCGGCGTTCCATTTCGGCTCGATGCGAAAGGGAATGCCGGCGCGCTGGGCGAGCCGGTCCACGATCATAAAGCCGGCGTTGTGGCGCGTCTCCTCGTACTCGCGACCGGGATTGCCAAGGCCGGCGATGAGGCGGAATAGAGGTTCCGAGGACACGCCATTACATTATTTCTTTTCCGGGGCAGACGAGCCGCCCTCTTCCTTCTTCTCCTTGATGACCTCCGGCTGGGCCGCGGTTGCGGCGGCAGCGGGGGCGGCCACCTCGGCCACGGCGGGCGCCGCCACCAGGAAGACGGTCAGGTCCGCATCGTCCAGGGCCTTGACGCCCTCGGGCAACTGGATGTGGCGGACGTGGATGGAATCGCCGATATTGAGGCCGGAGACGTCCACTGTGAGCACCTCGGGCAGATCCTTGGGCAAACAGGCGATCTCCAGGGAGCGGAGGCTCTGTTCGAGAATGCCGCCGTAGCTTTTGACGCCGGCCGGCTCGCCCCGGGGCTCCACGGGCACGGAGGTGTGCAGCGTCTCGTTCATATTGATCGCGTGAAAGTCCACATGGACAATGCTGCCGCTGAGGGGAGCATGCTGGACTTCCTGGATCAGGGCCATGCGGCTGGATTTCTCGCCGGCGTTATCGATTTCCAACTCCACGAGGATGTTCTCGCCAAGAGCGTGGGAGAGCAGGTTGCTGATGTCGCGGGCGCCCACCTGGACGGGCAGGGAGGGCTCCTTGCCGCCGTAGATGATCGCGGGGATCAGCCCTTCGCGTTTGAGTTTATTGCCGACTGAGCCGCCGATGTGCCCGCGGGCCTGTGCGGAGAGTTTGACTTGTTTTGCCATGGTATCGTGTGTGGTTTCCGCCGGGGCGGTCTTCTGTATATGGGTTGGTAAAATCGGGGGAATCGGGGGTACGGGTCAGAACACCTTTTCCTTGGCGCCGTTGATTTCGAAAAGGGAGCTTACGGATTCATCGCCGTGGATGCGCTTGATGCCTTCGCCCAGCAATTCCGCAACCTGGAGCACGCAGATTCTGCATTCCTCGCTGGAGCGGACGGGCACGCTGTTCGTGGTAATCAGCTCCTCGATATGGGAGCTCTTCAGCCGCTCGAGCGCCAGGTCCGATAGCACCGCGTGGGAAACGCCGGCGTAGATGCGCAACGCGCCATGTTTTTTAAGAATGTTGGCGGCGCTTGTCAAGGTGCCGGCTGTTTCCGTCAGGTCGTCCACCAGCAGCACATTCCTGCCCTCGACATCGCCAATTACGTACAGGCTCTCGATCTCCGTGGCGCTTTTCCGGCGTTTGGCCACGATTGCCAGGTTGGTCCCGAGCGCCTGGGAATAGGCGCTGGCCATTTTGAGCCCCCCCACGTCCGGCGATACCACGGTAAACGGCTCGGCCTCAAACCGGGTCCGCAGGTAGCGGATGAGCACCGGCGCCGCATAGAGGTGATCCACGGGAATATCGAAAAATCCGGCCACCTGCTGCGCATGCAGGTCCATGGTGAGCACGCGGTTGACCCCCGCGGCGGTGAGGAGGTTCGCCACCAGCTTGGCCGTGATCGGCACCCGGGGCTTATCCTTGCGGTCCTGCCGGGCATAGCCAAAGAAGGGGATGACCGCCGTGATGCGGTCCGCGCTGGCGCGGCGCGCCGCATCCACCATGATGAGCAATTCCATCAGGTTCTGGTTGGTGGGCGGGCAGGTGGGCTGGACGATGAATACGTCCCGTCCGCGCACATTCTCATTGATGCGGACAAAGGTCTCTCCGTCCGGGAATGAGCTTACGGTGGCATCCCCCAGCGGTACCTGTACAAAATCGGCGATCTGCTGCGCCAACGCAACGTGGGCGGAGCCAGAGAAAATCTTCAGTTCGGGTGTGGAATGTCCCATTTAGGCGGAAGAGGGGAGGAGACTTTATAGCCCTAGCCTTGGAAAGCAATGGGAAAAACAACCTTGCGCGCGCAGGCCGCAAAGGGGGGTGTCCCCCGCACGGCGGGGGCCTGAAAAGCTTACTGGGGCCCGGGCAGACCGCCGCTCAGGGCAGCCGCCCTTTGGAGCGCGGCGGCGGCTTCGGCGGGCCGGTTCAGCTTCCGGAGGATGGCGGCGAGGAGCTTGTCCTCGTGGGGCTCGTCCGGGGCGCGGTTCACGCCTGCCTGCTGCGCGGCGAGCGCGTCATCCATGCGTCCGGCACGGACGGCGTATCGGGCCATGTCGTCATAGGGGGCGGTGTTATGGATATCCAGGGTGGCGGCGTCCCGCAGCGTGGCCATGGCGCCGGCATAATCGCCGGAGGCGGCCTGCAACTGGCCGAGCATCCGGTGGGAGTCATAATGCCACCAATGCGCCGCGGCAAAATCGCGCACGGCGGGCAGCGCGGTGGCCGCCCCGCGCGTGAGCCAGAGAATTTGCGCGCGAAAGTAAATGACATCCCATATCCCGGGATGGCGCTGAAGGGCGGCGTCCAGCGTGGCGAGCGCAACGCCCGTCTGTTTCGCGTTGTATTGGGAGTGGGCCAGGTTGAGCGCCGCGGTCCAAGTATCCGGCACATAGGCGGATAGATGCTTTTCCGCCGCCGGGGCGATGGTGAGGGCCTTCTGGGCGGCGGGAGCATTTCCTTCGGCCACCAGGATGCGTCCCAGCCCCAATTGGGCGGAGGCGAAGCCGGGGTAACGGCGCAGGACATCGCGGAAAACGGCTTCCGCGCCTTTCAGGTCGCCCCGGTCAGAGTGGAGATTGGCCAGATTGACCAGCACACGGTCGGGGGCGCCGCCGTCGGAGATCGTTTGCAGGTAAAAAGCCTCCGGGTCCGTCCATTCCGCCGCCCGGCTCGCCGTTCTCAAGGTCAAGGCTACGAACGCCGCCGGCAGGACAAAGGCGAGTCCCCGCCACGCCGCCGCCGGCAATGCAATGAGAATGCCAAAGATCGCCAGCAGGTAACCGGCGCTTGCCATATATATCCAGTGCTCCGCCACATCGGCGTTGAGCGGGAAGAGATTGGAAATGGGCAGAAAACCGAGCGCAAACCAGACCACGCCAAATGCCCGGACCGCACGGCCCGGCAAACGGACGGCGCATGCGAAAACGCCCGCCGCGGCGGTTAGCAGGCCCAGCAGCAGCAGCCAATCCCCCCGCACGGCGTCCAGCCATGCGGCGATGCCGGTGTGCCCAAGGCCGGGCGGCAGCGTGCGCTCCATGTGCAGATGCGCCGGCCAGAAAATGAGCGCCGTGTACTGCCCGAGCGCGCGGAACACCAGTAACAGGCGCGCGCCGAACGCCTTGGCCTCAGGCGGAGGCGGGGTGTGGATGCCGGGCAGATGCCGCAGCCAGAGATAAACGCCCAATACCGCCGCCAGAATCACCGCGATGCCCACGCGGGCAAAAATCGGACGCTTTTTTTCAAACCCGAAGAGCCAGACCAGGAACAGCAGGAGCCAGACCCCGGCAATCTCCTTGGAGCACAGCGCCAGGAGGAAGCAGAAGGCGCCGCCGCAGGCTGCCACGACAGCCCGCCAGCCGCGCCCGTTGCCGGTGAGCAGCAGCCAGCCCGCCAGCGCAAACATCATCGCCAGACTATCCGCCCGGCCCGCGATGTATGCCACGGCGGCGTTATGGACCGGGAGCACCGCCCAGAATGCGGCCACGGCCCAGGCCACACCCTCCCCGGCGCCACCGGGATAAATGGCGCGCAGGCAGCGGCGCAGCGTCAGCCAGAGAAGCACCGAGGCCGCCGCGTGATAGAGGACATTTGCCAGGTGGTAGCCAAATTCATCCCGGTTCCACAGGGCGTAATCGATCATGTACGTCAGGTTCTGGACCGGACGGTAATAAACGGAGATCGACTGATCGAAGAGGTAATGCCGGAAGACCTCGAAGACGAAGCGCGGGCTCTTGAAAAAGGGATTTGTCCCCACGAGGTAAAGGTCATCCCAGAGGAATTTCCCCTGGAGAGCCGGCCCATAGGCGACCATGCAAAACAGCACCAGGGCCGCCCCGGCCAGGATCGCCCGGAGCCGCGGGCTGGGCGCAGTCAATCGACTGTGGAGGGAATCCGGATTGGGCATTTTATTGGGGAGATTTAAAGGGATTTTCGGACCCGTTCTCTAGCAGAAGCTCTGCCAGTGTATCGCGAGTTCACGATGGCGAACGGAATGCGCGTAAGGGCATATAATACGGCGGATTGGCTTTCCGGAGCAGTGGTTCGTCAGGGTTGTTCCCTACCCGGGCATTGCCAGTTTTTCCTTTACAGCCTTGGACGGGAGTTTTTACCTCGTGGCACGGTTGTTCAACCAGCCGTACAAACAAACTAACCAAAAGGAGTACCAACAATGAAGAAACTCGTATTCGGTTTCCTCACCCTGGCCACCGTCGCGGCCACCGGCTTTGCCGGAACTGAGACCTATCAGGCCACGGGCAAGGAATCCAAGCAGGCTGAGACGCCGACGTGCTTCTCCGACAAGGAGTGGCAGGTCGATGTGTTCGGCGCCTATGAAGTGGGCAATGGGCCGGACCACGCCGGTCCTATCCATGACCACGGCTGGGGCGGCGGCGTCGCGGTCAACTACTTCTTCGCCCGTTACTTCGGCCTGAGCGCCGAGGGAAGCTGGCTGGCGGGGCATGACAATGCCGCGTCACCCGAGGGCGGAGCTCACGAAACCGAGTTCCAGAGCGTCGCTGGCAACCTGATCTTCCGCTACCCGCTGGATCGGTGGTGCCTGGCTCCGTACGTGTTCACCGGTGGTGGCGCGACGATGGACGGCTCTGCCTTGGCCGTCTATGACGTCGGCGTGGGCCTGGAGTATCGCATTGTGCCGAACAAAGTCGGCATCTTTGCGGATGGCCGCTGGAACTACTACGGCGATCGGTACAGCCACGACACGCAGAACAACTTCATGTTCCGCACTGGCGCCCGCTGGGTGTTCTAAGAATCGAGTTCGCTTAATTGCCGAACTTTAGCAAACGCCGGAGCCGCAAGGCTCCGGCGTTTTTCTTTGGATCAACGGCAAATGAATTGAGTCCGTTTCGGACATGCCAGCGAGGACCATTACGCCCGGATGCAACCGAGCGGGTCGATTACCGCACAGGTTGAAGCGGCGCAGCCACGTGGGACGCCGTTGGGAATATTGCCCATGCCGATCCGGCTCCGGCCGTCCTGTTTCTAATAATTTCCCAGGCAAAACGCCGTGACGCCGTACTGCACTGTCAGGGCGTAAAGGGATTGGGTGGTGTTGGCGGTGACGCTCCCGTCTCCCCAGAGGACATTGCCCATGCCATTGTGACGGCAGGCAAAAGAGGTGTAGATCGTGGGCGTGGGGGTTTTGGGAAAGCAGCCGCTGAAATTGTAAAAATTGTTTTCCCAGACGATGTCCACGATCACCGGCAGCTTTGAGAGGCTGTGCGAGGACTGCATATTCCGCGGGCCTGCGGCCACACCGCCCAACGGCTCCGGATTCAGGCAGGCATTGTAGGCGTAATGCATGGAATAGGTATAAGACTGCCATGGCGCCGGGAAGTTATTCCACCCCGCCATGCCGCCCGGCCCCTTGGTCCCGCCTTCCGGGCAATAGAAGATATCCTTCGACTGACCCACATAAGGAAAAATCTGATCCACCCAGGTGATCCCGCTCGTCCATCCCCCCGTGGGAAACGTGTTGTTATCGGCGTGATAATGGGCTACCCCCACCCCAAGCTGCCGCAGGTTGGAAACGCACTTAGCGGCCCTCGCATTATGCGACGCCTGACCGATCGCGGGAAAAAGGAGAGCGGCGATAATGAGGATGACCGCCATGACCACCAGCAGTTCGGTAAGGGTGAAGCCTATGTTGCCTTTACGGGAGGGCGTAAGCTCTCCGGATAAAGGAGAAAAAGAACATGAAAACAACGATTGGCGTGGATTTGCACAAGGACTCGATGACCTGCGTGGTCCTGGATGAACAGGGCGCGGTGCTGGAGCGCAGGGAAATCGCGACCAAGTGCCGAAAGCAGATTGGCGATTACTTTGGCTCATACGGCCTCCATTCCACAGTGGCGGTGGAAAGCGTCGGCTTCTACCAGTGGTTCTGGGACCTGGTGCGCCCGCAGGTCGGAGGGATCTCCCTGGCCGACCCGGCCGGCGTGCGCGCCTTTGCCGGGCGCAAGACCAAAACCGATAGAAATGACGCCCTGCTTCTGGCTACATTGCTGCGGGAGGATCGCTTGCCTTACGCTTACGTCCCCAGTGAACCGGTGCGGGCGGTGCGCGAACTGGTGCGCCACCGCATGAGTGTTGCCCGCAGCCTCGCCCTTGAGCGACGGCAACTGCGCTGGCTCTCCCTGAAGAACAACCTGCCAGGCCCTTTGACCTTGACCAGCGCACGTGCGCAAAAGTGGCTGCTCACCCAGGAGCCCAAGCTCAGCCCGGCCCACCGGCTTGCCGCCCGCCAAAGGCTTAGCCACATCGTGGCCTTGGAACGCGATCTCTTCGATGTCGAGGAGGCCATTGACAAGGCCATCGAAGCCGATGAGGCGATGCTCCAGCGTGTCCGGCTCTTCGAGTCGATCCCCGGAATTGGCAGGCTCTGCGCCGCGACCATCCTGGCCGAGACCGGGGACATCACCCGCTTTAAGAACATCGATGAGTTGAGTTCCTACGCGGGACTCGCCCCGCGGGTGAGCCAATCGGGCGAGACCATCCACCACGGCCATATCTCCAAACAAGGCCCGCCGATCTTGCGATGGGTCTTGCAGCAGGCCGCTTGGGTGGCTATCCGCTGCGACCCCCGCGCTCGCGCCATC
>DATAXI010000182.1:0-44689 GCA_036266845.1 Chthoniobacteraceae bacterium | reverse complement strand
CTAAATTGAATTTCTTCCGTTATTGAACATGAGCAGGCCCTCCTTTCCCTCGCCCTGTTCATCCTTGGCAATGTTCGCGCGACGTTTCTCTATCCTGCTACTGCTGGCCGGGAGTTTTTGCTATTCCGGCACACTCGCCGCCAGGAACGCTGGCATCCCTCAGTATTCCGCATATGTGATGTACCAGACCTCCGGGAGACTGCTGACCGCAATCGGCCAGCCGGCGAGCCCAACGGAACTTACCGCCCGAACGAATTTGGCCAGCTTCGGGGTGGCCGGAGGAAGCAACGGCGGCGTTTTGAATATTGATTCGCGAGTGCTCTCCGCCAGCGGAACGGGGCTTGATGTGAAGATCGATGTTACCAGCAACGAGAACGGCCATCACGAATCTAAAACGGTCGTAACTTTCGTTGGGTATGGTCAACAGAAAGATATCTCCCTGACAAAGGATCTCAAATGTCACCTGACGGTTGGCGATTCTTCATCGGCGAAATTTCTGATGCTTTCGGAGAAGGCGGCCCGGGACCGGGCGAAAAGTGGGGATGCGGCGGCTTTCAGTCTTGCGGGCGAAGTGCAAGGGGCGGAAAGCATCGACGCAATTCCGTACCATGATCCTGCCACTATTGCCGCCTACATGGTGGGATACGCGAGCGCGAAGGGAACAACTTCGCTGGTTATAGATACTCCTCCGGGCCGATTGGCTGAGGCCCGGATTCTCGCCCAAGAATGCACGATGGCGGGCGCCAATGTCGCCTTTTGCACTTGGGAGCGCCATTGAACGACGTACAAAGGCGATATTTGCGTCCGCTTATCAAGGCTCCGCTTTTTTTCCGGGTTCGCGGCGTTCGCCCGAGGTCGATTCGAGCAGCGTCCCGGTGAAATGATCGGAAGAAATGGGAACGGATGAGAAAATCCGTTTCACCGCCAGGGATGTTGGGAATCAGCGGGTGGCGATTCTGCCCTGGATGGAATCGATGGTCTCGATCAATTCCGCCACTTGGAAGGGCTTGACGAGCATCGCGCCGTGCACTCGGTTGATGAAGTCGTTGATCTCGCAATTGCCCTGGTAACCTGTGATGAAAAGGAATCGCTTGCAGAGGTCCGGCCGTATCCGCTCGACGGCGGTGTAGAACTTATCGCCGGCCATTTTTGGCATCATCATGTCGCAGATGACGATGTCGAAGTCATCCTTGAGCACGGCGCGGACGCCCTCGACGCCATTGCTGACGGCTACGACCGTGCAGAATTGGGCCTCGAGAAACCTTTGGATGAGGCTCCTCAGTTTGCTGTCATCATCGAGGAGAAGCACCCGATTGACCGAGATTGTGGTATAAAATTCCTTGGTCGTGATGCTGTTCGCAATCGTGTTCATCGTTAAAAGAGTTGGATCGAAATCTTTGAGCGCGCCGGGTTCATTTCCACCCCATTCTGGTGCATCCGGCGTGCCAATGCCTGCGTGGAGAAACCTCTATCTCTGAGAGGGATTCTATGTATTCCAAATTTGGAATCGGCGCTGTCCGCCTCTTGACGCTTTCGGTTTCCGGGGTACTTTCTTTGTCCGTTTGCCGGAGATTTACCAAAAATGTCCCAGTTTACCTCTCTCGAACGCAGTGTGATCGTAAGCGCCCCGCTCCACGTGGCTTATGAGGCGTGGAACCGGTTCGAGGAGTTTCCGGAGTTTATGGAGGGGGTCGTCGCGATGGAACGGCTGGATGAGAAGCGTTTTGTTTTGAAATCGGAATCGGGCGGGCAGGTGTATGAATCGATTTGCGAACGGGTGCTGACGATTCCGAACCGTCGGCTGGCCTGGCGTACCGTGGAAGGGCCGGACAGCTCCGGGGTGGTTTGCTTTGGAGAAACCGGGAGCGGCCAGGTGGAGGTGACTTTGAAGATGCGGTACAATCCGAAGGATGGATGGCAGGATGAAAAGGAAGTGACCGCGCGGCTGGAGCGCAATCTGCAGAGGTTCAAAGCCAGGGTGGAAAGCGGCGCCGCGCATGCCAAAAAGGGCGTCCGAAGCGCTCCGGCCCGCTGAGTGCGCGGACCACGGGCGTTCTCTTCCCGCGATGAATGGCAAATGAGGGCCAATCGCGTCGCAATGGCAAGGAATGGCCGTGGTTCGGCAATGGATGGGCGGCGGAGAAATGCGCGGCGGGTGCAGGATGCGGAAAACGAGAACGGCACTATGAATATCTCAGCCTCACGACAGCGAAACATCCAGGAAGGTGAAACTGCGTTCATCCAGCAGGCGGTGCGGGCCTCCGGGCTTCCCGAGGGCTCGGTGGAGCTGGATTGGGAGCCGCACGCGGTAAAGTTTAACGGGGCGGTGGAGTTGCAGGCGGTGCTTTACGATTGCCGCGGACTGCTGGGCACACCGTGCTGGACGGTCCGCCGGCTGGCCTCTCCGGAGCCCGCGATGCCCTGCACCTGCGGGGCGCTGGTGCGGGAGGGGGCGGACGGCACCTATGGCAGCCTGCGCGCCGGCGTGGCCGCGGCCCTGGGGGAATTGGTGCGGCTGAGAGTGTTTGACTCACTGCCGGACCTCGCGGAGCCAATCCTGCGCGACCAGCCGCTCACATCCCCGGCAACCGGGCCAGCCGATTTTTTGCGGACGTGACGTGACGGGCGCTGAAAAGGCAATCGGGCGCCGCAATCAATCCGGCGGCAGAATCTCCGGATTCCACGCGATCTCCCACAGGTGTCCATCGGGATCCTGGAAGTAGCCGGCGTAGCCGCCCCAGAATGCCGGCTGAGCGGGCTTTGTGATGATGCCGCCCGCCGCCGGGACCTTGCGCAGGATCGCATCCACCTCTTCCCGCGTGGCCACATTGTGCGCCAGCGTAAACTCCGTGGGGCTGGCCGGCCCGGGCGGTGCCCCGCTGTCCCGCGCGATGCTCCGGCGCGGCCAGAGCGCCAGTTTCAGCCCCGGCTGCAGGTCAAAGAATACGACGGCGCCATATTCGTACTGCGCCCCCACGATGCCGGCGGTGGCCAGGCCGAGGCCGTCCCGGTAGAAGCGCAGGGAACGCTCCAGATCATCCACGCCAATGGTAATGAAGGAGATACGGGGCTTCATGGGAAAAAACCATGCAATCCTGGGCCATCGCCCGCCAATGGGAAAGATCGCAATATCCGCGGTCTGCCGCCGGGATGCCGCAGTTGACCCCCGGCAGGGATTGCCGTAGAGGATGTGCCCCCGCCCCTTTTTTTTGAGGCAACCCGGAGCGGCCCGCCTCCACGCAAGCGGCTTACGTAGAAATCACTTTTTTTTCCCGGCAGTGCGAATGCTTACGATCGAAGAACAAATCCAGAAGACCGTGGCCTCGCTCGATGCGGGGGACCTTGCAAAATGGGTATGGCGGGGGGTGTTCGCCTTTGTGGCCATCGGGCTCTCGGTATTCTTCATGGTGCATGAGTTTCACGGGCTGCCGATGTCGCAGGCCATGGATCAGGCGCAGATCGGCCGCGAGATCCTGCGCGGCCACGGCTGGCAGACGAAATTCATCCGCCCTCTCGCGATTGGCGAGTTGCGGCGCCATGGCAAGGACGTCAAGACCGGCATCGCCTACGATACCTATAACGGCCCAATCGGCCCATTGCTGGACGCGGCGGCGCTTTACATCCCCATCACGGAGGGCTGGAAGCTGGAGAAGACGGATATCGTTTACTCTGGGGACAAGGCGATCGCGCTCATGGGGGTGCTCTTCTTCCTGGGATCGCTCGGGATGCTCTTTTTGATCGCGACGGAGCTATTCGACAAGCGCCTGGCTTACATGGCCACGGGGCTCACGATGATTTGCGACATGATGTGGCAATACTCGATCACCGGGCTGCCGCTCATGGAGTTGCTCTTCATGCTGCACGTGAATGTGTACGTGCTGCTGCGGGCGATGCGCGCCCGTTACCTTAACGAGCGGCATCTGGGCTGGATGGCGGCGCTGGGGCTGGGGTTCGGCGTCATGGCCCTCACGCATGCCCTTTCCATCTTCATTTTCTTTCCGGTGCTGGTGTTTGCGTTTTTCTTTTTTCGTCCGCGGCCGGTGGCGGCGCTGCTGATGCTGGGCGTCTTTCTGGCGGTGTACACTCCGTGGCTGGTGCGCAATGCGATGGTATGCGGAGACTTCCGCGGTCTGGCGGGTTTTTGCGGGCTGGATGGAATCGTGCACTCGGAGTCGGGCCACATGCGCCGGTTTGCGATCGACCTGGGCGATACCTCGGGCAACTACTTCGCGGAGAACTTCCGCGTCAACCTCACGGGGCAGATCAACCGGCTCATCGAGTACCTGGGCTGGAGCTGCGTGGCGCCGGTGGCGCTGGTGAGTGTGTTGCATGCCTTCAAGCGACCGATTACCGCGACCTTCCGCTGGCTGCTCTTTTCCATGTGGGGCTCGGCCATTTGCGGCATGGCCATCTTTGGCATGAAGGAGGAGCACGGCCTGGCGGCGGACCAGTTTCATCTGCTCTTTGTGCCGTTGCTTATTTGCTATGGCATGGCGTACATCCTGGTGCAATGGGACCGCCGGATCGGCCTCGGCTTTATCCTTCCGGCATGGAGCGCGCGTAGTGGAGTACACTACGTCATGAGAATGTCGCTCGTTATCGTCATTTTCCTCCTCTCGGGCATCCCGCTGCTGGCGCGGCTGGCGCTCAGCAAAAATCGCTGGCAGGTGGAGTGGCCGCCGTACATGCCGCCGTATATCGCGGCCATGGGGAAGGGTTTTGCCCCGGATGAGATCATCGGCTCGGACATGCCGTGGGCCGTCGCGTGGTACGCGGACCGGCGCAGCATCTGGCTGCCGTATGATCCGCAGGCATTGCAGGACTTGAGCGATTACCAGCGGCTGGGCGGTCCTGTGGCCGGGCTCTATTTTACCCCCATCAGCGGCACCATGAATACCCTGGCGGACCTGGTGAACGGCGAGTACCGGCACTGGGCGGCCTACATCGTGCGCACCATCAATCTGAAGAAAAGCCCCTACCCGATCAAGACCATCATGGGCATGACGGATTGCGTGCTCTATATGGATACGGACCGCCGCCAGGCGATGGCCAAATAGCGGTGGCGGGAGAGGCTCGTGATGAGGGGCGAACGGCGCTGAACCGGCAGAAAAATCGTTTACCGAGCTTGTAGCGTATTTCTGGACGAAAACGCGCAAGTGTGTCGTTTTCTGAGCAGGATAAAGGAGCCCAGGCGGCAGGCCCGGGTAAGGCGGGCGACGAAATAATACGAGGTATTATCAGGCTAAAACAAAGTATTACGGCATATCGGCGGCCCTTTCTGACCGGGATGGCATGGTGCGTGCTAAGGCGGGCGAAACATTCCCGGCTCCCAAGCCGCAACCTAAACCACGCCGTATGTCCAATAATCCACAACAACAAACTACAGGAACCCTCGGTCTAACGGGGTTAACCGTAAACGCCATGGCGCTTATCGCGCCAGGGGCGTTTCTATGGTTGACCTTTGAAGAACAATCGCTCTATGGCGCGCCAATGGCAGCGTGCGCCATGTGGTTCGGAATCGTCGCTGCGCTGATGCTATGCTTTGCCACGGCCATCAGCTATGCGGAGCTTTCGAAACTCTACCCTGGCGCGGGCTCGTCTTACCTCTATGCGGAACAGGCGTTCCTCTCCAAGAGCAAGGCGTTTAAATTCGCCCGAATCGCCAAATTCGTCGTTGGCTGGGCCAGCCACCTTTACTACTGGGTCTATCCCGGCTGCATGGTGGGCGTCACCGCAATCTTCTGCGGTTACATGGCCAACCAATTCATGCCCGGCACCTTCAGCTCCGCGATCAACAGCCCCTTGCTGATGTTCATGGTCTGCGTGGTGTTTGCACTGGGGGTGGGCTGGATTGCCTCCCGCGGTGTCAACGGCAGTACGGCGGTCAGCGTTGCCATCAACGTCATCCAGATTTCCGCGCTCATCGTCTTCTCGGTGATCGCGATATCCTACCGCGTACAGCACCCGCAGGGCTCGGTGGGCTGGCATCTCTCCAATGGCACGCCGGTCCAGTATAATGTGGACCAGGTCAACCAGGTGGATGCCAATAACAAGCCGGTCCAGGATAGCTGGGCGGACAGCACTCCCAAGGTGGACGATAAAGGTCAGCCGATCTATAAGACCCAAGACCGCCAGGTTACCGCGGACGATCTCAAGAAGCCGGAAATTGCGGCTCTTGGCCTCGCTGTGGGCGATCCCTACCCGGTCTTCAAGAAGGATGCCTCGGGCAAGCTGGTTCCCGATCCGTTTACCGTCAGCTACCTGCCGAGCGATGCCGTCACCGGCTCGGGGACGGCCAAGGATCCGACCACGTTCAACTTCCACCCGAACGCGCTCTCGGTGATCTCGCCGCACGGCCCGTCCAACCTGCTGGTGCAGGCCTGCGTCGCGATCCTGATCCTGGTCGGCTTCGAGTCCGTTACGGCCATGGGCGCGGAAGCCAAGAACCCGACCAAGGACGTGCCGAAAGCGGTGATCCTGTCGCTCGTCATCCAGGGCGCGATCTGCTACCTGTTTGAGTACTTCGCCGCGAACTACCTGCTGCACAACGCTTACACCTACAGCAATGCCGGCGCATCCGCGGCGCCCATTGGCGACCTGATGCTGCTCACGGGCACCTGGCTCTTCGGCAGTGTCAAGGCAGGGACGTGGTTCATGTGGATTCAGGCTCTCACCGTGTTCCTCGCCCTCATCGGCACCACGCTGGCCTGCATCAACACCGGCGCCCGCGTAACCTACGCGATGGGCCGGGATAAGGAAGTCGGCGAGCTCTTCGGCCATATCCACAACAAGTCCGGCGCGCCCGTCAAAGGCATCTGGATTCTCACGATCCTGTCGATCTTCATCGGCATGGCGACGGCCAGCATGTACCTGGGTGGCGCGACGGTTACCGCCCTGGACCCGTCCTATAATAACATCTGGTACAAGTTCGGCGTATTCAGCCCGGCGGCCTATGCCGGCAGCGCGAATTCGCTGCTCATCGTTACGCTGGTGAGTAACTTCGGCACCTTCCTCCTCTACATGATGACGTGCGTTGTCGCGATCGTCGCGTTCAGGGAGCATCACACCTTCCACGGGTTCAAGCACTTCGTGGTACCTGTGTTCGGTCTCCTTGCGAACCTGGCCTGCATGATCTTCTACATCGTGGGGCCCAAGTTCGTGGCGGGAATGAGCCCGAAGGAGCCGTACATCGCCCTCGGCATCGCGGCGGTCTTCGGAATCTGGGGATTGATCCACTTCGTCACCCACAGCAAGAAGAAGGAGAAGCCTATCTTCGTGGAGACGGCGGCCACCGCCTGATCTCCGCGAGCTTTCCCAAGCAGCGTTGGGAGGTTTAAGTCAAACGGCCACACTCTGGAAAGGGTGTGGCCGTACTTATTTTCGCAGGGAAAGATTCTCGGCGGACGATTTCAGATCCCCGCCAATAACGACGATGCCATCGGTCGAAACGGCCCCAGACCTAGCACTCGCAAATGATCCGGAAGCCGACGTCGTTGGCGGAATACTCCGGCACGTTGAAATTGCGGGCCGTGGTCCGCAGGCTCGATGCGCGGCTCTTCCAGCTTCCGCCGCGGTAAATGCGGCGGCCTACCGTCAGGGCGCTGCGCGGGTTGGTGCGTTCCTTCCCTTTGTAAGCTTCGTAAAAATCGAGGCACCATTCCCACACGTTGCCGGCCATATCCTCGACCCCAAAAGGACTGGAACCGCGCGGAAATGAACCGGCCGGCGCCGTCTCCGCAAAGCCGTCGTTAATCTCCGCATCGCGCCACGGGAAGGTCGTGTTGCAATCGGCAAAGTTGGCGAGATCGCCCCGGTTCAAACGCTCGCCCCAGGGATAAGTGCGGCCATCGGTGCCGCGCGCGGCGTATTCCCACTCCGCCTCGGTCGGGAGGCGGAACTTTTTGCCTTCGCGCCGGCTCAGCCACTCGCAAAACTTCAGCGCATCCACACTGCTCACATAGACGGCGGGATGGCTCTCATTGGCCCAGCCGGGCCGCTTCGAGCGATGCGCGGTGTCAAACTCCTCGAACTGCGCATTCGTGATCGGAAACCGTGAAATGTAGTAGCAGGAAATGTTACACTTGCTGAGTGGCTGCTCATTGGGCGCCGCGCCATCGGCCGTGCTGCCCATCATAAAAGTGCCGGACGGCACGAAAAGCATTTCGACGCCGCAGTGCGCGGTAAAATTGGGATGTTTCTGGCGCTCGAGGTCGCGGCTGAGCGGAGAGAAGCGCTCCGCCTGCATCGACTCCAGTACGCGCGCGGGCCCCGCTTTCCTGGCGGGCTGCTGTTGCTGCTGCGGGGCGGGCGCGGACTGGGCGGATTTGCGCGCGGCAGAGCGCGAAACCGCCGCGGCCGCGGGAGCGCTGTCGCCCTGGGGCAGGTTGCCAATATCCTCAAAGTAAGTATCGATCAAGTCCTCGGCTTCGGCTCCGCTCAAGCCGAGGTTTTCGCCCATGTTGCAAATGGCGTCGCGCTGGTCGTCGGTCATATCCTCCTCATTGAGGCCGCTGAGGCGGATGAGGCGCATGAACTCCATGCGCGGATCATTGGAGGGCGCGCCGGGGTTCAACCGTGGCGGAGATGTGGCGTTGGGGATCGGCGCGAAGGCGCTCTCCGGCACGTAGAAATTTGCAGCCTGCGCGGTCCGCGCGACCGGCGGCGGAGGGGGCGGCGCGGGAGCCTCGAAGCGTTTGGCGCCGCGGCGCGCAAGCTCGGACTCCACCATCAGGCGCATCTCCTCCATATCCAGCCCGGCGGCGGAGCCCAGATGGTACAGGTTCGTCTCGTCCTCGCGCTTGAGGACGCCGTCCGCCAGGGCGAATGCGAGAAATTTGTAGAACTCCGCCGCCGCGTTTTCCTTGAGCCTTGCGCGGATGCGCTCGTCCGCCTGACGGCGGGAATCGGCGCTCAGGAGGATGGTGCGGGCTTCGGCGAGATATTTCGGCGCTTCGTCGATTCCCTGGCGCAGCAATTGGGTAGCCGGATTGCTGGGCTGATTCTTCAGCGGCAATTTCTTCTGCCACCAGACGAGGAGCTGGCGGCAATTGTCTTCCACCTGTTCATCACTCGGGTTCGCCTCGAAATCGAGGCAGAGGCGTTCGTACGGGTTTTCGGAATTGTAATTCCTCCACCCATCCCAACGGTTCGGGCTGTCAGGCAGCGGCGAAGGCAATGGCATGATTCAAAAATTTGGAGTTCGAAGCTCGATTCCACCCGCCGGACACGTCCGGGACGGCGCGTGAATATCGAATCTCGAACAATTTAAACGTTGTTTTAAAAGACGGTGATCTGCGCGAGATCGGCAGTGGCTGCGTCGATCTCCAACTCATTCAATCCCACGTTGCGGGCAATCGAAACGCGGTTCTGTTTGCCAAACGCATCGACGGTCACCTCGAGCACCTGGTTGGCGTCGTAGCGGTAAGTCAATTCCACCGGCGATCCCTTGGGCAGGAACGGCGGCAGCTCGATGTCGCAAAGTCCCAGCTCGGTGCACTCGGAGGGCACGGTGCTTTCCCCCTCCACCACGCGCACCACGGCGTTCTTCATGTTCGCTTTCGCCGTGCCGAAGGAGTTTTTCACCTCCGTCGGGATGGCGGTCATCTTCTTGATCATCGGAAAGACGTATTCCTCGACCTTCGCATCGTCCCACAGCACGACGCCCAGCGTGTGGGTGGTGATGTTGGTCACGCGCATGAGGCCGCCGTCGGGATTTGAAAATTGCGCGCGCACCTCGATCGGCAATACGCGCTCGCCGAGGGAGTCCTCCTCATTCAGCAGCGCCAGGATGCCCTGGATGGCGGCGCCGATCGATACCGCCTCGTCCGGGCTCACATCATCGGCAATCGCGGTCTGGGATAGCTCATGGATCATCGTCCGCACGGAAGGCATGCGGCTCATGCCGCCGGTGAGCAGCACGTGGTCGATGTGGCTCCATGTGAGCCGCGCTTCCTGCATCACGATCTCGCAAATGGTTTTGCACTTCTCCAGCAGATGGGTGCAGCGCTTCTCGAACTGCTCGCGCGTGATCTCCAGCTTCACGCTCTTGCCGTTGTAACTGTGCACCAGGGTGGTGGATTGCCGCGTGGAGAGCTGGATCTTTGCGGCCAGCGCGCGGTTGTAGAGGTCCTGGTAGCTTTGCAGGTCGAGCAGCGGATTCTCGCCGTGGATCTTGTCGAACTCATCGGCCACCCAATTGACGATCACGTCATCCCAATCCTTGCCGCCCAGCCGGTGGTCGCCGTTGCTGGCGATCATGCGGATGTGGTGATCCTCGATGCGCATGATCGTCACGTCAAACGTGCCGCCGCCCAGATCGAAAACGAAGACGGTCTGATCCTGGTCCAGCTTGTCCAGGCCGTAGGCCAGCGCGGCGGCGGTCGGCTCATTGATGATCTGGAGCACGTTCAGGCCGGCGAGCTGCCCCGCGTGCAGCGTGGCGGTGCGCTCCGCGTCATTGAAGTACGCCGGCACCGTGATGACCGCGTCGGTGATCTCGGTGCCGAGATATTTTTGCGCGTCGTTTTTGAGCTTCTTGATGATGATCGCGGAAAGCTCTTCCGCCGTGTAGATGTGATTGTTGAACTCCCGGCTGAACTCGTTCTTGCTCTTCCCCATCTCCCGCTTCACGAAATCCACGATTTTTTCCGGCTCGGCCACGGCGTTCTGCTTCGCATGTGTGCCGACGATGGCGTTGGGCCCGTCGAAGAGGAGGACCGATGGCGTGATGCGCTCGGATTCAGAGTTCGGGATGATCTGCGGCTTGCCGTATGGATCGATGTGGGCAATCGCCGAAAACGTGGTGCCAAGGTCGATTCCGACGGCCTTGCGCTGCTTTCGAGGTGAGGGATTGTCCGTCATCGACAGGGAATTTTGCGGCTTATAAGGAGGAGCGAGTTGCATGCCAGCGTGGTGGATTGCTCATCTCTGGGAGGAGGGGTCGCCACTCGGGGCGGGATTCTCGGGACGCCACTTGCGGACGGCCACTTCTTCCGGGCGGAAAGTGCGCTCCCGCCAGAGAAAGCCGGGCTTGAGGCTTGCCGCGATGGTCTGGTCATCGCCGGGAGTGGCCGCGGGCTCAAACTTCATGGCGCGGTGGGCGATCTTGTCGAGCTTCCCGCTCGATGCCTCCGCCCGGCGCACATCCATGCGGGCAAGGATTTCGATGAGCGACTCGACGATATGGTCCAGATTCGTGCTGAGGGTTCGAAGCTGATTGCGCGCGGCGGCCACCTCCGGCGTCTCGACCCCCGGCGCGAAACCGGCCAGAAAGGCGGCGGTGCGGCGGTGCAGCTCGGCCAGGTCATCATAAAGCGTGATGAGATCGCGGATGAGCGGGCGGTGCAGCACCTCCAGCAGGAAGCCGTCCTTGTATCCCTTCAGCTCCTCATGCATGGCGTCGAAGAGTTTTTGGTTTACCCCATTCCGGTTCTCGAGGTCCTCATGCAGAGTCGTGATGAGCCGGGGCAGCATGGTGATGTTCGATTGCGCCAGCACGGTCTCCTCGATGCGCATGACGGCCATCGTGTTTTCCGTGATGGCGCGTCCCAGCGATTCGATGTGTTGCACGAGGGGACGCAGAAACTCGAGGAGGTCCGAGCGTTTTCCCGGGCGATCCGCGTCCAGAAACTGCTGGGCCTCTTCAGCCAGCGATTTCATCTGCAAGTCGAAATCAGGTTCCGTGGCCATGAAACTTTGGGACGACATCGCCCTTTGGTTAGCCAGATTCGGGCCATGCTGGGAACTTTCGGGCAAATGTCCGCACCCCTCGCCGCCTCCACCCAAGCGGACCCCGATTACGGGCAATCAGATGCGCTTGCCTACGTAAAACTTGCGTATCGCATCCGTAAGACCCGGGATGTCGTGTTTCGCGGCTTCGACGTCAACCTTGAGGCCCATCTCGCGCATGGTTTTGGATGTGACCGGGCCGATGCTGGCGGTCTTCAGATTTCCCGGCAGCGGCAGCTTCATCGCGAGGAAGTTTTCCACCGCCGATGAACTGGCAAAAGTGACCATGTCCGCGCCTTCATTGCGGAAGCGCTCGATGCCGCCGGCCACATCCGCCGTCTCCGGCACGGTGCGATAGGCGATTGCCACGTCCACGATCGCGCCCAGCTTGGTCAGCTCGCTCGGCAGGATGTCGCGCGCCTGCTCGGCACGCGCCAGCAGGATGCGCAGGTTTTCGACCGAGCCCTCTTTCTGAAATTCCTTGATGATCGCCTCGGCGACATATTCGGCGGGCTGAAGTTCCACTTTCAGGTGAAACTCCCGCACGCGCGCGGCGGTGGCGGGCCCCACGGCGGCAATGCGCGCGGCGCCGATATCCCGGCAATCGTCGTAAAGCTTGAAGAACATCTTGAAGAAGGCGTCCACGCCATTCGGGCTCGTAAAGATGATCCAATCGTACCCGTGCGAGTCCTGGACCAGTTGCCCAAATTCCAGCAGGTCCGCCGGCTCCTCGATGCGGATGGTCGGGATCTCCCACACGTCCGCACCCAGGCCGCGCAGGGAGCCGGAGAGCGCCCCGGCCTGCTTGCGCGTGCGCGTGACGACGATGCGCCTGCCGAAGAGCGGCCGGGACTCAAACCAGTTGAGCGTATCGCGCAGTTTGACCACCTGGCCGAATACGGCGACCGCCGGGGCGCTGAAGCCCGCCTCCGCCACGCGCGCCGCGATGTCATCCAGCCGTCCCCGGAGCGTCTGCTGACGTCCGGTGGTGGCCCAGCGGATGAGGGCCACGGGCAGCGCGGGATCGGCGCCATGGCTCAGCAATTCCTTCGTGATCGGGCCGATTCGCTCGACGCCCATGAGCATGATCCTGGTGCCCGGCTGGGTGGCCAGCGCGGCGTAGTCGAGCACGGCATCCGGCTTGGCCGGGTCCTCGTGCCCGGTGAAAATGGTAACCTGCGAGGTATGCTCGCGATGCGTGACCGGGATGCCGGCGTAGGCGGGCCCGGCAAAGACGGAGCTGATGCCGGGGATCACCTCAAAGGCCAGCTTCTCGCGCGCCAGCGCCTCCGCCTCCTCTCCGCCGCGCCCGAAGACGAAGGGATCGCCCCCCTTCAGCCGCACCACGCGCTTCCCGGCCCGTGTCCGGTCAACGAGCAGCGCGTTGATTTCATCCTGCGCCAGCGTGTGCGCACCGGCTTTTTTTCCGGCGTAAATGATCTCCGCATCCGGCGGCGCCCACTCGAGGATGCCGGGGTTGCAGAGATAATCATACACGAGAACCTGAGCCTGCCCGACCACGTCGCGCGCGCGCAGAGTCACGAGGCCCAGATCGCCCGGCCCCGCGCCGGTCAGGTAACAAATGCCGGAAGGATTTTTCATGAAAGCTGTTCAAAAAGGCGGCGGGCGATTCTCTCGGGATCGCAGGCATCGCCGCTGGCCCTGGCGTGCGAGGGAGGGGCGGCGTCGTGGAAAACGATGGCCTGGGCGTGAATCAATCCCGCGCCGTCCAGCGTCGCGTGCGCGCCCACGGGCAGGCGGCAATCGCCATTCAGCAGCCGCAGCAATTCCCGCTCGACGCGGATGCACGCATGCGTGGGGCCATGGTCGATGCGGGCGAGCAGCGCCGCGGCGGAATCGCCCACGCGCGTCTCGATGCCCACCGCTCCCTGCCCGATGGCCGGCAGCACGTCGATCTTGCGGGCAAAAAAGGAACCCGCGTCGCCCTCCAGCCGCCCATCCGCCACCTTGTACCCCAGCCGCTCCAGGCCCGCCCGCGCCAGCACGATTGCATCCAGCGGGATCGTGGTCAGCTTTTGCAGGCGGGTCGGCACGTTGCCGCGAATCTCCACCACCTCCGCCTCCGGCAGCAGCCAGCGCAATTGACGCCCGCGCCGCACGCTGCCGGTGCCAATCCTTGCCGCCGGCGGCAATTCCGCCCGGGAGGAAATGAGCATATCCGACGTATCGGCGCGCGGCAGGACGGCGGCGATGGCCAGCGCATCCGGCGTCACGCCCGGGAGATCCTTGAGGCTGTGCACCGCCGCGTCGATTGATCCATCCAGCAGCGCATCCTGGATTTCCTTGGTGAAAAGCCCTTTCAACCCCGCGGCGTTCCCCTCACCCGCGCTTACTTCCTGCCGGCGGTCGCCGGAGGTCGTGATGATTTTCAACTCGACTGCCAGCCCCGGATGCACGCGCGACAATGCCTCCCGCACCATGCGTACTTGCGCGAGGGCCAGCGCGCTGCCCCGGGATCCGATGACAAGCCGCTCCATCACGATGCCGCCGATTCGATTGCCACCGGCTGCGCCATGGGCGCGGGCGGCCGTCCGCCATTGGCCAGCCAGCCGGAAAATTCATCCACATGCCGCTCGATCAGCCGCTCGCACTCCGTCAGCTCCTGCCGCCGCACATTCATCGAGTGCGCGGCGATTCCCTGCAACGCGTCGATATCGTAAAGATAGACGCCATCGAGATTGTTGACCGCGGGGTCCACGTCGCGCGGCACCGCCAGATCGATGACGAACACCGGCCGGTTCCCGCGACGCCGCATGGCCTTGCTCAATTTATCCACGGTCACAATCGCATGCGGCGCGGAGGTGGAGGAGATCAGGATGTCGATATCGTCAAAGCGCTCGTGCCATTGCTCGAAGTTGATCGCCTCGCCATTGGTCTCCTCCGCCAGCATGAGCGCCCGATCGTAGGAGCGATTCGACACGAAAATTCCATGCGCGCCGCGCGACATCAGCGCCTTTGCCGTCATCTCGCTGGTTTCGCCCGCGCCCAGGATCATCGCCCGGCACGAGTTGAGCCGCCCGAATATCTTCTCCGCCAGATCGACAGCCACGGAGCCCACCGATACCGGCCCGCGCGTGATATTGGTCCGCGTGCGCACCTCCTTGGCCACATTGAAGGAGCGCTGGAAGAGCTTGTTGAGATGCCGCGCGGTCCCGCCGGATTGCACGGCGACTCCATAGGCGCGCTTTACCTGGCCCAGGATTTCCGTCTCGCCCAGCACCATGGATTCCAGACCGCTCACCACCCGGAAGAGATGCCGCACCGCTGCCGAGCCATCGCGGCGGAAGAAAAAACGCCGGTCTTCCGGCTCGAGCGCGGCGCGCGAGGAGAGGTAAGCCTCGATGGTTGCGAAGCCCGCCGCCGGGTCCGCCGCCGCCGCGTACAATTCCACGCGATTGCAGGTGGAAAGGATGAGCGCCTCGCCCAGCTCCGGCCGCCTGCCCAGCTCTCCCACGCAAGCGCCCAGCTCATGCTCCGCAAACGCGAAGCGCTCGCGGGTGGAGACATCCGCCGTCTGATGACTAAGGCCGAGGCATACAACGTCCATCATTTTATAGAGGGCTGGCCGGCGCGATGAAATTGAGGCCCCAAAGCGTGGCAAGGGTGATGGAAAATGCGGCCACCGAGAGCTGCGCCACGCGGCGCGGTGTGATCCATTTGTCCGCCTTGAGGATCGCCCCGTAGATGATCCATACGCCGACGCCCCAGGCGATTTTGCTCCATGCGGCCCGCACCTCATGCACTTCAAAACCGCTCAGCAGGCCGAGCGTCAACAGGATGAAGCCGGTCAGCAGCAGCCGGTTGATCGCCACCGCCAGATCGGCAATCGGCGGAAGGTGAAAGAAAAACTCGCGAAGTTTGTGCGTCTTCAATTGCCGCTCCTGCACGAGGTACATCACGCCCGCCACGCAGGCCAGCGCGAATGCCCCGTAAGCGACAATGCAGATGGCCGCATGCGTCTCCAGCCATGGATGGCTGCCCACATGCCGGCGCGGGCCGGGGGGGCTGTCGATGGGCGCGATCATCGCAAATGCCTGGAATACGAACGCCATGGGCGCGGTGAACATCCCGAGCAGGGAGAGCCGGTAGGCGGTGCCGACGACGAAATAGAGGAGCACCATCGACCAGCTCAGAAAAATCAGCACCTCAAAGAGATTCGTCAGCGGGCAGGCGTTGAGCGCATGCCCCCGGGCCACGAGGAAACCGCACTGGAACGCGAACCCCAGCGCCATGGAGCCGAAAACGAACCGGGACTGCCTGTACCGCCCGGTCCCCAGCACAAACATGGTGTAGGCAAACCCGAGCAGGAAACAGAAGGTTGAGGCTACGAGCAGGAAACGGTCATCCATTTTTTAGCGGAACCCGACATCCTACCGGGCCTCGTGCATATTGCAACCCCACAGGTTTATCCTTCGGAAAACCAAAATTTGTCCATGGCCGGCAGGGTTTTCCGCGGTGGCTCCTGAAAGCGGCGCCGACCGCGGGGAAAACTCCCGTTTTCCGCTTCGGCTCGACACCCGCGCTCCTGGGGCGCTAACCTCCCCGCTTCATGCATCAGGCCTCCGACCGTATCGCCAGCGCCGTCCGCGACGTACCGGACTTTCCGAAACCGGGCATCATCTTCAAGGACATCACTCCCATCCTTTCTGATGGCGCCCTCTTCCGCGAAGCGATCGACCTATTCCTGGAGGCCACCCGGCCGCTGAACCCTGACAAGATCGTCGGCATCGATGCGCGCGGCTTCCTCTTCGGCTCCGCCGTCGCTTATCAATTGGGGGTCGGTTTTGTCCCGGTCCGTAAAAAGGGGAAGCTGCCCTTCCAGACGAAAGAAGCCTCCTACACCCTTGAGTATGGCGAAGCGACCGTCGAGATGCACATCGACGCCATCAGCCCCGGGGAGCGAATCGTCCTGGTGGACGATCTCCTGGCCACCGGGGGCACCTCCGCTGCCGCCTCCCGGCTCATCGCCCAGGCCGGCGGCCAATTGCTCGAAGCCCAATTTCTGATCGAGCTCGGCTTCCTCTCCGGGCGAAAACACCTGGACCCTGTGCCGGTGCGCGCCTTCCTGACGTATTGACGCGGGCGCTCCGGCGGACTTCCCGGGGGGCCATTAAACGGTACACTTTCAATTACCGTGGCGGGCATAAATGCCATAACGGGCGGCATGGGACTAGCTTTCTCAGGAGGGGAACTAACTCGCTCCCATGGGCTCATTCGCCGACAAATTCTCCATCTACAACCGATTCCGCGCGTTCCTCAAAGCTGAGGATCGCTTTTACGGCAAGCTCCTCGCCTCCTCCCTGGTCGGCGTCCTGGCCATCGCGATGCTCGCCGCCATTTTGCTCTTTGTCGCCTTTCGCGATCACGAGTTCGAGAGCCGGCGGGCGCGCACCCTGGATTTGTTGCGGAAGCTGGGCCAGTCGGAAAACGATATCACCGCGCTCGAGACAACTTACCGCGGCTATCTCCTGACCGGCCAGGCCAATTACTCCGAAGCTTTCGATCACCAGGCGGCCCTCGTTCAGACGCAGCTCGATGACGTTGCCGGCTTTGTCGGAAACGAGAGCGCCCAGAGCGCCCGCGTGGAGGATGTGAAGCGGCACGTCGCCGATTGGGTCAAAAAAATCGCCGGCCCCGGAATCGGCCGCCGCAAGCATGGCGTCGAGCCCTCCGCGGTCGATCTTACCGACGAGCGCGCCCTGCTGGGCAGCGCCCGCCAGACCCTGCTGGATATGGAGGACAGCGAGCAACAGCTCCTCAAGTCCCACGCGCAGGATCAGCAGAGCCTTAGCCAATCGTTCCAGATTCTCCTCTTCGCGCCGAAACTCGAGAATGCCATCTCTCAAATGCAGGAGGGCGAGTGGGGCTATCTGCTGACCGGCGACCGCGGTTCCGTGAGCCTCTACCAGCAGGCGGTGACCGATTTTTATGCCTACCACGGCCACCTCACGGTGCTTGCGACCCAGGCCAACGAGCCGCGCCAATTGCAATCGCTCAAGGATATCGCCGCGGAGATGGATCACTGGCAGCGCGACGTGGCGCAGCCGGAGTTCGCGGCCAGGGAGGCCAACCACCAGAGCGGCGCGGCGGTCACCACGGATCACGGCAAGGAGATGATCGACAATGTCCGCAAGCAGATCGCCGGATTTGAAGCGGCGGAGTATGAGCGTTACGAGCAGGCCAAGCAGCATGCGGAACTGGATCGCGTGCTCAAGACCGCCGGGTTCGCGCTGCTGTGCCTCTTCGCGATGGGCGTGCTCATCGCCTCCAGTTGGTACAGCTTTACGGCGTACAGCCGGCACCTGCGCAAGATCGAGAGCGCGGAGGCGCAGACCCGCTCGATCATCGAGTACACGCTCGACGGCATCATCACGATGAATGATCAGGGGCTGGTTCAATCCATGAATCCGGCTGCCGAAAAAATGTTCGGCATCGTTTCCAAGGAACTCGTCGGCCAGAGCGTCTCGAAGATCATCCCGCAGCGTCTCTTCCTGCACGACATGGCGGCGCTGGGCCGCGGCACCATGATGGCCATGGGCCACCGCCAGAACTATTACCCCTTCCCCATCGAGATTTCGCTCAGCGAGATGAAGGCGGACAACAAGAAGAATTACGTGGCGCTCATCCGCGACGTCACCGAGCGCAAACGCTCCGAGGAAACCCTCAAGCATATCGGCCTCGGCGTCTCCTCCTCCACGGGCGAGGAATTTGTCCGCTCGCTGGTCAAGCAGCTCTCCAAGGCGTTGCAGACGGATTTCTCCTTCCTGGTGGAAACCACCAAGAAAAACGAGGAGGACAACACCTGCACGCTGGTCATCGCGGAGCACGGGCACATCCGCAGCAAGATGAACTTCAAGCTGGCCAACAGCGCGTGCGAAGAGGTGCTCAAGCGCGGATTCCGCGCTTTCCCCAACGAGGTGCGCGAGAAATTCCCGAAGGATGAAATCCTGAAGGAGCTGGCCGCCGAGAGCTTTGTGGCGATGCCGCTGGTGGATCACAAAGGGAAGACGGTGGGCCTGATGGGCGTTATCGACACGAAGCAGATGGACAATGTCCAGATCGCCGAGAGCACCCTCCAGATTTTCGCGGCGCGCGCCGCCGCCGAGATCGAGCGCAAGCGCTTTGAGGAAGATCTGAACGCGGAAAAGGAAAGGCTCGCAGTCACCCTGCGGTCCATCGGCGACGGCTTTATCGCGACGGACATGGATGGCAACGTGGCCGTCATCAACAACGTCGCCGAACGCCTCACGGGCTGGCGGCAGGACCAGATCATGGGCAAGCCGCTGGTCGAGATTTTCAATATCCTCAACGAGCGGACCCGCAAGCCCTGCTCGACCATGCTGGACCGCATCGTCGAGACCGGCTCGGTGGTCGGCACCGCCAATCACGCGATCGTCGTTTCCCGCGAGGGCGTCGAGCGCCTCATCGAGATATCCGCCTCGCCCATCCGGGACAAGACCAACCGCAAGCTGGGCACGGTGCTCGTCTTCCGCGACATCACGGAAAAGGAGCACCTGGAAGCCGAGCGCCGGAAAGCGGAGAAACTGGAATCGCTGGGCGTGGCCGCCGGCGGCATCGCGCACGATTTCAACAACCTGCTCACCGCGATCATTGGCAATCTCTCGCTCTCCCTCATCACGGTGCCGCAGGAGGATGATATGTACGAGCGCCTGAGCGCCGCAAAGAAAGCGTCGCTCCGCGCGCAAGAGCTGGCGCAGCAGCTCCTCACCTTTGCCAAAGGCGGCGCGCCGATCAAGAAGACGGCCTCCATTGGCCAGCTCATCCATGACACGGTCACTTTTTCCATCCGTGGCAGCAGTATCCGCGCGGATTTCGAAACGCCCGACGATCTCTGGCCCGTGGAAGTGGATTCCGGCCAGATCTCGCAGGTCGTCAACAATCTCGCCATCAACGCGGAGCAGGCGATGCCCGGCGGCGGAACGCTCATGGTCAAGTGCGAGAACTTCTTCCTGCCGGAGGAAAGCGGGGCGCTATCCCCGCTGCGCGTCGGCAAGTATGTGAAGATCACCGTGCAGGATGAGGGCATCGGCATCCCCGAGGAGTATCTCAAGAAAATTTTCGATCCTTACTTCACCACCAAGCCAAAGGGCAGCGGCCTCGGGCTCGCGACCTCCTACTCGATCGTCAAGAACCACGACGGCCTCATTACGGTGGACTCGAAGGTGGGGCTCGGTTCCCTCTTCTCCCTTTATCTGCCGGCCACGGACAAGCAGGTGGCATTCGAGCGGGCGCGCCAGGAGCCCGCGAAGGGCAAGGGGCGCATCCTCGCGCTCGATGACGAGGAGGCGATCTGCGAGCTGGTCAAGGCCGCGCTGACGCCGCTCGGGTACGATGTGACCACCGTTCAGGACGCGCTCAGCGCCATCGATGCCTATAAGACGGCGATCGCGGAGGATCGCAAGTTCGACGCGGTCATCAGCGATCTCACGATCCCCGGCGGCATGGGCGGCGCGGAATGCATCAAGCACCTCATCGAGATCGATCCGGGCGTGAAGGCAATCGTCTCCAGCGGTTACGCGATGGACCCCGTGATGAGCCGCTACCGCGAATACGGCTTCTGCGCCTGCATCGCCAAGCCGTATGAGGTGTCCGATCTCGGCCACGTGGTCCACGATGTTCTCAGCAATACCAACTCGGCGGAAACGCTCATTTACCACGATTTCGTGCAGAGCCAGTTGGCGTAATATTCCACCCCCGGAAAATCGAAATAGTCTCGATCTCCGCGGGGATCACAGCGCCGCAAACCGCGCCCGGCGCCCGGGAATACCGGCAAAAAATCGACTGGCTAATTCAGCGGTCTGGGCAATCTTTCCCTCTGATGCGGAAGACATTTGTCCTTACCAGCCTCCTGACGCTGGCACTCGGCGCCATGGCCGGGGCGCAGGATTTTCAGCCGACGATCCCGAACAAAGCCACCCCGCCGGGACCGGCGCCGGCCGGGATGGTCTGGGTGCCCGGCGGAGAATTTTCCATGGGCTGCACGGGATCCAGCGGCAGCGATCTCTGCTGCGGACCGGAGGCGGTGGCGGACAGCACGCCGGTGCATCGCGTCTATGTGGATGGCTTTTGGATGGACGCGACGGATATCACCAATGCCGAGTTCGCGAAATTTGTGGCGGCGACCGGGTACAAGACCGTTGCGGAAATCACCCCCACGCAAGCGCAATTTCCCGATGTACCCGCGGACAAATTAAAAGCCGGATCGCTGGTGTTTACCCCCACCCTCCAGCCCGTGCGGCTGGACGATTACACGCAATGGTGGCGTTACATCCCCGGCGCGGATTGGCGGCATCCGGAAGGCCCGGAAAGCACCATCCAGGGCCGGGCAAATTACCCCGTGGTGCAGGTGGCTTACGCCGACGCCGCCTCCTACGCAAAGTGGGCCGGCAAACGGCTGCCGACGGAGGCCGAATGGGAATTCGCCGCGCGGGGCGGCCTGAGCGGAAAACTCTACCCATGGGGCGATGATTTTCGGCCGCACGGCAAATGGATGGCGAATACGTACCAGGGAAATTTTCCGGTGCGCGATACGGGCGCGGACGGTTTCGCGGGCCTCGCGCCGGTCAAAAGCTTCCCGGCCAACGGCTACGGGCTTTACGATATGTCCGGCAATGTCTGGCAGTGGTGCGGCGACTGGTATCGCGCCGATTATTACCGGCAACTGGCGCAGGCCGGCGGTGTCGCGCGCAATCCGCAGGGGCCGGACACTTCGCTGGACCCCAGCGAGCCGGACGCGACCAAGCGCGTCCAGCGCGGCGGCTCGTTTCTCTGCACGGACCAATATTGCTCGCGCTACATTGTGGGCACGCGCGGCAAGGGCGAGATCGACTCGGCGACCAATCACCTGGGCTTCCGCTGCGTGATGGCGCCCGCGCCGGCTACTGCGTCCGCACGGTGACGGACGCGGGCGCGAGCCCCGCGGATTGCGCGCTCAGCGTTGCCGTGCCGGGCTCGCCAGGCTTGCCGCGCAGGATGACGAGCGCGAGCCCATTGAACGCGGTGATCTGTTGCGCGTGGAAGGGCTGGTGACTGGTGGCATCGCCATTATCCACGGCAACGATTTCCGCCGGACCGGTCACGTGGAATTGCACGAGGTTGTTCGAGCGCGGCACCATGAGGCCATCCTTGTCCGCAATGCTGACGGTGACGTAGGAAAGGTCCTGCCCATCGGCCTTGATGGCCGCGCGATCCGGCTGGAGGGTCACTTTCGCGGCCGGCCCGGTGGTCTTGACGGTATCCTCCGCCCATTTCTCCCCGTTCTTGTAGGCCACCACGTGCAGTTCGCCCGGCTGGTACACGACATCGTCCCAGCGGAGGCGGTACTCGTACTGGCCCTTCTTTTTGCGGCCCAGCGATTTCCCATTGAGGAAGAGCTCGGCCTCGTCTCCGGAGGTATAAACAAAAACCGGCGTCACCTGCCCCACGCGCTCCGGCCAATTCCAGTGCGGCAGGATGTGCGCCATCGGGTAATCCGGGCGCCAATGCGCCTGGTAAAGATAGAACCGGTCTTTCTTGAAGCCGGCGAGATCGATGATGCCGAAGTAACTGCTGCGCGAGGGCACCGGTATCTTGCCCAGGGCCTTCAATTGCTCCTCGGCCTGCGCCTTCTCCGCATCGGTGTGGAAGTTGAGCAGATTGGACATGTCGCTGTTATACGGCGTCGGCTCGCCGAGGTAATCGAAGCCGGTCCATACGAACTCGCCCGCGACGAAGGGATTCTTGTCCTGGCTGGCAAATTCCCAATCCGGCGGCGTGGCCCAGCCCGGCGCATAGAGATCGTAGGAGCTCATCTGGAAATTCTCGCCTCCGCCGGCCTTGCCCGGCGCAACCGGGAAGAAATATTCGCCGCGCGAGCTGATGCAGGAAGCCGTCTCGCTGCCAAAGATGGGCTGCTCCGGATGCGTCTTGTGGAACTTGGCGTACTCCCCCGGCTTGTAGTTGTAGCCCATGACATCGAGGCCGTTCTCAAATCCGTTGTAGCCGGCGGCCACATCGCTGCACGCCGCCGTGGTCGGCCTCGTGGCATCCTCCTGGTGGACGATGGCGGTCAGCATTTTCGCCTCGGTCGCGCCGATGGGCGCGCCCTGCTCGGGAATCTCATTGCCGATGCTCCACAGAATGACGCATGGGTGATTGCGGTCGCGCCGCACCAGCGCGCGCAAGTCTTTCTCATGCCAATCGTGGAAGAGCAGGTGGTAATCGTTCGGCTTCTTGCCCCACGACCAGCAATCGGCAAACTCATCCATGACCAGAAATCCCATGCGGTCGCAGAGATTCAGCAATTCCGGCGAAGGGGGATTGTGGCTGGTGCGGATGGCGTTGCAGCCCATCTCGCGCAATATCTCGAGTTGCCGCTGGAGGCCGCGCGTATAGACGGCGGAGCCAAGGGCGCCGAGGTCCGAGTGATCGCATACGCCGTTGAGGTGGACATGCTCGCCATTGAGCAGGAAGCCCTTGTCGGGATCAAACCTGGCGGTGCGGATGCCAAACGGCGTCTGCACCTGGTCCACCAGCTTGCGATTCACGACAATGCTGGTGACGGCGACGTAGAGATTGGGATGATCCAGGCTCCAGAGCCTCGGGTTGGGCACCTGGAGTTGCGCGTCCGTGGAGGCGGCCACCGGGATGGGCTGCGCGCTTGCCAGGTGCGGGCCCGTCGCCGCGCCATTCGCATCCGCGGCAAAAATCTGCGTGATCACGGAACCGCCCGAGGGATTCTTCACATTCGCGGCCACCTTCACCGTGGCGGAGGCGGGGGAGATATCCGGGGTGGTCACAAAAACGCCCCAATGGTCGATGTGTTCGGGCTCGGTCTTGACCAGCCAGACGTTGCGGTCGATACCGCCGCCGGGATACCAGCGCGAGGAATCTTTCGGATTGTCGAGCCGAATGGCGATGACGTTATCGCCCGGCTGGATGTACCTGGTCAGATCCAGCTCCCATGAGGCGTAGCCGTAAGGCCACCCGCCTACAAACTTGCCGTTGAGCCAGACCATCGCGTGAGACATGGCGCCATCGACATCCAGGTAGAGCTGCTTGGCCTGGTCCTGGGTCGAGACGGTAAAATGCTTGCGGTACCAGCCCACACCCCACCATGGCAGTTTCCCCGTTTCCCCGGGATACGCCTGGTTGAACTGCCCCTCCACACCCCAATCGTGCGGCAGGTTCAGCAGCCGCCAGCCGCTGTCGTTAAATCCGGGCTGCGTATAAGCCACATCGCCGCCGGGATTGCCCGCAGGCATTGGCGCGGCGCTGCCGCTTTCCGTCAAGTCCGCCCCGGTGGCCATGACCCACGGCTTGACCTTGCTGTAATCGAGCGCCCCATTGACTCCCGCGGGATCGTCTTTGGTAAACCGCCAGCCCGAATCCATGGAGAGCCGCTCGCGCGGTGGAGCGGTCTGGGCAAGGGCGGTTGCGCCGAGGGCGATCATTGCGGCGGCAATATTGAAGCACTTTTTCATAAGATGGGGATTTCTATTTACTGCTTTTGAAGTGGATCTCCGGCTGTTCCTTCAGCCTCGCCGCGGATTGCTCGGCGGTCAGGTCGCGCTGCGCTTCGGCCAGCATCTCGTAGCCCACCATGAATTTCTTAACCGTGGCCGAACGCAAAAGTGGCGGATAAAAGTGCGCATGCAGTTGCCAATGCTCCTGGCTGCCGCCCAAATACGGCGCGCCATGCCACCCCATGGAGTAAGGGAAGGATACCTGGAAGAGATTGTCATACCGCGTCAACAGGCGCTTGAGGATGTCCGATAGCGCATTCCGCTCCGCATCGACAAGGTCCGGCAGGCGAAGCACATGGCGGCGCGGCAGAAGCAGCGTCTCATACGGCCACACCGCCCAGTAAGGGCAAAGGACCACCCAGTGCTCGTTCTCGATGACCACGCGCGGCCCGTTGTTTTCCAGCGCCAGGTAATCAAGCAGCAGCGGCGCCCCTTTTTGGCCAAAGTAAGCGCGTTGCCGCCGGTCTTCCTTTGCGGGCTCGTTCGGGAGAAAGTCGCCGGCCCATATCTGCCCGTGCGGATGGGGGTTTGAGCAGCCCATGACATCCCCCTTGTTTTCGAAGACCTGCACCCATTGGTAGCGCGCGCCCAGCTCCTGCGTCTGCCCGGCCCATACGTCCACCACTTCGCGAATCGCCTCCACCGGCATCTCCGGCAGCGTCCAGTCATGGCGGGGCGAGAAACAAATGACACGGCAGGCGCCGGATACGGCCTGGCTGGCCAGCAGCGAGCCCGGCTCCTCCAGCGGCGGCGGCTCCGCTTCCGGCAGCAGCGCGGGAAAATCGTTATCGAAGACAAACGTGCCGGTGTACGCCGGGTTGACCTCGCCATTCATGCGCGGGTTACCGGCGCAAAGCAGGCACTTGGGATCGTGAGCGGGGCGATTGTCGGCCGGCGGGGTTTCCTGGCGGCCAAGCCAGGGGCGCTTGGTGCGATGAGGCGAGACGAGCACCCAATCCCCGCTAAGGGGATTGAAGCGCCGGTGGGGATAATCGGCAGATGGGGTATGCATGGAGATCGGTCATGGACAGGGTGCGCGCCCGCGGATTTCCGCGGGAGCTTTGGGGAGGAGGGAGTATAAGAAGCATCGCTCCGGGAGCCAGAGAATTCCTGATGTTACCGTATCACAAATTGGCACAAAACAACACCCGCCCGCTGTTCGGGGTTCCTGATGAAGATATCCCGTACTTTAGTTGCGGTTCCGGTCGATACCATTGCCGTGATTCCTTTAAATCACATCCTGGCTTCCACCCGCGTTGACCGCGCAATCTTCACCCGAGCCCGTGCGGAGCCGTCCAGCTTCAGCCTGGATTGGCCGCCGGCAGATCGTGATGGCCGCAGAAGATGCACGGATGCCTGGAGCGATGATGCAGTTTGCAGCAGAGCACCGCGTGGCGGCTTTTCACTAAAAGGTAAAGCTCCGCTGCCAGGAGCATGCCGATGGGCGCGGCGGTAAAGTAAATCCAGATGGCAGTCCAGACGCCGGCCGGCAGCGAGGAGGCGAAGGTGCGCGCCGGATTCATCCCAAAGCCGGAGAGCGGCGCCTCGAAGAAGACGTAACCCATGATCAGAAGCCCGGAGAAAAGTCCGGTGAAATGAGCGATCGAGCGTTTGTTGGAAACGATCATCACCATGCCCATCATGATCAACGCGATGACCCACTCGCCCAGAAACGCCGCCACATCCCCCGCGGGACCGGGAACAGTGACCACATAATCGACCGGCAATTGCGTGAAGGCCCGCCCGAGCGCCAGCGCGGTCAGCAGAACGCCGGCGAGGCCGCCCAGGAACTGGAACACGACATAGTAAAACGCATCCCAAGGCGGAATCTTCCCCAGCCGCAGAAACGCGAGCGTCACGGCGGGATTCATGTGTGCGCCGGAACGCCTGCCCCAGGGCGAATAAATGAGGCCCATCGCCGTCCCGCCCATGGCCACCCCGATGAGCGCGCGGCGCGCAGCCGCATCGGGCATCGCGCGATGGACCGGCGAGCCGGGATACTCGAAGAGCGTGGTGAAGACGCCGGCGGATATCATGAAGATGCCGAGCGCCGCCGCCTCCATCAAATACTCCGGCCAATGCCGCCGCAGCGAGCCGGCGCAGGAGGCAGGGCGAATGGCCGCGGTGATCTCCGGCGTGCGCCCGCTCTTCATGCGCGTACTCATCCGCGTTTACTCATCCGCGTTTACTTTAACCGCTCGAGCAGGTGATCGCCCACACGCAAGGAGTTTGCGATTGCCGTCAGAGAGGGATTCACCGCGCCAATGCTGCAGAAGAAGCTGGTATCGACGACATACAGGTTATCCAGCTCGTGCGCCTTGCAATGAATATCAAGCACGGAAGTCTTCGGGTCCGTGCCGAAACGGCAGGTGCCGCACTGGTGGCCCACGCCGGCCAGCGGGATGGTTTTGCCCATATAGAGCGTGTTCGGGATGAGATGATTGTGCATGCCGAGCGACCCGAGCATCGACTTGAGCCGGTCGTAAAGCCGCTTGGTGGGCACCGTGTTGTTAAAGGTGTAATCCAGGACGATGCGCCCCTCGCGATCGAGGCTGATCCGGTTGTTGGGATCGGGCAGATCCTCCGTGGTCAGCCAGAAATCGACGGAGTGTTTTGCCATTTCATCCAGCGCGAAGCCGGGGGCAAAAAACGGGGCGTCGTCGCGGAACATCGGCCCCTTGGACTTGCCGATCATCTGGATATTGCCCACCGGAAAATCAAAATCGCCATCCCTGAAATAAAAATCGTTGAGGGAAATCGTCTTCTGGAACCTGGTCGGGTTCGGCTCCACGGAAAGCGCCACAACGGCCTGGCTGTTGTGAAACATGTAATTGCGCCCGACCTGATCCGAGCCATTGGCAAGGCCGCCGGGGTGCTTGCCATTGGCGGAGAGCAGCAGCAGCCGCGCGCTGTTTGCCGCGCCGGCGGAGACGATGACGATGCCGCCCGAGTAGGATTCCGTGGCGCCCTCGCGCCGGACGACCACTTCCGTCACCTCGCGTCCGGATGCGCTGGTCTTGAGCTGGAGCACCTCGGAATTGACCAGGAGGGTGACGTTGGAATGCGTGAGCGCGGGCCGCACGCCGACTACTTCCGCATCGGCCTTTGCGTGGACCAGGCAAGGGTAGCCGTCGCAGGTATCGCACTTGATGCAATGGCTCTCGGCGCGGTGCGCCTCGTTTAGCTTGACGGCCGTGGGGGCGTGGAATGGGTGATGCCCGGTGCGCACCAGGTCATCATGCAACCGCTGGATGCGCGGCTCATGCGCGATGGGGGCGTAGGGGTAGGGCTTGCTGGCCGGCGGCTCCGTGGGGTCCTCGCCCCGCAGGCCGTGGACGTGGTAAAGCGACTCCGCCTCGCAGTAGTAATGCTCCAGATCCTCGTAGGAAAGCGGCCACCCGGGCGAGACGCCGTCGTAGTGGCGCACCTCTCCAAAATCCTCCTTCCGCAAGCGGAAGAGCGCGGCCCCGTACATCTTGGTGGCGCCGCCGACGACGTAATGCACGCCGGGCTGGAATGCCTTGCCATCCCGGTCGTACCAGGCATCCGGCGAGACGTAGCGGTTTTTCGCGAAGACCTCCGCGGCATCCCAGTTCTCCTTCTCGCGCGGCAGGTAATCGCCCCGCTCCAGGATGAGGATGCTTTTGCCGGAGCCCGCCAGCTTCCGCGCCAGCGTGCCGCCGCCCGCGCCGCTTCCAATGATGATCACGTCATAACGCTCTGGCATAGGTGTGGGTCCTCTCGTTTTGGCGACGCAGTCTCGCCCATTGCGCGCGCCAATCAAGCCCGCTCTTTGTCACTGGACCGGGCCGCGGTTCGGTGCTTCAGTTCCTGCCAGGGAAATCCATGGACAAGTTTATTCCATTGGCCGACGTGGAATCGGTGCTGGCGATTCTCGCCAGGATCTCGCTATTCGGCGGGACGACCGATGATCAACTCAAGAGCATCCTGTGCCGCCTCCATGCCGGCATCGTAAAGCAGGGGGAATATGTCTTCCGCACCGGCGAGGAGCCCCAATACATCTACATCCTCAAACGCGGCAGGCTGGACCTGCTCTTATGCGAGGGGCACGTAAGCCTGGGAGTGCATGAGCTGGGCGTGGGCGAATGCTTTGGCGAAGCCTCGATCATCAGCATGCACAGGCACACGGCCAGCGCGGTCGCCAAGGAGGAAAGCGAGGTCCTCGTGCTTTCCCGGCGCGCCCTCATCGAGCTGCGGCACGAGGATATCCAGCTCTTTGCGCTGCTGATGATGAACATCGCGCGCGACCTCGCCCGGCGTCTCTATTCCACGGACGAGATGCTGCTGCATTACTTGAAGAACAACGGCGGCGGCGCTTCAGCCCCGGCCGTGTAACGGCGCCCGCTTGCCATCTCGCGTTTCCGGGCCGGGGGAGCGGCGGAATGCTCCGGAATGAAACGCCCTTGGACTTAACCCGGCAGGCCCGCGGAGTTGCCCAGCTCGGCCTCGTCCTCGGGCAGGAAGACCTTGAAGCGGTTTTTGTCGATGGCCTTCATGTAGGCCTCGTGCGGGGAGACGATCCCCTTGAGCATGACGTCCCAGATGGCGTCGTCCATGAACTGCATCCCCTCGCCCTTGCTGCCGACGATCACGTCCTGCAGCTTTTGCGTGGCGCCCTCGCGGATGATGGCGCTGACGGCGCTGTTGGCGATGAGTATCTCATTCACGGCAAGCCGGCCCACATCCTGACGCTTGAGGAGCAACTGCGCGACCACGCCCCGGAGCGATGCGGCAAGCATGGTGCGCACCTGGGCCTGTTGATCCGAGGGAAACGCGTCGATCATGCGGTCCACGGTCTTGCGGGAGTTATTGGTATGGAGCGTGCCGAAGACGAGCAGCCCGGTCTCGGCGGCCGTCAGGGCGAGCTGGATGGTCTCCAGGTCGCGCATTTCACCCACGAGCACGATGTCCGCATCCTCGCGCAGCGCCGCCTTCAGCCCCACGGGAAACGAGATGGCATGGTCCGGCACCTCGCGCTGGGTGATGATGGATTTCTTGTTCGAGTGCACAAACTCGATCGGCTCCTCGATGGTGATGATGTGCCGGCTGAAGTTGCTGTTGATGTAATCGATCAACGCCGCGAGCGTGGTCGATTTTCCCGAGCCGGTGGGGCCGGTGACCAGCACGAGGCCGGAGCGCAGGTGCCCAAACTCTTTGACGATGGGCGGGATGCCGAGTTGCTCGAGCGAGGCGATCTTGGTGGGGATCAGCCGGAAGACCGCGCCGAAGCCGTGAGTCTGCTTGAGGTAGTTGCAGCGGAAGCGCGACTCCTCATTCATCTCGTAGGCCATGTCCAGGTCCCCGCACTGCTCGTAGCGCGCCCAGCGTTCCGGGCCTGCGATCTCGCTGAGCATGTAGCTCATTTCCTCGCGCGTGAGCGGCGTTTCCCGGATGGAGATGATATCGCCGTGGCGGCGGATCTTGGGCGGCTGCCCCTCGCCCAGGTGCAGATCGGAGGCGCCGGCGTTGACGAGGACTTCGAAGAATTGATCGATGTAGGCCATGGCGGGGGATTACTTGCGGAAGTTTGCGCGCATCAGGGTCTTCTGGTCGGCGCGGGCGTAGCATTCCTCCTGCGAGATAATGCCTGCGGAGTAAAGCTCCAGCAGGGAGTCGTCCATCAGTTTCATGCCCAGCTTCTTGCCGGTCTGGATGATGCCCGGCAGCATGAAGGTTTTGCTCTCGCGGATGGTATTGGCCACGGCGGGCGTGTTCATGAGAATCTCCAGGGCCAGCACGCGGCCCTGCTTGTCCTTCCGCGGCACAAGCTGCTGGGAGATGATGCCGCGCAACGACTCGCTGACCATGACGCGAATCTGGTCCCGTTGATCGACGGGAAAGACGTCCAGCACGCGATCCAGGGTGCGGGCAGCATTGGCGGTATGGAGGGTGCCGAGCACCAGGTGGCCCGTCTCGGAAGCGGTGATGGCGAGCTGGATGGTCTCGAGGTCGCGCATTTCACCCACCATGATGACGTCCGGGTCTTCGCGGAGGGCGCCGCGCAGCGCCGCGCCAAAGGAATTGGTATGGGTATGGACCTCGCGCTGGGTCACGTGGCAGCCCTTGGACTCCAGCACGTACTCGATGGGGTCCTCCAGCGTGATGATGTGGTCGTGCCGGGACTTGTTGACCTCATCCACGAGGGCGGCCAGCGTGGTCGATTTACCGGAGCCGACGGCGCCGGTGACCAGCACCAGCCCGTTATGGTATTGAGTCAAAAGCTTCAGGTAATCCGGCAGCCCCAGCTCTTCCATGCTGCGGATCTTGGTGTTGATGATGCGGAAGACCAGGTCGATCCCGAGCCGGTGCCTCACCACGCTGGTCCGGTAGCGGCCAAAGGTATTCGCGTAGGCGAAATCGACGTCGCCCCGGTCGCTCAACTGCTTCTTTTGCGCCTCGGTGAGGAAACTCATGGTCAGCCGCTCGGTATCGGCGGCGGTCAGCTTGGGCGCCTGGAGCCAGATGGGCTCGAAGGTGCCGAATCGACGCCAGATCGGCTGGGCGTTGACCCCCAGGTGAATATCCGAAGCGTCGGACTCCTTGCCGACCATCAGGTATTGGTCAACGTGTTCCAGAGTATGAGCTTCCTCTTGCATCGGCTCAGGGGCGGGGGGAACAACCGTTTCCGGGGACATTCATGGGAACGGACTACACCCGTAGCCGATTTTCAACAGCAAATTTCCAGACCGCCCACTTTGAGGACAAGTTTCAATTGCTGAAACTCACGGAGCGGGCCGTGTTTAAGGGGCATGAAGCTTCCATCCCAGCCGCCTCCATTACGCCCTTGCAATGTTCTACGCCGACAGTTGCAACCGCGGCTCCGCCGCTTTACTATCCCCCTTTATCTGATGAAATCGCTCCTCTGCACGCTCTGCGGCCTGCTGGCCGGCCCGGCTGCGGTCCTTGCCCAAATTTCCCAAGTCGCTCCCACGGGGAACCCGACGCCCGAACCAGCGCTTCCAGCCGCCTCGACGACGACTCTCTGGGATCTGGTCAGCAGTGGCGGCTGGGCGGTCATCCCGCTTGGCGTCCTTTCCGTGATCACCGTCATGCTGGTGCTTACCTACCTGGTCACCCTCCGGCGCGGCGCGGTGGTTTCCGCCCACTTCATGAATACGGCGGATGTCCTGCTCAAGAAGCGCGATTATCACGGCCTGCTGGCCATTTCCTCCCGCCATAGCGAGATCGTCGCCCGCATCGTGCAGCGGACGCTCGATTTTGCCACCCGCAACCCGAACGCCGATTACAGCATCGTCCGGGAAATCGCCGAGACGGAAGGCGCCACCCAGGCGGCCTCGCTCCAGCACCGGATTCTTTACCTGGCGGATATCGGGATGCTGGCGCCGATGATCGGCCTGCTGGGCACGGTGGTGGGCATCATTCGCTCCTTCGGGGTGCTGGCCAGCCATCAGACGGCGGAGGCCTCGCGCAACGCCCTGCTCGCCGGCGGCGTCTCCGAGGCGCTCATTGCCACGGCGGGCGGCCTCATCCTGGGCATCACGTCCATGGCTTTTTACGCGTTCTTCCGCGGCAGGGTGCAGCGCCTCATTTCCGATCTCGAAATCGCCTCCACCCACATCCTCGGCCTGCTCGCGCTCAATTACACCAAACGCCGGGATTCCTCTGAGCGGTCGCGCGTCGGAGCCGAGGAAGACCTCTTTCGCGAGCCATGAACTTTCGCCGTCACGCCAAGCCCGAGATCTTCGGGTTCCAGATCGCCCCCATGGTGGACATCCTGCTGGTCCTCCTGGTCTTTTTCATCGTTACGTGGAATGTCTCGCTCAGCGAGCGGGAGCTGGATGTCAAAATCCCGGCCGCCTCGCACTCGAAGGAGAGCAACCCGATGATCGGCGAGGTCATTGTGAATGTCCGCAAGGACGGCGCCATTTTCTTCAATCGCCAGCAGATCGATAACGATGAGCTGGTGGCGAAGTTGCAGGAGCTTGCGAAACTCTATCCCGACCAGGCGGTGATCCTGCGCGGCGACGAGCGGACCTCCTACTCTTCCATTATGAACGTCCTGGATATCTGCAAACAGGCCAATATCTGGAATGTCCTCTTTGCCGCCGCCCCGGCAACGAATTGATCATGGTCAGGAAGCGCGCCCTCTACACCGGCATCCTTGCCGCGTCTCTGCTGGCCGGCTCGGCCGCCGCGCGCGCCCAGGAGGTGCGGCGGGCGATCCCCGTGGACGGCGGAGATCAGGATAACATCCCCACCGCGCCCGCGGTGCCGCTGGAGCCCTTCGAGAGCCAGCCGACGCCAACTCCCGCGCCCGTGGCATCGCCCACGCCGCACCCGCCGCCGGTGTCCAATCTCAAGCTGGATAACATCCCGCCGCCCGCCCCGGCTTCCACCCAGCAATTGCCGGACAAGGTGCAGCTCGACTTTGCCAATGGCCTCTATACCCACGGCCAGGCGGAGGAGGCTGCGCCGGAGTACGAGAAATATCTCGATACCTACCCCAATGCTCCGGCGGACGACCGCGAATCCGCCTACTTCCGGCTGGGCGAGTGCTACCGGAAGATCGGCAACGTCAATTCCGCGAAGAACGCCTACGAGAACGTCCTGCTCAATTTCGGGCTCGGCCCCTTTATCGGCCCGGCGGCTTACCGGCTGGGCGATATGTGTTATGCCGCGAAGGATTATGACGGCGCGCTGAATTATTACCGCAAGGCCTCCGTCCGCCTGAACGATCCCATGGTGGCGCTGGCCGCAAAATTCTACAGCGCCCGCTGCCTGGAGGCGCTCAATCTTCCCTCGGAGGCGCGCATCACTTACGAGGACATCATCGATACCAAGGGGGATAACCCCTACCGCGAGCCGAGCCGCCTGGCCAATGCGGAGATTCTCTCGACCTTTGGCCGCAAAGAGGAGGCGCTCACGGCATTCGAGTCCCTGGCCAGGGATTCGCAGCAGCCGGTGGTAAAAGTGGAGGCGCTCGTAAAGGCCGGCCTCATCAATATCGACCTGAATCACCCGGAAAAAGGCGCGGCGGAATTGGACAAGGCGCTGGCGATGCCGGAAATCGGCGATTGGAAACCGATCGCGCAGATCGGCCTGCTGCGCGTCCTGTACGCTTCCGGCAAATACAAGGAGCTGCTGGACCAATACCAGGACGCTTTCAACAGCGAAACGCCCGACCTCAAGCCGGAGGTGCTGGTGATGGCCGCGAACTCGAAGCGGCAACTCGGCGATTTCTCCGGCGCGGGAGATATCTACGGGCAGATCATCAAGGATTATCCCACCTCGGTCTTTGCGGATGAGGCGCGCTACCAGCAATTGGTCGCGCTCTACATTTCCGACGATCCGAAACTGATCCCGGCAATCGACGCCTACCTGGCCAACAAGCCGGATCCCACCAAAAGCGACCAGGTGACGCTGCTGAAGGCGGAGGAGCTTTTCAAGGAGGGGAAATACACGGACGCGGCGCCCGTTTACGCCTCGCTGGAGAATTCCACGCTGACGGCGTCCTATCGCGCGAACGCGCTCTTCAAGCTGGGCTGGTGCTATATGCAGACCCGGCAGCCGGACCTGGCGGTGGGCGCGCTGACCAAATTCGTCAAGGAATACCCGGACAGCAAGATGATGCCCGCCGCGCTCGCGCAGCGCGCCGTGGCTTACCAGGAAACCAAGGACCTGACGAGCGCGCTCAAGGATTTCAACCGGCTGCTGGATGATTATCCGGGCGTGAAGGAACGGGAACTGGCGCTGCAACAGAAAGCGCTGATCCTGGGCCAGCAGGATGACAATGCCGGCATGTCGCAGGCGTTCCAGCAATTGCTCCGCGAGTATCCGCACACCGCCGCCGCCGCGCAGGCCAACTACTGGATCGGCTCCGCGGCTTACTCCGCCAAGGATTACAAGGCCTGCATCGCTCCGCTGGAAACGGCGCGCAAGATGGACAAGGCGGAATTCTTCGAGCGGGCCACGGTGCGCATCATCGCGGCTTACTATACGCTGGGAGATCGCGATAAGCTGGCCGCGGAGGTGGACCTCTATAATAACGGCCATCCGAAAGACAAGGTGCAGGCGGAGGTATTGCGCTCGCTCGGCAAATCCTATCTCGACGCCAAGGATTACGCGAACGCCCAGAAGTATCTCGATCAGCTTACGACGCGCGATGAGGTGACCGCCGACGATTGGATGAACCTTGCCAAAGCGCAACTCGGCGGGAAGCAGTATGCGGATTGCATCAACTCGATCGGGCGTTATCTCGATTCGCGGAAGGATCCGCTCTCGCAGGCCAACGGGCTTCTGGTAATGGGCCGGGCCCAGATCGAGGCCGGCAAGCTGGATGACGCGCAGGTTTCCGCCGATAAGATTTGCTCCCTCCAGCCGGAAGGCCAGCTCAACGCCCAGGGCCGGATGCTGAGCGGCGATATCCAGGTGGCTCGCGGCAAGTATGACGATGCCTCGAAAATCTACCAGAGCATCGCGGTGATCATCGACGATCCCCAGATTACTCCCTCCGCGCTGGAAAAAGCCTACGAGTGCCTGAACCGCCTCGGCAATACCGGCGAAGCTTCCAAGGTCCTGAACCAGCTTCAGACCAAGTATCCCGAGTACCAGATCAAGTCTTCGCTCGCGCAATAGCGCCAGCCTCGCCGCCGTGCGAATCACCCCCGCCCGCAAGCCCTGTCTCGGCCTGCTGTGCTGCGCGTTTCCCGCGATTTTTCTTTCGGAGCACGTCGCCTGCAATCTCCTGCTGGCGCTGCTCGCCGCCTGTTGTTTCGCGGCGGCGGTGATCGCCAGGCCGCGCACTCTGGCGCTGGCGTTGCTGGTTTTCACCGTATTTCTCGCGCGCCACGAGATCGACTGGCGGCGCAATCCGGGCCGGCTGCCGCTGCAGTTACTAAGCCAGGGGCATTCCCTGGTCCACGTGACCGGTATTGTTACTTCCGATCCTGTCTCCGCGGGCTATGCCTATCATTTGACCCATTCCCGGTTTGAGATTCGGGTGACCGGCGTCACTTACAACAGCCGTTCCCTCGCCACCGGCTTTTCCTCGGAGGTTTACTGGACCGGACCGCCGCCGGATTGGGGCGATGAAATCGCGTTCGACGCCTCGATCAGCCCCATTGCTCCGCCGCGCAATCCCGGCGAGTTCGACCTTGCCAATTACCTCGCGCACAAAGGAATTTTCGCCCAGCTCTCCTGCGACTATCCCGAGGACTCGCAAATTCTCGCGCGCGGAAAAGGCGGCTTTCTGATGACGTGGGCGCGCGCCTCGCGGCAGTGGCTGGAACGGCGGCTGACACTGGGAATCGACGATTCGCCGGAGGCGGCCGGCCTCGTCCAGACCATCACGCTCGGGCAAAAACAGGAAATCTCCACGGACGACCGCGAGCTGTTCCAGCATGTCGGCGCGCTGCATCTCTTTGTCGTCAATGGATTGCACATCGCGCTTCTGGCCACGATCCTCCAGTTTCTCCTCAAGCCGTTTCGCATTCATCGCCGGACTTTTGCGCTGATCATCATTCCGGTCCTGTTTGCGTATGCGTTGCTGACAGGGCTCAATCCCGGCAGCGTCCGCGCGGCGATCATGGCGGCGGTGATGTTTGGCGCCAGCTTTGTCGAGCGCCGCTCGTTCTCGCTCAATACGCTCGCCGCCGCGGCGCTGATCCTCCTGCTTTGGGATACGAATGACTTATTCAATACCGGTTTCGAGTATTCCTTCGGAGTCGTCGCGGCGATTATTCTCCTCGCCGGCTTTGTCCAAAATCTCATCCTGCCCCTGGGCCTGCCCGATCCCTACCTGCCCCGCACGTTATGGAACCAATTTCAGCAGGGCCAGGAATGGCTCTGGCGCAAGGTCGCCGGGCTTGCCGGGGTCTCCATCGCCGCCTCCATCGGCTCGTTTCCCTTCAGCGCCACTTACTTCAATCTGGTTACTCCTTCCGGGTTTCTTGCGAATCTCCTCCTGGTTCCCATCGCTTTTTGCATCCTGGCGGAGGCGATTTTCTCCCTGCTCGCGGCAGGTCTCGATTCCATCGCCGTCCTCTTCAATAATGTGAACTGGGCATGCGCGAAGACGATGCTCGGCCTGGTTCATCTCTTTGCAATGCTCCCCGGCGGCCATTTCTTCGTCTCCACCTCGCCCGGCCTGCCGGAATGCCGCATTACGGTGCTCGATCTTTACTCCTCGCAGGCTGCCGTCATCGAAAGCGGCCATTCTGTCTGGTTGGTGGATTGCGGGAATGCTTCGAGTTATTTCCACACGGTCCGGCCTTTTCTCCAGTCCTGCGGCGTAAACCATCTGGACGGCCTCATCCTGACGCACGGAGCCGCCGCGAGCATCGGGGCCGCGCAGAATGTCATCGCGGACTTTGCCCCGCGCATGTTGATCGAGGCGAACACCAGGGACCGCTCGCCCGCCCGGCGCGCAATCCGGAATTCCGGCTATTCCATCACGACCGTCGCGTCTGGCGATCCTATCCCGATGGGCGGCGCGGCCACCTGCACCGTGCTGTTTCCACCGGCAAATTTTCAGGCCTCGGCCGCCGCGGATAAGTCATTGGTTCTCCGGATCGACTGCGGCAAGACCGGCGTACTCCTCATGTCGGAGAGCGCCTTCACCGGTGCGCGCTGGTTGCTTGAGCATAGGAAAACTTTGCGCGCGTCGATCGTGGTATTCGGCGGACGCTCCGCCGATCTGGAAGGCACGGACGGCTTCATCGCCGCCGTTCATCCATTTGCCGTGATCCGTGGTTCTCCCGCCTATGCCGCTCCCGCCGGCGAAGCGCATCAGTGGGCTGCCGGAGCGCTGCGACTGCACGCGACGCCATTCCTCCAAGCCGATACCGGCGCGGTCACCATCGATCTCGCCCAATCCGGCTCCACTCTCACCGGTTTCATGGACGGGCGAAAACTGACACGGTAGCCAAACGCATCGCGCGGAATATCCGCCCTTCGGCGGCATAATGGCGCTCGAAATCAGTTTGCGGAACTTCCTCATCCCACGGGTTGCGGAGGAAATGCGGGCAATCGGAAGCGACCTTCTCGATGGAGCGGAAATAATCCGCGTCATCCGTCTTGATGCATAACTCGCCTCCCGGCTTGAGCGCCCCGGCGGCGGCCATCAGAAAATCCGGCTGGATCAGGCGGCGCGGCCAATGCCGCCGCTTGGGCCAGGGATCGGGAAACATCACATAAAGCCGCTGCGCGCTGCCCGGCGGCAGCAAGTACCTTACAAGGTAGGCGCTTTCCATGCGCATGAGCCGGATATTGGAAACGCCGGCGCGCCCCGCCTTGCGCCCGGTGGTGCGCAAGCGTCCGTAAAGCCGCTCCGAGCCAAGAAAATTCCGCTCCGGATGCCGCGCGGCCATCGCGACCAGGAAACCGCCATCGCCGCAGCCCAGGTCCACCTCCAGCGGCGCCTCGCGCGGGAAGAGGTCCGTGAGTGTCAGCGGCCGGAAATAATCCTCCGGCACATACTCGATTGCGGGACTGCCCTGGTCCACAGTTATAGGTAATAGTCGAAATCCTGCTCCCGGCTCAGCCAGCGGCGCACGCGGAAGACATGGGCCGGCCTGGTATGCGGATCGAGCAGGACATAGTTGCGGCTGCCACGCCAGAGGTAGCGTTCATTCGTCAGCAAATCGTGCACCTGGTAGGTATCGCTGTCCATCCATCCAAACTCCTCGACCGGCACGTAGATGTAGGCGTCGTGCGATTGGTACGGGTCCAGGTTCACCGCGATCAGCACGATGTTATCCCGCGATTCCGTGGCCTTGCCGTAGAAGAGAATGTTATCGTTCTCCGAGGTGTAAAAACGCAGGTTATCGTACTGTTGCAGGGCGCGATTCTCGCGGCGGACGCGGTTCAGGCGCGTCACCAGGTCCTTGATGTTGCCCGGCGCGCTCCAATCCCGCTGCTTGTACTGGTATTTCTCGGAGTCCAGGTACTCCTCCTTGTTCGGCAGCGCCGCGTTCTCGCATAACTCAAACCCGGAGTAAATGCCGTACACGCTGGAGAGCGTTGCGGCGAGCACGGCGCGGATCATGAACGCGGGCCGCCCCCCCTGCTGCAGGAGATAAGGCAGGATATCCGGCGTATTGGGAAAGAGATTTCCGCGGAAATACTCTTTCATCTCCGTCTGGGTAAGTTCCGTAAAATACTCGGTCAGCTCATGCTTGAAGTTGCGCCAGGTAAAGTAGGTGTAACTCTGCTGAAAGCCGGCCTTGGCCAATATCTTCATCATCTTGGGCCGGGTGAATGCCTCGGAAAGAAAGATGGTGTCCGGAAATTTCGCGCGCACTTTCGCGATGAGATATTCCCAAAAGGCGACCGGTTTCGTGTGCGGATTATCGACACGGAAGATGCGCACTTTTTTCTCCGCCCAAAAGAGGATGATGCTGGCCATCTCCTCCCACAGCGCGCGCCAGTCGTCGCAGAAGAAGTTCAGCGGATAGACATCCTCATATTTCTTGGGAGGATTTTCGGCGTACTTGATGGTGCCGTCGGGGCGCTTGAAGAACCACTCCGGCTTATCGTGGACGTAGGGATGGTCCGGCGAGCAATTGATGGCGAAGTCGAGCGCCAGTTCCATCCCGCGCTTCTCGAGCTGGCCAATGAGCCATGCGAAATCCTCGAAGGTGCCGAGCGCGGGCTCGATGTCCTTGTGCCCGCCGCCGTTGGGGCAGCCGGCGTTGCGATTGCCGATGGCGTATGGCACCCCGGGATCGCCGGGCTCCGAGGTGACGGAATTGTTGCGCCCCTTTCGCTTGGTTGTCCCGACGGGATGAATGGGCGGGAAATAGATGACGTCGAAGCCCATCGCCTTTGCGTCGTCGATGCGGTTGAGACAATCGCGGAACGTGGAGCCGCGGTCGCCATGCCCTTCGGCGGAACGCGGGAAAAACTCGTACCACGCCGCGTAGAGCGCGCGCTCCCGGTCCACCATGACGCGCGGGTAGCCGGCCGCAACCCCGGCGGCGGAGAGTTGAAACTCGGTCGTCAGAGAGCGGTCCGGCCATGCGGCCATCAGCCCTTCCAGCTCGCCCCACCGGGCGATCTCATTCGCCTCGCGCGGCTCGGCGCGTTCTATCTTTGCCGCGATCTCCCGCAGCCGCGCCGCATCCCATGCCGCCGCCGCCCCGGCACGCGCCGCGGCAGCCTGGACGATGTGCGCGCCCTCAATGGTTTCGCTGGAGAGGTCCGTCACGCCGCCCTCGAATTTTTTGCGAAACTCATGCTGCCAGGAGCGGAACGCATCCACCCAGGCCTCGATGGTGTATTCGTATTCCGCATTATCAAAAACGGAAAGCGTGCCGCGCCAGCGGTCCTGCCCGTTGGGGATCGGCTTCATCGCGGTCTCGCTCCAGCGGCCCGCGCCGCGCACGCGCCATTTCAGAACGGCGGAGACCACGTCGTGGCCCGCCATGAAGATATCCGCCTCCACCGTGAGGTCCTCGCCCGAGGCGCGTTTGATGGCGTAACGCCCGCCGTCGATGAGCGGCGATACGTTCTCGATGGTGACGGTGATAAATTGCGGAACCACTCCCGGCGATTCCGGAAGCGCCGGCTCCGGCGAAGCGATGGCCGCGGGCGCGGGCACAGGCGCGGGCACGGGCTCCGCGGAGAGGGTGGCGGCAGGCGTTTTCAAGGCGCGCTTTAGCTGGCGCGCGGAAGTCGATTTCTTCATGCGAGTTGCTCTACAAGGGTTCGCGTGGCCGCCAGCCCGGGGATGCGGGCCAGCACCTCCCGCAGCGATTCCAGCGCCGCCGGGATGTGCTCCAGAAATGCCGTCCGCTCCTTCACCAGCCCCAGGTAGCCATAGGCGCCCAGCGCCTGCATGAGCCGTTGCATCGCGCAAAGGTCCAGCGTCTGGCGAAAATCCGGTGCGATCTCTCCGCCCACATCCAGCATGCGGCGGATGTAGCCATGGATCAGTTCCTCCCGCTGCGCCGGGTCCAGCGGCATGTAGGGATCATATACCAGGGAGGCCAGATCGTATTGCGCCAGACCGGGACGCAGCCCCTGGAAATCGATGAGCCACGCGTCGCCGCGGTCGAGCAGGACATTCTGCGATTGGAAATCGCGATGCACCAGCACCCGCGGCTCCGCGGCCAGCCGGTGTGCGATCTCCCGCAAGGCCTCCCCGTCCTCACCCGCCCCGCTCTCGCGCCCAAAGTATCGGCCCGCGCAATTCTCAAAGAAATAGTTCTGCTCCCAGAGGTAGAGTTCCTCATTAAACTCCGCCTGCAAGGTCAGCCCCGTCTCCGGCAGCGCGTGATGGCCGCGCGTATGCAGCGCCACCACTTCATCCAGAGCCTGTCCATAATAGTCGCCCAGGGTTTTCCACTCCATCTCCCGATACGCCCACAGGTCCGTCTCGCCCAGGTCTTCCATCCAGATCAGCCGCTCCTGCTCATCGTGATGGTAAATCGCCGGCACATGAATCCCGAGGCTCGCAAGGAACAGGGCGATCTCGCAATAGTGCCGGTTCTCCGCCCGGCCCTCGCCGTAGCGCACCAGGATCAGCGAGTGCTCATCCGTCACGCGGATGCGGTAATACTTGCGGTCCGATCCGCCCTTCTCCAGCGCGTCGATCTGGATTTTGCCCTGCGCGTACCGGGGAAAACGCGACACGGTCTGCTGGATCAAATTCTCGGGTAACATGGGGAAAATTAAAAATCGGCCCCGGTGTGCTCCCCCGCAGCCGTGCGGCCGGAGGTGACGATGCACCGGTTCAAATGACTGCCCGCCAAGACTCGCGCACCCTCCCAAAGAATACAATCCGTCACTTGCGCCCCGCTTTCGACGATCGCCCCGGCGCCCACCGCCGCGAATCCCGCAAGCCGCGCGCCCGGCTCGACCCGCGCCTCGGGGTGCACCCAGATTCCGCGCCCCATCGCCGCATGAACCTCCAGGTAATTCTCCCGTGTGCCCAGGTCCCGCCATGCCCCCTCGTCCAGCACCACGCCGCCCAGCTTTGCCCCTTCTTTGATCATTTCCATAAAGAGCGGGATCACGGAAATCTTGGTCCGCTCCGGGATGCGTTTCAGAAATTCCGGCGAAACCACATACACCCCCGTAAAGAGATACCTGGGAGCCGGCACTCCCAGCCGGCCCGCGATATCCACCACCCGCCCCGCGTCCAGCGCCACATGGAGCGGCTCCCCGTGGGACCGCAGCACCATCGTCACCTCATTTCCATGGGTCCGGTGATAGTCGAGCGCCTTCTCCACCGGCAGGTCCGTCAGGATATCCCCGTTGTACACCACGAATGTCTCCCCGGCAAAGTGCCGCTCCGCGTTCTTGATTCCCCCCGCCGTCTCCAGCAGCACCGGCTCATGCTCGAAAATCAGACGCGCCCCGCCATATTCACCCGCCGGGAAGGCCCGGTCGTAGGCCTGATGGCAGTGGTGCGTATTGATCACGATCTCCCGCGTCCCGGCCCCGATGAGCTGATCGAAGGCAAAGGTAACCAACGACTTGCCAAATATCGGGATCAGAGGTTTCGGCGTGTGCTCCGTCAGCCCCTTGAGCCGCGTCCCCAGGCCCGCTCCCAGCACAAATGCCCTCGTCACCGCTCCTCCTCCGTGAAAATTGCAAATTCGCTCATCAGGGTCTCCCTCATAACCCGGGAACCCCTGTTTCCAAAACCGAAAAATCATCTCCCGCCCCGCTTTCATCCTGGATGATTTCTCTTCCCTCCCCTGCCGCCTCATTCCAGAATAAGACCGTGTCCAAGGAGGATTCCATCAAGCTGGAAGGCACTGTCACCGCCGTGCTTCCGGGCACCATGTTCCGGGTGGACCTGCCCAATGGCCGCAACGTCCTGGCCCATATTTCCGGGAAAATGCGCAAACACTTCATCCGCATCGTCCCCGGCGACAAAGTGGAGGTGGAAGTCTCCCCTTACGATTTATCAAAAGCCCGCATCATCTTTCGCGAGAAATAAATACCCCAAGCGCATCCCGGCCACTTCATCCGTTTGAGCTATTGGCTAACACGCCATTTACCTTTACAACCAGGAAAGACCAAAACCATGTCAGACCAACCCATCCCCGAAGCCTCCTCCGGCGAGGCCAACGCCAAGTTTAACGACGGCAAAGAACACGCCACCCAGGCCGTAAATGACCTGCGCGCCGCCGCGGAGGCCAAAGCCGCCGAGTTGCGCTCCGCCGCCGAAGGCAAGGTAAACGAACTGCGCGGCAAGGCCGAGCACGCCTACGGCGAAGCCCGCAACCGCGCCCAGAACCTTCGCGGCGAGAGCGAAGAGTGGATTCGTGAGAATCCCACCCGCGCCGTCCTCACGGCCCTCGGGCTCGGCTTCATCCTGGGCCTCATTTTCCGGAAATAAAACCGGATGGCGGACCAGCCCGCAGGCAGCCAGGGACAATACGGCGGATTGCTCGAGCATGTGCGCGAAATGTGCGCTGGCGGCGCGTCCTATTTACGGGTGCGCCTCACGCTCGCCGGTATTGAGGCGAAGGAGGCGCTGCTTCATTTCGGCATCATCATCGGCCTGCTGGCGCTGGCCATATCGGTGATCGTCTTCGGCTATCTCTTCCTCTGCATCGCGCTCACGGTGCTCATCGCGCAGGCGCTCGGGGTTTCGCCCGGATGGGTGATCCTGGCGCTGGCGGTGATCCACTTTGCCGTGGCTGCCCTGGCGGCGATCATTGCCGTGATGCGGTTGAAAACCGCCGTCTTCACCGCAACATTGGACGAACTCAAGAAAGATCAGCAATGGTTGAACCGAACCTGAAATCTGAGCTGGCCGCGGAGCTGGAGCGCGCCCGCGCCCGCATCGCGCACAATGCGGGCCTGCTGCGCCATGACCTGGACGTGGGCACGCACCTGAAGCAGTCGTTCCACCAGAACAAGGCCGCGTACATCGGCGGCGCCACGTTCCTGGGCCTGCTGCTCTCCAAGCTGCCCGCACGCAAAAAAAAGATATACGTCGAGCGCAAGAGCGACAAAGCCGTCCGCCAGGCCGAGAAAGCCGGCCTCTGGCTGGTGATCCTCCAATTCCTCTTCAAAACCTTCCGGCCCATGCTCCTGTCTTTTGCCACCAGGGGCGTCACGGAATTCGTCAAAACCCGCGGCCGGCACGCGGAGGAATAGGCCGGGCGTTCATTTCGTTCGCAATCAGCCGGCCCCTGAGCACCGGACCGCTCGGGCGAAACCGTCCTTTGCTTTAGAATTTAGCGGAAATCCCGGCGAATCTGCGGTTAGTTTGGTGGTGTGAGCGCCGCCGCCAATTCCGTTAAGCCCGACCTGGCCAAAAAGGTCCACGATCTCCCGCACAAACCCGGCGTTTACCTCATGCGGGACCGGCTCAACCGGGTCATCTACGTGGGCAAGGCGCGCGACCTGCGCAAGCGCGTGGGCTCCTATTTTCTCCCTTCCCGCCAGGGCAATGCGGACATCAAGACGCGCGCCCTGCTCGATAGCGTGTGGGATTTCGAATTCCACACGGTCCGCACGGAACCGGAGGCGCTCCTGCTCGAGGGCCGCCTCATCAAGGAATTCCGGCCCCGGTACAACATCTCTTTTCGCGATGACAAACGCTTCCTGCTCGTGAAGGTGGACATGGCCGGCGAGTGGCCGCGCTTCCGCCTGACGCGGTTCAAGAAGGATGATCAGGCCCGCTACTTCGGGCCGTTCGCGCAGGCGGGCGCATTGCGCCAGACGCTGGCTTTCATGCGGAAGCGCTTTGGCGTTCTCACCTTTGGCCGCGGCGTGCCCACGGACCGGGAGCTGAAAAGCTCCACCTACCAGGTGCCGATGAAGCTGGCCGACATCACCGCCGCGCAATACCGCGAGCGGGTGGAGGCGGGATGCGAATTCCTCGCCGGCAAATCGCGCGAATCGCTGGACGTGCTCGACGAGGAAATGCGCAAAGCGGCCAAGGAGCTCAACTTCGAGCGGGCCGCGCAACTGCGGGACATGATCGAGAACCTGCGCCAGACCACGCGCCCCATGCGCCGTTTTACCCGCCACACGCTGCCCAGCGCGATTGATCCCGCCGCGGATTTGCGGGCGCTCAAGGATGCGCTCGGCCTCAAGGACGCGCCCGGCGTCATGGAGTGTTTCGACATTTCCAATATCTCGACGACCCACATCGTGGCATCGATGGTCGCCTTCAAGGATGGCGTGCCGGACCGCTCAAACTACCGCCGCTACCGGGTGAAAACCGTGGAGGGCCAAAACGATTTTGCCAGCATGGCGGAGGTCATCCGCCGCCGTTACTCCCGCATCCTGCTCGAGGCCCGCGAGCGCAACCCCGATGCCGCCGAGTATTCCCAGGAAAACGCGGGCGAAGCCGTGGCCCGCCTTGCGAATGAGCCGGAGGAGATCGCCGTGGATGAAAACGGCCACGAAACCGCCCGCGCGTTTGTCCCCGTGCGCCTGCCGGACCTCGTGATCGTGGATGGCGGCAA
>DATAXI010000172.1:0-9781 GCA_036266845.1 Chthoniobacteraceae bacterium | reverse complement strand
TTGAGCGGTCCGGGGCTCAATGCCAGCGAGGCCACCGCCACCCGGATTCGCCTCTTCCTGGATGAAAATCGCGCGCTGCTGAACTGGCGCGTGCTGCTGGCCGGCGATGTGCCTCCCGCGGAGGTCGAGAAACTGGTCGCGCAGGCTTCCTGCATCGTGCTGCCTTCCACTTATGAGGGCTTCGGCCTGCCGCTTGCCGAGGCGCTCTCTTTCGGCAAACCGGTGATCTGTTCGGACATCCCGCCATTTCGCGAGCAACTCGCGCGCTATGGCTGCGAGGCGCTCGCCACGCTGGTGCCGCCGGATAATGCGCGCGCAATCGAGGATGCGATGGCCGCGCACCTCGCCGCCATTCCTCCCGCCATCGATCAGCAGGACCTCGAGCAACGCCTCCGGCGCTGGACCTGGGCCGATACCGCGCGCCGATGCCGCATCCTGCTGGAGAAGGCCCATGGTTGAAGCCGCGCTGCGCCCGGAAGGGGGATTGCAGGGGAAGGTGCGCTGGCACGTGAATCGCTGGCTGCTGCGCCGCCTCCATTGGCTGAGGCCGGGCGCCTGGATCACCGTTCGCGATGGCTTCGGCGCGCCGGGCGATACGCTGCTCACCGCAATCGTCTGCCGCCACATTGCCCGGCGTTTTCCCAGGCTGCGCATCAATTGCATCACGCCCAATCCCACGCTGCTGAGCCACGATCCGCACATCCACCGCCTCAATGGCCCCGAGACTTATGTCTCGCTGCGACACTGGTATCTGGATATCATCGAGCACCAACGCGGCGGCGAAAACGTGCTCGCGGAATCGATGAAAGCCGTCGGCATCCCCGATTATGAATACCGTGCCGAGGTCCGCCTGACGGATGCCGAAAGGATGGAGGCAAAAGCGCGCCTGAAAGATTTCTCGAAACCCCTCCTCACGCTCAACACCCGCAGCAAGGAACCGGTGAAGACCTGGCCCGCGGACCGGTGGGAGCGGCTCGTCCCGCTCCTGCGGAGCGATTTTGACATGGTGCAACTGGGCGATCAAACGGAGCTGCGGCTGGAGGGCGTCCGTTCCTTCGGCGGGCAGTTGAGCTTCCGGGAGTCCATGGCGGTGCTCTCGCACGCTCGCGCGCATGTCGGGCCGGACAGCTTCCTCATGCACGCGGCCAACGGCCTCGGCGTGCCGTCGGTTATTTTATTCGGCGGCTCGCGCACGGCGGCGAATCTTGGGTACGCCGGAAATATCAATCTTTACGTGCCGATGCCGTGCGGCCCCTGTTATCTCCACGCGGCCCGGGGCCAGGTCTGCGCGCACCATATTGAATGCATGAATCGCATCCCCGTGGAGGAGGTGCGCGAGGCGGTGCTCAAATTGGCGGCCCATGGAAATTAGCGCCTATATCCCGTGCCATAACGGCGCGGCGACGTTGCAACGCGCCATCGAGGGAGTGCGGCGGCAGCCGGTGGCGGAGTTCTTCGTCGTCGATGACGGATCGACCGATGGATCCGCAAAAATCGCGGAGGCTGCCGGCGTGCGGGTGATCCGGCTGGACAGGCGAACGGGCCGCGGGGCATGCCGCGCGCGGGCGATGGCGGAAGCGCGCCACCCGGTGGTCTTGAGCTGCGATGCCGCGATTTTTCTGCCGCCGGATTTTGTCGCGCGCGCAGTGAAATGGATCGAGCAGGAAAACGCGGCGGCCGTTTGCGGCTTCATCACCCAGCAGGAGGCCCGCAACGCCGTGGACCGCTGGCGGGGCCGGCATCTTCTCAGAGCGCCGGGCGCGTTCTCCGGGCAGGGCTCCTTTGTCACCGCTGCGGCATTGTTGCGCGCGGATCTTGCAGCCGAGGCCGGAGGCTACGATGCCGGCCACGAGCATGGCGAGGATGCGGACCTGGGCCGGCGCCTTCTGGCGCGCGGTCGCAAGGTCATCTACGATCCCGAACTCATCGCCTGGCAAATCGGATCGAACAGCATGGGGCGCGTTCTCGAACGCTACTGGCGCTGGAATCGCGCCGGCGGACGGTTGACGTTCGCGCGGTACATAAAGCAAATCCACTTCGCGGTGACCGTGATGGCCCGTCAGGATATGGAAACCGCCGACGTCGGCGCGGCGCTCATCAGCCTCGTCTCGCCGCATTACCAATATTGGAGGGACCTGTGGGAATAAGATTCTCCATCATCATTCCCACCTGCAACCGCCCCGGGCCATTGCGCGAGTGCCTGCGCCGCGTGCTCGATCAATCGGCCGGGCAGGAAGTGATTGTCACGGACGACGGCGTTCATTCACCCGTCCCGGCCGGCGTTCACCACCTCCAGGGTCCGCGCCGGGGCCCAGCCGCAAACCGCAACCACGGCGCGCGCCACGCCGCCGGCGAATGGCTCATTTTTTTGGACGACGATTGCCTCCCGGAGCCGGGCTGGCTGGACGCCTACGCCGCCGCGGCAAATGAAGGCCCGGACGTCATGGAAGGCCGCACGGAATGCCCGGCGCCGGACGCGTTCGCGTTCGATGAAATCGTCGAAAACCTTGCCGGCGGCGCGTACTGGAGCTGCAACCTTGCGATTCGCCGCGATGTCTTCGAGAGGCTCGGCGGTTTCGACGAAGATTTCACCGAAGCCTATGGCGAGGATATCGAGCTGGCCTGGCGCATGCGCTCCCTGCGGCGCAGCTTCATTGCCGGCGCCCGTGTCACGCATCCGGTCCGGCGGATGGATTTCAAGCGCCTCCTGCGCCGCACCGCCGGGCACCGCTGGATGTTGCTCTGCCGTCAGAAAACGGAGCCGGCCTCCGGCGGCGGCCCGGGCTCGGCGGCGCGCCGGTTGATCGTGCGGGAATATCTCGATACGCTCCGCCTCTTCCGCGCCCTCCTGGGCGAGCGCCGCCGCCTCAGGCGCCGGGCGTTGGAGGCGTTGTGGCGATGGGCGTCTCTGCCGTGGTTTCTCCCATACTTCCTGTTCTGGGAGCTCCGCTTTCGGGCGAAGCGCGCCGCCGGCGAATCGAAAGCCACGTCACCAGCGCCGCCAATCCGCTGACCGCCGCGCCAAACCCGATGGTGGCCGGCGTTCCCACCCAATGCGCCATGGTGCCCGAGAAAAGACTCCCGATCGGCATCATGCCGCCAAAGATCAATGCCCACACCCCCATCACGCGCCCGCGCATCTCGTCGGGCGTGCTCGTCTGGATGAGCGTGTTCGAGGTGGACATGAATATCATCATCCCGAATGAGCCCACCGCAAGGCAGAGCAGCGCCAGCGGATAGGTCCGCGTCATCGAAAAGAGCAGCAGCATCCCGGAAAAAAGCCACACCCCGCCGAACACTGCCGGCCTTCGCGGCATCGACTGGCCCACCGCCGCCGTCACCAGCGCGCCGATCATCGCGCCGAACCCCGCCGCCGACATCAGGATGCCGTAGCCTCCCTCCTGCATGTGCAGCACGTCATGCGCGAAGGAGGGCATCAGCACCCCGTAGGACCAGCCGAAGATTCCCACCACGCTGAAAAGCATCAGCAGCGTCAGGACGCGCCGGTTCTGCCGTACATAGGCCAGTCCGCCCAGCGCATGTTTCAGCGCGGAGGTGGGAGCCGCCACCGGTTCCCGGCGCGGCGGCTTCATCATTAGCAAACCCGCGATCACCGCCAGGAAACTGATTCCATCCACGAAGAAACAGAGCCCGATGCTCTTCGCCATCACCAGCCCCGCAATGGCCGGGCCGATCAGCCGCGCGCCGTTGAAGATCGAGCTATTGAGCGAGATCGCGTTCATCAGGTCCTCCCGGCTCGTCATCTCGATGACAAACGACTGCCGCGCCGGCATGTCGAACGCCATCGCCACCCCGCCGAACAATGCCAGCACGATGATTTGCCACGGACGCACCAGGCCGCTCCACACCAGATACGCTTCGGTAAACGCCAGCACCATCATGCAGCTTTGCGTCGCCACCAGGATCGACCGCTTCGGCAGCCGGTCCGCCAGCGAGCCCCCCATGAAGGAGAATATCAGCATCGGCGCCGTCCCCGCAGCCGTGATCACACCCAGCAGGATTTTCGATCCCGTGAGCTTGTACACCAGCCACGGCTCGGCCGCCTTATCCATCCACGTGCCGATCAGGGAAATGAGCTGGCCGTAAAAGAACAGGCGGAAGTTCTTGTGCCTGAGGGCGGAAAAGATTCTGCGCCAGCCTTGCATCGGAGACGGAGAGAGTGTGGGCGCGACCGGAGCTTGAGTCATACGAGCGTTTGAATTATAGATGATCATCCCCATTTCCGCCACCATGCATTCGCCCCATTCTTCTCCCTGCGGCACCAAGACAGCCATCCTGGATACCGCCGAGCGCCTTTTCGCGCAGCACGGCTTCGAGGCCACCTCCCTGCGGGCTATCACCGCCGAGGCGGGGGCAAATCTGGGCGCGGTGAACTACCACTTTACCTCCAAGGACGGTCTCATCCTGGCCGTGCTCCGCCGGCGGTTTCAGCCGGTCAATGATCACCGGTTGCGCCTGCTGGGCGCGCTGGAGGCCGCAGCCGGCGGACGCCCGCTGGCCGTGGAGGCAATCCTGGAAGCCCTGCTGCGGCCGCCGCTGGAGCTGATCAACCAGGCTTCCCAGAGCGGTTGGTTTTACCCGCGTCTGCTCGCATACTGCCTCACCGATCCCGGCTCATACCTGAAGCCCCTCATGCAGGATGAATTTGCCAACAAAACCCAGCGTTTTCACGAAGCGCTCCAACACGCCTGCCCGTCCCTTAGCCGGGCAGAAGTGCGCTGGCGTCTGCACTTTACGACCGGCGCATTTATCCATACGGCGGGCAATCCCCAATTGCTGGAAGTCACCTCCCAGGGCCTTTGCAAGGCATCGGATCCGGAGACGGTCCTCAAGCGCATCGTCGGCTTTTGCGCGGCCGGATTTCTCGCGCCGGGCGTGGGCGCGGAAGGGTGAAAATCGGCGTGAATGAAAATCCAAATTGTCCGTCGATTACAGGGGTGTAACTTACCGCCCACCGTGGGGTAATCCACGCCGCGCTACCATTCAAACCCGACCGTTTAATTCTCAGTCAATGCATAGGGTAATCTCATGAGCGGTTCAGCCCCGCGGGACCGCTTTCAACAGTTGGATGCATTGCGTGCCGTCGCCATCACCGTGGTGATGCTGCACCATTTCATCGATCCTCCCATCCTCCTCTCTGGCTTTGGGGTCACGTTCCTCTTTGTCCTCAGCGGATATTTCTCCACCAATACGCTGCTGAAACTGCGGCGCCAGATGGAGGAGGGCCGCATGGCCCTGGGCGGCGCGGCCCGGGAGTTTTACTTCCGGCGTTATCTGCGCATCTGCCCCACTTACTTCCTGGTGCTCGGGCTCACCGCGCTTTGCAATGTGGATGGCGCGCGCGATGGCCTCCCGTGGAACGCTTTTTTCCTCTCGAATATCCAGACCCTGGTTACAGGCCAGTGGAATGGCCGCTTCGCCCCGCTTTGGTCCCTCTCTTTCCTCGAGCAGTTCTACATGGTCCTGCCTTTCATGATCCTCTGGCTGCCGCGCAAACGGCTGCCGCTCGCCCTCATGCTGCTCACCTCCCTTGGCATCATCTGGCGCTTCATCTGCCTGCGGCAGAATCTCTCCGGCATCGCCTGGGTCGTCTCGCCCTTCGCCTCGTGCGATGCCGTGGGCCTTGGCGCGCTGCTGGGCGTCGCCCGGCTCGGCTTGGCGGATCAAACATTGCTGCGCCGCCTCATCTGGACCGCCCGTTGGATCGGCGTGCCGGCATACCTCCTCCTTTTCACCTTTAAGGCCATCCATTACGCCCCGTGGTATGAGGAAGTCCTCATTCCCTTCGCCGCCTCGCTCGCCTTCGTCTGGCTTTCGGAGAAAGCCTCCCGCGGCTTCAAGGGCCCAGTGGGCCGGCTGCTCGATAATGAATCCTTCGGGCGCATCGGGCAGATGAGTTACTCCATTTTCCTCATTCACGATTTCACGGAGCTTCTCCTGCCGCATGCCGGAATCCTCGGTCGCATCCTCGACTCCAATTACCGCTCGCTGATCCTCATCCCGCTCACGATCGTGCTCGCAAATATGTCGTGGCGCTGGATCGAGCGGCCCATCATGGAAATGCGCCGCCGCCTCCCGCGGCCCACGCTCCCCATCCTCCGGTCCGAGCCCGCCTCCGTCGTCGAGCCTTCGTGATTTTCGCTGCTTGCCTTAATTCCGCCCCCCGGGCAGTGAGGGACGGATGCAAATAAACCTTCGCCCCGCAATCGCCGCCGACGCTGCGGAATGCGGGCGCATTTGCTACGAGGCCTTCAGCGGCATCGCCGCCGCCCATCGTTTCCCGGACGATTGGGGCTCCGGGGAGGTCGCCGTAAAAGTCATCGAGGCGCGCCTTTCCCATCGCCTCACTTACGGGGTGGTTGCCGAGACTCGAGGCAGCATCGTCGGCAGCGCTTTCCTGAAAATGTACCGGCCTGTGGGCGCAATCGGCCCCGTGACGGTATCGCCGGATGCCCAGGGCAGCCAGGCCGGGCGCCTCATGATGGAGCATCTGCTCGAGCGCGCCCATCTCGCCGGCCTTGCGGGCACGCGGCTCGTCCAGGCGGCCTACAACACCGCTTCGCTCGCCCTCTACACAAAGCTCGGCTTTCAGGTGCGCGAGATGCTCGCCTGCCTCCTTGGCAGGCCCATCGGCGCGCACGTCCGCAACGTCGGCCCCGGCGAGCCCGGGGATATCGAGGCGTGCGACCGCCTCTGCCTGCGCCTTCACGGCTATGCCCGCCTGGATGATATTTCCGAGGCGCTGCGGCTCGGCTTCTTCCGCGTCGTTCGTCGCGAAGGGCGCATCACCGGGTACACCACCGGCATCCATTTTCGCGGCCATACCGTGGGCGAGACCAATGAGGATGCCAAACTGCTCATCGCCACCGCGCAGGACCTGCCGGAGCCCGGCCTCCTCATGCCCGCCGGCAACGGCGACCTCCTCCGCTGGGCGCTCGAAAACGGCCTCCGCATCACCCAGCCGCTTTCCCTCATGACGCTCGGCTTTTACCAGCACCCCGAAGGCGCTTTTCTCCCCTCCATCCACGCCTGAGCGCTCTTGACCACATCCAACGAATTCCCAATTCCCCTTATCGGCATTGGACCCATATCGATTTTCCCCCCCGGGGAGCGCGAGCTTCCAGCTCGCTCTGTCCGGCATCTTGCCGGACAGTCCGGAAAGCCAACCAAAAGCTAAAGCGTAAACTCTCCATCCGTCAGGCAGCCGGCCAAGACAGCCAAGGATACCCGCGAATCGGGCCGGAGTGACGGGACAAGCTTTAAAGCCGCAAGGAAAACCCGCCCGTCTCGAGCAAAACCACAAAATAGCAACAATCTTCCTCCGGCATGAGAGATCAGCCTCGCCGGCTCCTTGAAATTCGGCCCAGGCACTTGCAGCAAGCGCCGCCCCCATCTATTCAGTGGTTCCCGAAACTTTTTTTAATGCGCGCAGGCTCAAAAAATCCCATTAAATTACTCCCATGGTAGAAGATCGTATCCGTGCCCTTGAATCCCGCGTGCAGGCCTCCGGCAATATCCCGGACGCCTCGAAGAAGGAATTGCTCGATCTGCTGGCCGATCTGCGGGCGGAGCTGCGGGAGACAAAGCCTGCCCACCAGGCCGAGTCCCTGGACACCCTCATCGCCCTCGAGGCCGAGCACCCGAAGCTGGCCTCCCTGGCCAACCGCGTGGCCGTCGCTCTCGCCAATATGGGGATTTGAGGTAATTGCCCGAATCAGCAATCCTCCCCCCGTGGCGTTCAACGAAGAATTCTTCATCCACATCCAGGGCGAGCAGAAGGGGCCGTACACCTATCCCCAGCTCAAGCGGATGTATGAGAACAGCCTCATCCCGGAGGAAACCCTCTACTGGCGCGACGGCATGGAGCAGATGGAGCCCGTCTCCGATCTCTGCGGCTCGCGCAAGCGCGATCACCTCCGGCGCCTGCGGCGGATACGGACCACCGCCATCATCGTGCTGGCCGCCGCCGCCATGGTCACCGCCTACTTTGCCCCCATGCTGCGCGAAGGCTGGCGCGAGATGAACGACCGCGACCAGACGCAGGAGGCCGCTTACTGGCGCGCCCGCGGATTTGTCCGCGAGGCCATCCGCAGGCAGGATGAGAGCGTGGTCTTCGATCCCTACACCTCCGCATCCGTAAGCCTCACCGGCACGAGCGCCACCGTCATCCTCCCGGGAACGGTGCTTGGCAAGGGAAAGACGACATGGCGCGTGGCGATGCAATACGACATCGCCGGACGCGAGTGGAAATGCGGGGATGAATTGTAAAATGCGGCGTATGAATTATGAATGAGGAAAACCGGAAGCGCCTCTCACACTCGCCACGCGGGCGGAGCAGCATCCCGGCGGTTTCATAATCCATTCATTCTCTTCCGTGCTTCATCTCGCCTTTCATCTTCTCGAACTCGCCGTAACCCTCCTCATCGGGATCGCCCTTGGCGGCGCCGCGGCGTACTTTTATTTCAAAAATCAGGCGCCCGCCAACTCCGTGGACCTGGCCGTCGCGCGGGAGCAGGCGGGGCGCGTGCCGTTGCTGATTGCGGAATGCGAGAAGCTGCGCAAAGAGGGGCAGGAGCTGGGCAATAAACTGGCCGCGATGGAAGCCCGCGCCGGCGAGGAGCGCAAGGGAGCCGCGGAAAAACTGGCGCTCATGGAAAACGCGCAGGCGCGCCTCAAGGATGCATTTGACGCTCTCTCCGCGGAAGCATTGCGGAAGAACAACCAATCCTTCCTGGAGCTGGCGAAGGAAACCCTTGGCGCATTCCAGGAATCGGCCAAGGGAGATCTCGAAAAACGCCAGCAGGCGATCACCGAGACGGTGAAACCGGTGAAGGATGCATTGGAGACTGTGGACAAGCAAATCCGCGAGTTGGAGAAAGACCGCGTCGGCGCTTACGAGTCCTTGCAGACCCAGGTGAAATCGCTCCTCGAGACGCAGCAGCAGCTTCGCGCCGAAACGGGCAATCTGGTAAAGGCATTGCGCGCGCCGAATGTCCGCGGCCGCTGGGGAGAGGTGCAACTGCGCCGCGTCGTCGAGATGGCCGGCATGGTGGACCATTGCGACTTCAAGGAGCAGCAGACCGTCACCGGCGGGGAAGGGGACCTGTTGCGGCCGGACATGATCGTCGAGCTGCCCGGCGAGAAAATCATCGTTGTCGATGCGAAAGCGCCTGTCACCGCCTACCTGGATGCGCTCGATGCGCCCGATGACGCCGCGCGGATGGAGCAGTTGAACCGTCACGCCCAGCATGTGCGCACGCACATTGAGGCCCTCTCGCGCAAGGCATACTGGGAGCAATTTGAGCGCACGCCGGAATTTGTGGTCCTCTTCCTGCCGGGCGAGATGTTTTTCTCGGCGGCGCTGGAGCGGGACCCCTCGCTCATCGAGTTCGGTGCGGAAAAACGCGTCATCCTCGCCACCCCCACCACGCTCATCGCGCTGCTCAAGGCGATCTTCTACGGCTGGCGGCAGCAAAAGCTGGCGAAGAACGCGCAGGAAATCTCCAGGCTCGGCCGCGACCTCTACGACCGGCTTTCCACGATGGGCGGTCATATCGAGAAACTTGGCACAAGCCTCGGCCGCTCCGTGGACAGCTACAATCAGGCCGTCGCCTCCCTCGAGACGCGCGTCATGGTCACCGCCCGCAAGTTCAAGGACCTGGAGGCCGGCGCGCCCAGCCAGGAGATCGGGACCATCGAACCCGTGGACCATATCCCGCGCCACCTCCAGGCGCCGGAGCTGATGGATGGAGCCCAGGCC
>DATAXI010000170.1:0-14700 GCA_036266845.1 Chthoniobacteraceae bacterium | reverse complement strand
CGTATTCATTGTAAAGATAATCGAGCGTGGACTCGCCGGAGACCCGCGTGTTGCGGGCGTCAAAAGATAGGGATTCCTGCCGCGAAGTAATCTGGTAAGGACCGCCATAGGTATTCTGCCATTGCTCCGCCGCTCCCAGGGTAAATGGCACCGGGCCGCTCTGATAGCCCAGCGTGCCGCCGTAAGTGAAGGTATCGACCTGCGTCTGCGTAAATTCATCCAGGTCCTGGTCCGTGTAACTTTGCGTGATGTACAGCGTTGCGCGATAGGGCTTTTCTCCCAGGAAGGTGAAGCGGGCGTCATAATTGCCCAGAATCGTGAACCCGGTGCCGGAATCGGAGTTATAGGTCGAAGAACGCGTTTTTTCGATCGCGTATCCGGGCGAGATTTCGCCATCCAAGGTGAAGCTGAGGAGATTCGGATGATAAATGGAGCCGGCGGCGTCCAGGCCAAACACGGGACCGAGGAAAATCTGCTCGTAAGTCCCCGTGGCGCCATTTTGCCCGATGACGCTGTCCGTCGAGTAATCCCCTTCCGCGAGCACACCGCCGTAGGCTCCGGTTACCTGCAGCCGCAATGCCTGCGGCTCCAGGATAGTCTCGTTATACTCCTGCGCGTGGGCCACCCGGGCCGTTGCCAGCGCTGCGAGCAGGAGGCAAAGGCCGGGCCACCGGGTTACCGGGCGGTTTGGGCGGCGTTTCTTCTGACTTGGGAAACGCGCAATCATTTTGGCGGCAGCAGTTTCAGAGCTGCGGGTTTGAGGAAATTCTCGTCTTTGCCGCCATGCGGATCGTGACAACTGACGCAATCTTTCTTCGGGAAAAGCTGATGCGCTTTGTCCTTCTTTAGATCGCTTTCATCATGACATTGGAGGCAAAGATCGACGCCGGCCTTGATGAGAAGGTTATCCACCTTTGACTTATGCGGGTCGTGACAACTCATGCAATCGTTGTTCGATACGGGATCGTGGACGAACTTGTCGGCCTTGCTGTAATCGTCGTGGCAGTCGTAGCAGAGGACGCCCATCGGCTTTTTCAGCATGTTCTTCACATTCGAGGCGTGCGGATCGTGGCAATCCAGGCATCCATCCTCGACGGGTTGGTGGGTATCCTTGGCTTTTTCCAACGGGTCATCGTGGCATTGCAGGCAAAGGGCTCTGCCGGTCTTCACAAGCAGCGTTTTATCGTCCGACGCATGCGGGTTGTGACACTCCGCGCAATCCCCGTTCTCGGCGGGGTCGTGCTTATACTTTGCGGTCTTGAGAAAGTTATCGTGACAGGAGAAGCAGGTATCCAGCTCCGGCTTTTTCAGCATTCCCTTATTGTTGGAGGCATGCGGATCGTGACAGCCCAGGCAATCCTTCTGAGCCGGCGGATGCTTGATCTTTCCCTTGCCCAGCGTATCGGCGTGGCAGTCCATGCAGAGGGCGTTGCCGGTCTTGACCAGAAGGTTCTCATTGGGCGATGCGTGCGGGTTATGACAGGAAGTGCACTGGCCCAGGCCGCACGGGTCATGAGTGACTTTTGCCTTGGCCAGAAAGTTATCGTGGCAATTGAAACAAAGCGCGGGCATCAGGCCCTTCATGGTTTGGGAATAAGCGGAATCGTGACAGGCATCGCACTGCTGATCGGCAAATGGCGGGTGCACCGTGTTGTGGCTCATTGCCGGCGCCGGCGGCACGGGATGGTAAAGCGAGCGCCGCACCGGCCCCTCCTCGGGCGCCGCCGAGGCCACCTTCTGTCCACCCCCGGGCGCAGGCACTCCGTCAAAGAGCGTGCTGAGCACCTGATACTTTGTCTGCGAGGTGCAGCCGGCCATCAGCAGCAGCCCGCAAAGAGAGATCGCTGCGCCGGTCCCCCGATAAATATTCAGCCGGTTCACCGCTAAGGCCTGTTCACTTTTTATGGCCAAACCCGAATACGTCGATCTTGTGCCCGCCAAACTGGTTGACGACCATCACCAGGTACTCGACGCTGAAGTTGGGTGCGACAAACTTCTGGAATTGACCCAAGTTGTCGTAATCCACCGCGATCCCCGCCGGCATGCAGGTGGAGTCTCCAGTGCCGCTCAGCGGATTGCCAAAATACATGAGCAGATGGCCTTGGGGATCGAATAACTGTACCACTTGCGTTGCCGCATCGGCGACGTAAAGCCGGCCCTCGCGGTCCACTGCCACGCCCTTCGGCCTTGCGAATGTCCCCGGCTCCAGCCCCTGCCGGCCAAAGGTACGGATATATTTTCCATCCGCGTCATACATCGTCACGCGAAATGCGCCGGTATCGCACACGTAAACATTGCCCTGGGTATCGACGGTAAGATTGGTGGGGGAATAGAGTTGCGCGTTCAGTCCCGTGCCGCTTTTCGGAAAGGTGAATAACTGGTTTCGGCTTCCCTTGTCATACACGCGGACGCAATGTCCTTTTACATCGCTCACATAGATGCGGCTTTTCGAGAGGCCGATTCCCACGGGATTGATTTCCCCGGTCTTGCCAATCGCGCCAATATAGGTGTCGCCTTTGTAAACCAGCACCTGATTGCGCCCGGTATCGGTGACATAGCGCGTCCCATCGCCGTCCACCGCGATGTTAATCGGCAGGCGGATCGAGCCTTCGCTATTTGGCTGGAAATAACGGAGCCGCTTTTTGTTGAGGTCCGCGATCTCGATGGCGGAGGCGATGGTATCCGCGATGTACCATTTGCCCGGGCTCTCCGCGATGCCATACGGTTTGAGAATCGGGCGCTGCACCTTCTCGGTGCCTACGATGAAGGTATAAAACTTTCGCTGTCCCTGCAATCCCTCCTCGGATGAAAAGCTGGTGAGATACTGAATGTGCGGATCATCCGGCGCGGGAGGATAGAAAACGGGCGCGGCGGGTTGCCTGGACCTCGCATAACCGGCCGAGGTGGAAAGTAGAGCCGCGAGTCCGGCGGCAAAAAAGGTGCGATACGCCGTTTTCATGCGAATCCGGGGTTTGAATGGGAACGTTCTTTGCATGGCAACGATCTTCCGTATCCGGACAATTCCGGACTACGCGGATATTGATAATCCATCGTCAATATTTGCGTAACCTCCGGTCCGCGGCCCGCCGTGAATGAAAAAACGAGGCCCTCGGAAATGAAGGCCTCGTTCGCGGTTGGATTGGGTTATGGACCGGGTGTTACTTGATGTGGCAGGTGCGGCAAAGCGTGGAGCCGCGGTTGCCTCCGCTGTTATCGACACCGCCTATTTTGAGCAGCAGTCCGCCACTGGCGGCTGCGCCGATCTGGGCGTGCACGTCATGGCAGCTTCCGCATTCCATGGTGCCGCCGGAGCCATTGGGCGCGGCGCCCACCAGCACGGCTTTGCCAATCGGCCAGCTTGTGCTCCAGATGCCCGGCGTCTGATTCGGAATGTAAGTCGGAACCTGGCCGGTGGCTGGATTCAACTCCTGCGGCTCGGCGGCTTGCACCGTATCGTAGTTGAAGGAGATGGGGTGGACATGGGAGAGGTCATTGCCGGAGCTGCTGCCCGTGCCGGTGATAACATAGGCGTTATTCCAACTGGACATGGGCACCGGAACGCCGCCGTTGCCGGTGATGCCGGTAAACGACTGGTTGACCCCCAGCGTTCCGTCATGGCAGCTCAGGCATGCCAGCGAGACGCCGCTTGGTTGCGGGATGGTGATTCCCAATGACGTCAACTGCGCGCTCTGGAATACGTTGAACGACTGCGTCGTGGTGGCGTGTTCCCAGAGCGGGACAATCTGTGACTGATCGGGAGCGTGGGGGACGTGGCACGTACCGCAGACGTCATTGCGGGAGATCCACGACGTCTGGGAGAAATCGTGGGCCGTGCCTTCAATGCCGTAGTTGGTGCCGGTAAGGCCGGCCATGGCTCCGGTGAACGCGCCCGTGCCGGACGCGCCGACGGACAGGCCGGAATTACTGCCGCCCTGCGTCCTTTGCGCGAACGCGCGCGTCGCCGGCATTGCCAGCGCCATTCCTATCAATAGGAGGAGGATAGTTTTAATTTTCATGTTGGTTGGTCAGGGTTACTTTCTAGTGGATGGTGTTTGCTTTCTGTTTCCTGGTGCTTGGTTCCTTGGGTTGGTTGTGTGGTGATTCTCTTTGTTGATGAAACTAGCCCTGGCAGGCCGCAATTCCGCCGAATGCCCACGGGGCTTCCGGCTTCGGCTGGCGGTAAGCGGCTGGTCCGGAATAAATCTTTGACAGGAGGGCTTCCCTGCGTTGCTCGATGATGCCGGCGCATCGGCCCAGCTCCCGCTCGCGCAGTCGCACATTCTCGCGCACGATTTTTTCCAGGTCATCGACATCATAGAGATAGACGTTGTCGATATCCTGTACGTCTCCCGCAATATCGCGCGGCACCGCGATGTCGATGAGCACCAGCGGCCGGTGCCTCCGCGCCGCCATGACCCTGGCCACCTCTTCCCGGTAAAGAATGGTGTGCGGGCAACTGGTGGAACTTACCACGATGTCCGCATCCGCCATGGCCTCCAGGTACCGGTCGAAACGGATGGCCGTGCCGCCGATATCCGCCGCAAGCGCTTCCGCGCGGTCAAAGGACCGGTTCGATACCAGCACCGACCGCGCCCCTTTCTTGCAAAGATGGCGTACGCATCCTTCTCCCATTTTGCCGGTCCCGAGGATCATGACGGTCTTCTCGCACAGCGTCCGCCCAAAGATTTGCTCCGCCAGCTCCACGGCCACGCTGCCCACGGATGCCGCGCCGCGGCCAATGTTCGTGCGGGTGCGGATTTCCTTGGCCGTCTGCAACGCGGTCTGGAAGACGCGATTGAGTACTTTTCCGGTCAGTTTGGCCGCCTGCGCGGTCTGGTAAGCTTGTTTGATTTGCGCCGTGATCTCCGTCTCTCCCAGGACCATGGAATCGAGGCCGCCGGCTACGGAGAAGAGATGATCCAGCGCGGCCCCGTCTTCCTTGTAATAGACATACGGGGAAAAATCCGCCGCCGCCCCGCCCGGTAGGTTTTGGAACAGGGATGCCGCATCGGCGCCCTCGCCCACGCCGTAGACCTCCACCCGGTTGCAGGTGGACACCAGCACCACCTCGGACAGCCCGCCCGCCAGCTTCAGCCGGCATCCGCAGCAGTCGAGGCGTGTGGCGTGAATTGCCAGCCGCTCCCGCACCTCCACCGGCGCGGTTTTATAGCTCATCCCGGCGACAAACATCTTCATGCGGAGGCGGCTCCCGGGAGGTGAAAGGGCGCGGCCGGCCTGCCTGGGCCGGGCGTTGCGTTTGGTACGGATTTCATCAGATTCCCTTTTTTGTTTTGCGCAGCTTAGTTAATGATTGGATAAGCTCTCTTCCTGCGTTGGCTTTTGATTCACAGTTTTTGCGGGTTGATGGTTTTTGGCAGTTCCGGCTTCGATTCCTGTTTCCCTGTAGAATGAAGGGGCGCGAACCGCCCACTTCCTCTTCCTTGGGAATCGCTTCGCCGTTCTTGCGGATTTTTCTCCCGCGCAATCCATGGGGGAAATTGGCGGGCCGGGGATAAATCATCCGCCGGTTTTGCCGGTCAAAGTCCGCCAGAGTGGCAATCATTGCAGGAGCCATCGACATCGTCCGCGGGGTGCTTGAACTTGAAGCCGTTGGGGCTGAGGAGGGCCAGATCGGCGCCGCTCCCCTGCGCGAGGATCGTGTGGCAGGCGTTGCAGTCATTCGCCTTGATGCTGGTCTTGCCATCGGCGGCCATGTGGGCGCCGTCATGGCAGCGGAAGCAGCCGGGCCAATCCTTATGGCCAATGTTATTCGGATAATTGGCCCACGAGGCGTTCATCGCCGGGAAGAAATTATCCCGATAAATCTGCTGCACCGCGGCAATCGCCGTGCGGACGCTCTTCTGCTGTTGCTCGCTGGGAAATTTGTCCACCGGATATTTCCCGGCCAGCGTGGTCGCGATTCCCTGCATCGCCTCCGTCTGGTTCGAGTAATGTTTTCCGAGCGCGATCAGCGCATCCTTCTTGGCCCACGGCAGGCTGCGGTCGATCTGGCCAATGGAGATGGCAAGGTTAACCGCATCATCCGGCGATTGGAACGCGTGCGCGGGCCGGTTGTGGCAATCGATGCAATCCATAATCCGGATTTTCTGGTCCGCCACCGGCAGGTTGAATCCCTTTACCTGATACACGGAGACAACGCCCTGGCTGTCCGTCACCCGTACCCAGGGGATGTTCTGCCGCGTCTCGTCCGGCACCCATTTTCCGCTTTGGCGCTTCGCGGCGATATATTCCACCCTGCTGCCGACATTCATATGCCAATGGATGCCGCCCACAGGTCCGTGGGTTGGGTCCGCGCCGCCCACCTTGATGACCAGGCGCACCGTGTATGGCGTGTTCGTTTCATCGCTGAGGAAGGTGTTGTAAGTGCGGTCCATATTGCCGACAAACTTTGCCGGCCAGTGGCATTGCTCGCAGGTTTCCTGCGCCGGCCTCAGGTTTTTGATCGGCGTCATGATGGGCCGCGGATATTTATCGAAGATGGTCGCATAGACCTGGTACATGCCGGAAAGCTTGGACTTCACATACCACGCGGCTCCCGGGCCGATGTGGCAGGCCACGCATTCCACCCGCGCATGCGGCCCCTGGGAGTGTCCCACCATCTCCGGTTCCATGACGGTATGGCAGGTGGCGCCGCAGAATTCCGTGGACTCCGTGAAGTGATAAGTCTGGTAACTGCCCACCGCGCTTACCAGAAGGAAGGATACGCTCCCAAGGAGAAAGAGCACCAGCATCCGCCGGTCGCGCCGGCTGCTGAGGTTGATTTGCAGGGTTGGCGTCCATGGGCCCGCCCTTTTCCCGCGCCATCGCTCCCAGAAGAGACCCGCCAGGGTAAGGAAAATGCCGCTAAACAGGAAAAACGGCGAAACCATGTAAGTCAGGATGCCGATGTAAGGATTGGCGGAGTGCGCCATCGCATCCAGCAGGAGCAAAAGCAGAAAACAGAAGAGGCTCGCGAGAGCCACCACAATACCGCACAGGCACAGCCAATTTTGCAGCAGGCGAATCCGGGGTTTCTTCTCCGGGGCGGCGCCGGGTATCTTTTCTGGAGTCATAAATCAGGGAGCTAATTAACTGCGGAGAATCCTATCAGCGGAAAGCGGGCCGGAGGCTAAACAGTAATTGCCGAAACCTTGGCAAGGATTGGGATTCGGCTTGGTAACCAAATCTTGGCATTGTATTGACAGTATCGGTTAAACAGAGCCAATCCACTTGAAAAAGCTCCCTTCGTTTGCATCATGGTTTCTCAAGGTTCGTCCACTCAACAACGAGCCAACCTATAAGATAAACAAACTATGAAGAAACTAATCATACTAACCCTCGCAATGGCGACATTGGCCTCCTGGACAGCCCGGGCGGACGACGCCGCAACGATCTGGGGCGATAAGTGCGCCAAATGCCACGGCGATGACGGCAAGGGCCAGAAAACCATGGGCAAGAAACTCGGCTGCAAGGATTATACCGATCCGGCGGTGCAGGCGAAGTTTACGGACGCGGATGCCATCAAGACCATCAAGGAGGGTTTCAAGGATCCCGATGGCAAGACCTTGATGAAACCGCAGGACAGCCTCTCCGACGACGACGTCAAGGCGATGGTCGCCTATGTTCGGGCGTTTGCCCCGAAGAAGTAATCCCGCTTGCATGGCAAGCGGCCGGGAAGGGGTTGGCGGGTTATTATTGAACCCGTCAACCTGAGGGAGGGAAGCGAAGGGAAAACCGGCAGGTAAATGCGGCGCCGCTTACTGCCACAAACCCATCACCCCGGCATAGACGCCCAGGCCGGCGGTCAGCAATACAATGATGCCCACCGTCCAGGCATACCAGCCCTTCAGACGCCACGGCTCCGGCAGCGCCCTGCGCGCCAGGAGAAACAGGAAACCAAGCACGATCGGAAGCAGGAGGGCGTTCATCACATTCACGCCGATGGCCAGCTTCACGAGGTTAATGCCGGACAGCACGACGACCGCGCCCACCAGCAGGCTGGCCACGTAAACACCGTAGAACCATGGCGCCTCAAACGGATGCAGCGCCAGCGAGCGCTTGTACCCGGTCACCTCGCCCAGGCCCCACGCCGCGGTCAGGGAGACCACGATGGTGGCCACCAGCGCCGCACCCAGCATTCCGCAGGCAAACACCAGCTTGCCCCAGAATGAGCCGAGGAAGGGAATGAGCGCATCGGCGATTTGCTGCACCGTATCCAGCGAGGTATTGGAATTGCGCGCGCCAATCGTGGTGGCCGCCACGATCAGGATCGCCGCCATGATGGCCTGCGTAATCACGGCGCCGACCGCTGTGTCCCAGCGCGCGGGCTTGATGTCGGAGATCGTAAGCCCTTTGTCCACAACCGCGGATTGCTGGTAGAAAACCATCCACGGCATGATCACCGCGCCCACATTGCCCGCCAGCAGGAAGAGATATTGCCGGTCTCCCAGCGGCATATGGCTGAGCCCCTGCATCATGGCCGCGCCGCTGGGATGCGACACCATCGCCACGGCCACAAAGGCGAACTCCGCCAGGCCGATGGCCAACGCCACCATCTCCACCTGCCGGTAAGTGCCCGTCCCCACCATCACCACCAGAAAGATGATCGTGAGCAGGATGCTGATCCATGCGGGGATGCCGAAGAGCAGCCCCACCCCGGCAATGCCGGAGAACTCCGTCAGCATTGCGCCAATGCAGGAAACCAACAGCGTGCCTACGGAAACCCACGCCCAGACCCTGCCGAACTGTTCGGAAATCAACTCACCGTGGCCCTTGCGAGTGACGAGGCCCAGGCGGACCGTCATCTCCTGGACGATGTAGAGAATGGGAATCAGTATCAATTGCAGAAGCAATAAACGATAGCCCCATTGCGCTCCGCTTTGCGCCGCAACTATCGCGCTCCCCGCGTCCGTATCCGCCAGCATCACCACCAACCCGGGGCCGATCACCGTCAGCGCCAGCTTCCACATGGACCCTCGGGGCATTCCCCTCGGCGCCGGCGTTTGGGTGAGGGCGATATCCGCCGCGGGCTCGGCGGCATCCGTTTCCGGCACTAAGAGAGGCAATGGCATAAGAGGGCGTGTTCGCCGCAAGAAAACGCCATCCCGCCCCGGCCTGCTCACCGTATCTTGGTCCGGTGTTTCCAATACTTGCCCTCCGCGGGCAGCCTCATCGCCATCGCCGCCCTCGTACCGGCATGGTTCGCATCCCGCAACCCCAATCCATGAGCGGCGTACAATCGCGCTTGCGGGCGCGTCGGGGGCTCCTGTAAATGATCGGCCATGCCTTTGATCGACAAGCCGCTGGAAGAGTTACGGACTTACATGGGGATCAATCCCCGCCCCGAGAACTTTGACCAATACTGGGAGGAGGCCCTCGCGGAGATGAATTCCGTCGATCCCAAGGTCGAATTGAAACCCGCCGCTTTCCAGGCGCCCTACGCGGAGTGCTTCAATCTCTTCTTCACCGGCGTCGGCGGCAGCCGCATCCACGCGAAATATCTGCGCCCGAAAAACGCGCCGAAGCCGCACCCGGCGGTCCTTGAGTTCCACGGTTATAGCGGCGATTCCGGCTCGTGGGGCGAGAAGCTCAAATACGCGGCGCTCGGCTTCTCCATCGCCGCGCTCGATTGCCGCGGCCAGGGCGGCATCAGCGAGGACCTCGGCGGCGTGCGCGGCAACACCTTCAAGGGCCAGATCATCCGCGGCCTGGATGATGATCCGCGCAAGTTCACCTTCCGCCAGATATTCCTCGATACGGCGCAACTGGCAAAAATCGTCGCTTCATTCGAGGAAGTGGACGCGGAACGCATGGGCGCGATGGGCGGCTCCCAGGGCGGCGCACTCACGCTGGCCTGCGGCTCATTGGCGCCGGGGCTCAAGCGCATCGCGCCAGTCTTCCCCTTCCTGTCCGATTACCAGCGCGTCTGGGAGATGGACCTCGCGGAGAATGCCTATGAGGAAATCCGGAACTACTTTCGCCGGTACGACCCGCGGCATGAGCGCCAGCGGGAAATCTTTACGAAGCTCGGATACATCGACGTCCAGCACCTTGCGCCGCGCATCCGCGCAACCGTCCTCCTGGGCTGCGGATTGATGGACCGGATTTGCCCGCCCTCCACGCAGTTTGCCGCTTACAATAAGATCACTTCGGAAAAGGAAATCGTGATCTATCCGGACTTTGGCCACGAGGACCTGCCCGGTTTTAGCGACCGGACGTTTGAGTTTCTTTCGAAACTCTAAACAACTCCGCGCCGTGCGGCGCAACCTGGACGGAATAACCCGCCGCCTGGGAGCCGAGATCCTTCTGCCGCCAGAGATCGCGCAGGCTCAGCGGGCCGGCCAGTTTCAGATCGGTCCATTGCACGGAGACCGCCGCCGGCGAGTCGCCACGATTAAAAAACGCGACCGCGGTGCTCCCATCCGCCAGCGGCTTCATCCAGACCTCGGCCGCCCCTTGTCGTTTTGCGCGCCACCCCTGTTTCCCCAGCGTATCCTGGTTCACGGCCAGCACCTCGTCATTGGTAAAAAGGCTGCGGACAAACGGGGTCATCTTCGTCATATCGCAACCGATGAGCAGCGGCGCGGAGAGCATGCACCAGAGGGTCATATGCGTGTAATTCTCATCGGGGGTCAGCCGCCCGTTGCCGATCTCCAGCATGTCATAATCGTTCCAATGGCCCGGGCCAGCCCATCGCTCCAGCCCGACGGGGTTAAAGCCGATGTGCTCGATGCTTTTCCAGTCGGCGGATATATCGCCGGTGATTCTACACAAGTTCCCGCCAATGGCGGCGCCCCATTCCCAAACATTGGCCCTGCCGTACTGGCATAAGCTGTAAACGATATCCCGGTTCACCTTGTCCAGGGATGCGCGCATTGTTTGATACGGCTCCTTTTCGACATCCAGGTCGATCTGCTCCACCTGGGCCGGCGCAAGCGAGCGTGCCAATTGATGCAGCGCCTCCATCCGCGCGTGGACCGCGTCCAGCGTCGCCCGCGAGCTGGCGCCCTCGTTCCGCAATTGCGTCGCCGTGCGGGGCAGGTATGCGCGGGAGTGGTTGGGATTGGTCGGGGCGAGCGCCGCCGCCTCCCGGGACAGGGTTTCCAATTCCTTCGCCTTATCCGGCGGAAGCAGCTTCGCGTAAAGCTCCTCGCGCACAATATCTTCCACATTGGTGTAGGTACACCGGTCATACTTCAGATAATCCATCCCCCAGCCCCCATAAGTCGCGGCGTCCTGATCCTCATGCTCCCAGGAGCCGATGGCTCCGCCGCACGTGCGCGGCCCCGGCGAGGAATAAAGGCCCACCTTCAGCCCCTTGCCGTGAATGTAATCGGCCAGGGCTTTGATATCCGGGATTCTGGGGCTCGGCTGGATATTGCCGGCCGCATCGCGCGCGCCTTCCCACCGGTCATCCATATTGATGTACGTCCAGCCGTGATCGATGAGCCCGGAGGCGGACATTGCGTCTGCCGCGCCCCGGATCTTTGCATCGTCAATATTACCGTGAAAACAATTCCAGCTATTCCATCCCATCGGCGGCGTCAGGCAGATCACCGGCCCAATCACGAAACGGATCGTCGCCGTTGCCATGCCCGCGGCGTTCCGCGCGGTAAAGGTCACCGCATGTTCCCCGCCCTGCGTGACGCAGCCGGTAATATTGCCCGTGGCCGCATCCAGGATCAGCCCGCCCGGCAGCCCCTGCGCGGTAATCGTGACCGGCCGCTTGCCCGTGACCGGAAGATGGTAGAGGAACGGGCGCCCCGGGCGTTCCCCGTAAATCCGCGGCCCGTTGATGCGCGGCGCCTCCGGAGTCGGCGGCGTCCGGATCGCGCTGGTGAAATCCGGCGTCGGGTCCGCAACCGCTGTCGTATAAGCCGGGGCAGGGGATGGGATGGGGGACTGCGCCAGCAGCGCGCATGGCAATAATAACGCGCCAGCCAGGATCGCGGGCTTCATGGATATTTAACTCCGGTCGATGCTGTATTTCCCCGGTCCGATGAAAATAAGCGCGAAAAAGAGAATCGCCAATTCAATGGGATGCGATGCGGCCTCCAGCCCCGCATGCGTGTGGAGCAGCTTGGCGGACGCCACAAACAAGGTGCAGAACAGAAGAATGCACCCGGGGCGGAAACAGAACCCAAGGATCAGCATCACGCAGCCCAGGGTCTCCGCCAGCGCCGCCATCAGCCCCCAGAAAGGATAGGCAAAATGGATGCCCACATACCGCACCGCCTCGCCCAATTCCCCCCAATAGCGCGCCCCCGCCGCCAGCTTGTGCCAGCCGTGGGCATAGATATAAAAGACGCCGAGGGCCACCCGCAGGAAAAGCAGGCCCCAATCACGGAACCGGGTAAGGGAAGTCAAAACCATGGGAGAGGATTATGAAGGATGAACAGGGACCAATGAAAAGGAGGATCGTCAGATGGCGTCGATCATCAATTTGACGGCGCTCAATCCCGCAAGGAACAGGACCAATATCTCAAACGCCCGGCGCGGGAGGCGGGCAAGCAACGCCCGGCCGGTGAATATGCCGGCAGCCACCGCGGGAGCCAGCACGAGATCGAGCGAAAGGGAGCGGGCATTGATCAGGCCCAGCGATAGGCTGAAGGGGATTTTTACCAGGTTGACGATGAGGAAGAAGATGGCGCTGGTGCCCACAAAATCGAACTGCGCCAGGCCCATCGCAATGAGGTAGATGGCCATCACCGGTCCGGCGGCGTTTGCCACCATGGTGGTGACTCCGCAGGCCACCCCGGCCCCAATCGCCGCTGGCCCGCCGGGCGGCAGCTCCCGCCCCAGGCTCGGCTTGCGCATCCGGATCCCCTGCAAGATCACCAGCGCCAGGATGATTCCGCCGATCAGGACCTTAAAGAATCCCTCCCTCAAGGGCAGCTTCAGCAGCCAGTAACCGATCAGGATGCCCGCCAGCGTAACCGGCAGGACGCGCCAGATGTACGGCCAGCGCACATGCTTGCGAAAGCTGCCTGCGGCCAGCACGTCCCCACAAATCAGAAGGGGCAGGATCACCCCGATCGATACCCGGGCCCGCATCAACTCCGCCATCAGGAGGACGGAAATCATGGCCACGCCCGGAAAGCCGCTCTTGGAGAGGCCGATGCAGAGGGCCGCGATGGCCGCCAGGATCCATTGGAGCGGGGTAAAAGGGGGCAGCGTCATTCAGTCCGCTTCAGAAAAGGTTCATCCCCCTAAAAAAATTCAGCCCCCCGCGACCGAGTGGCCGCGAAGGGCTGATGTTCCCCCCAGAACAGTTTTTAAATCTGGGAAAAGTTATACGGCAGAAAAACGAGACGCGCAACAACTTTTTATAACTTTTTTTCACACTCGGTTATCTGCGCATTTTTGCGGAGAGTTTCATTAGCGCCGCTTATGGAAACAGCCCCCGCGAGGCCTTCGCCGCCACCACCCGCTCGACTCCTATCGACATCGCCGCGATCCGGTGAGGAATCTTCCGCTGCCTCGCCCGCTTGAGCATTGCCGTGAAGGCCCCCTCCAGGATGCGGAACAGGCGGTCGGTGACCTCGGTTTCGCTCCAGAAAAAGTTTTGCAGATCTTGCACCCACTCGAAATAGGAGACGATCACCCCGCCCGCGTTGCAGAGAATATCCGGCAGGACGAAAATTTCATCCCAGCGCTGAAAAAGAATCTGGTCCGCGTCCGGAGTCGTGGGTCCGTTGGCTCCCTCCGCCAGAATGCGGCACTGGAGCCGGGCGGCGATATCCGCCGTGATGACCCGCTCCAGAGCTGCGGGGATCAGCACGTCGCACTTCAGCGTGAGCAGCTCATCCGGGGTAATCTGGTCGCCGCCGGCAAAACCAGCCAGCGAGCCATGGCGCCGGGTGTGATCGAGCGCCGCCGGGATGTCGATGCCCCCCGGGTTGTGAAGGTTCACGAAGGCATCGCCAATGCCGATGATCTTCACCTCATCATGATGGGCCAGCCAATCCGCCGCCACGCTGCCCACATTGCCAAAGCCCTGGACCACGGCGGTGCACTCGCTGCCGCGCATCTTGAGGGTGTCGAACGTGCGCTCGATCAGGTACGCGACGCCGCGCCCCGTAGCCTCCCGCCGCCCGATGGTGCCGCCGATGGAAACCGGCTTCCCGGTCACAATCTCCGGCACGGCGTAGCCCATATAGACCGAGTAGGTATCCATAAACCAGGCCATCACCTGCTCGCCGGTCCCCATATCGGGACCCATAATATCCGTGCGCGCCCCGACAAACGGGATCATCTCCTGCATATATCGCCGGGAAACGGTCTCCAGCTCCCGCGCCGAAAGAGCCGCCGGGTCCAGGGTGATGCCCCCTTTCGCCCCGCCATACGGGAGGCCAGCCAGCGCGCACTTCCAGCTCATCCACATGGCCAGCGCCGCCACTTCCCCCAGGGAGACGCCGGGATGGAATCGCGTGCCCCCTTTGGTGGGGCCGAGCGCCAGGTGATGCTGGACGCGGTAGCCCTGGAATATGCGAATCGACCCATCATCCATATGGACCGGCAGCGTTACGGCGAGTGCCCGCTTGGGCATAAGCATCCGCTGACGCAGGTGCTCGTTGACTTCCAGATGATCGGCGACCAGTCGAAACTGTTCGCAGGCCATTTCGAATGCCGGATCCTTGTAAATTTCCATCGGCGCGAGAAGGTTAAGTCATAATATATTCGTAAGAAGCGGCCTAAACG
>DATAXI010000165.1:0-13641 GCA_036266845.1 Chthoniobacteraceae bacterium | reverse complement strand
CTGCCAGGCTCTTTCAACGCCTCGTCAGCTTCGCAATTATTAGCTACGTTTTTGCTCTTGCGTTGCTCTTTGCCGCTATGCATCTCCTAGGAGAACGCTTCTGGCCGCTCGCGGTTCTTCTCTATCTACCTCAGCATCTTTTCTTGCTACCCGTCATCATTCTGCTGCCTGCGGCCCTCCTGGCAGATGCGCCGGCGGCCATCTACTGGACGCTCGCGGCCGCTCCGATAATATTCCTTCTGCACGTCCCCTATTATTTAGAGACCGGTGGCCGGAGCGCGCCGGCAAAGCTGAAGGTGATGACAAATAATTATGCGCAAAATCACGGACAGACCTTAAAGCCTTTCATCGATGCCCAGGACCCGGATATCCTCGTGCTGGAGGATTCCGGGGCCGCATCCGTCCTCTACCGCCGCCTTTATCCGGCGAGGACAGTGCGCCAGCTCGGCCAATTCGTCTTCATTGGAAAGATGGCCCTCGCGGGCGGGAAAATCCTCGCATGGCCCACCTGGCGGGGAGCGCCAATCGCCGCCGTGTGGCAAGTCTCCTGGCAGGGAGAGCCCCTGGATATATACTCTGTCCATCTGCCGACGCCGCGGGGAGATTTCGCAAAGCTCGCCGGCCTGGGCCTCATCAAGGAGCTGGCAGGGCGCAACCGGCGCGCCTCCGACCACATGTCGTTCGCGGAGGCGATGACCGCCCGGGTGCAACTGGCCCGGGAATTTGCCTTCGTGCTGGCGCAGGAGAAGCGTCCCTTTGTGGCGATGGGGGATTTCAATATGCCGTCGGAAGGGTATGTGCATCGCGTGATCACCGCCGGCGTCACGGATTGCTTCCCGCATGCCGGCTGGGGATTCGGGTTCACGTTTCCCTGTGATACGCATAACCCATTCACGCTGGGCCAGCCGTGGCTGCGCCTGGATTATGTGCTCGCGGGGCCGGGATGGAGCGTTGAAGATTGCCAGGTGGAACCCAATCGCAGATCGAAACACCGGGCCGTGGTGGCCACATTGAGCAGGCGGTAAATAGAACCTCATGGAAGCGAGCCGTACCAGTATCGACGCCGAACGGCGTCCACCCTCGTGGGGATTGATCCTCCTGTACCTCATCGTCCTGGCCTCGGGCATGCTGTTCCATTTTGCCAGCGGCTCGGAATCCAGCGAACTCGGCTCGCACCCCGATGAGGCGGCGCATTTCGTGACCGGGTTGATGGTGCGGGATTACCTGGCCAGCGGATTCCACGAATCGCCGTTGCGCTATGCGGACGAATACTACCGGCATTATCCCAAGATCGGCCTGGGAATCTGGCCGCCCGTCTTCTACCTGGCCCAGGCGCTGTGGGCCGCGGTCTTCCACGGCGGCGTGGCGACCATCCTGCGCATGGTGCTGGCCCTGGGCGTCGCCCTGGCGATGGTGATGGGGTGGTGGCTCTGGCGGGTTTTCGGCTGGGTGGAGGCATTTACCGGCGCGGTGCTGCTCACGGCCCTGCCGCTGGTCCAGCAATACTCCAATATGGTCATGGCGGAGACGCTGGTGGCGCTCCTGATGTTTGGGGCGGTCTGCTACTTTGCCCGCTACCTCGAGGGCGCGGAATGGAGCGGCGCCATCGGTTTTGGCATCTGCGGCGGCCTGGCGATCATGACGAAGGGCACGGGGCTCGCGCTGGCGCTGGTGCCGCTGCTTGCCATCCTGTTCACCCGCCGTTTCGCTCTCCTGAAACGGCCCTCCCTTTGGGTCGCCGCGCTCATTGTGGCGGTGATCGCCGGACCGTGGACGTGGCATTTTCGCAACCAGGGACGCGGCGGCTGGGAGGAGCCGAACCCCTCCCTCCATTTCACCACCATGGCGCTGGGCTATTATGCCCGGGAGATTTGCGTGGCGCTGGGCTGGATGCTGGTGGCGGCGGCGGCTCTCGGGGTGATCTTTCTCTTTTTGCCCAGGCGGCCAAAGCAGCAAAAGCCGGCCATCGCGGTCTGCTCACTTTCCCTGGTGATTGCGGTCTGGATATTCCAATGCCTGACCCCGGTGGGCCTGGAGGCGCGCCACCTGATGCCGGCGATGCCCGCCCTCATCGTCCTCGCAATGGCCGGGCTTCATGGGCTGGGCCGTTGCACCACGGTCCGCGGCGTGATCGCCGCGGGAATGCTCGCCATTTTCTTCCTGGCGCCGGACCTGCCGCACTCCCCTGCGCCGGAGCCCGGTTACGGCTCCATCGGCAATGCGTCCGCTCTCTCCCCGTTCCGCATTCCTCGCAAGCAATGGGGCGGTTTCGAGCTGCTGGCGGAGGCGGCGCTCGCCGGCGGGCAGGGCCCCATCCTGGTGGCGTCCGATGCGCGGGGGGAAGGGATGTTCATCGCCGACGTGGCCATCAATGATCCCCACCGGCCCAGCTACATCGTCGAGCGTGCCAGCAAGCTGCTCGCCTCCAGCACCTGGAGCGGCAGCGGCTATCAATCCTTCTACCAAACCCCGGGGCAGGTGCTCGCCGCGCTGGAGAAGGAGAAAATCCGGTACCTGGTGACCGACTCCTCGGTGGCTCACCCCTCCGAGCACGAGCGATTGCTCGAGAAGATCGCCGAAACCCTGCCTCCCATGGCAGAGTCCAATATCGTCCGCGATGGCGTCCCGTTGGGCTCGGCAGGGCTTTATCCCATCCCGGCGAACCGGCCCGCGCCGCGATGATAAAAAAATTCAGATGGAAGCTCCTGCCGGATGGAGTATAGAAAAAGGCCGCATCAGACCTGCCCATTCTTTCCCGCATGAGTTCCGTTCCGGCCCCGGCCAAGGGTGCCACTTCTCCCATCCCCGCTGAATCCCATCCAAAGGAACATCCCGGCCCCGTGCGCCTGATCCGCGCCCGGCGCGGCGCGGTGGGCCTGGATGTTGCGGAGCTGTGGCGTTACCGGGAGCTGTTCGGCTTCCTGGTTTGGCGGGACATTCTGGTCCGGTACAAGCAAACGTACCTCGGCATCGCATGGGCGGTGGTGCAACCGCTCCTCTATATGCTCGTCTTCACGGCGCTGGGGCACGCGGCAAAATTCCCGAACTACGGCGTCCCCTACCCCCTGATATCCCTTGCCGGCTTGCTGCCGTGGCAATTCTTCTCGACGGCGCTGACGGATAGCAGCAACTCGCTGCTCACCTCCTCGAACATGATCTCGAAGGTCTATTTCCCCCGGCTCATCGTCCCCTCGGGCGCGGTGCTGAGCGGCACTGTCGATTTTCTGGCCAGCTTCGTCCTCTTTCTGGTTTTCGAGCTCTGCTACCGCATGCCGATCCGCGTCGAACTGCTGCTCATCCCCTTCTTTTTCCTCTACGCGGTGCTGGCCGCCCTGAGTGCGGGCGTCTGGCTCAGCGCGCTGAGCGTGCGGTACCGCGATGTAAAGTACATCGTGCCGTTCCTGACGCGAATTGGCCTCATCGCCTGCCCGCTTGCCTTTCCCTCCACGGTCATCCCGGAGCGCTGGCGCCTGCTTTACAGCCTCAATCCGGTGGCCAGCATCATCGACGGATTCCGCTGGTGCGCCCTGGGGCCGGCTTTCGCCCCAAAATGGGAGGGGCTCGGCCTCAGCTTCCTCCTGACGCTCGTGGTTCTGGGCCTCGGGCTTGCCTACTTCCGCAGCACGGAGCGGCGCTTTGCGGACCTGATCTGATCCTATGGCGCACCCTGTCATTTCCGTTCGCGGAGTCTCGAAAAGCTACGTCCTTGGAGCCATGGCGGGGCACGATACGCTGCGGGATCATCTCACCCACGGAGCCCGGGCGCTCTTGCGGCGTTTCCAATCTCCAGGAAAAGCCCAGGCCGGCAACGGCGACACCGAAACGTTTTGGGCGCTCAAGGATGTCTCCTTCACCCTCGAGGAGGGCGCGGTGCTCGGCGTGGTGGGACGCAACGGCGCCGGCAAATCGACGCTTCTCAAGATCCTCAGCCAGATCACCGAGCCCACCTCGGGCGAAATCGAGATCCGCGGCCGCGTGGCGAGCCTTCTGGAAGTCGGCACCGGTTTCCACCCGGAGCTGACCGGCCGCGAGAATGTCTTCCTCAATGGCGCCGTGCTCGGCATGAGCCGTCGCGAGATCAAGGCAAAGTTTGATGAGATCGTCGCCTTCGCGGAGGTGGAGCGTTTTCTCGATACCCCGGTAAAGCGCTACTCCAGCGGGATGTATGTGCGGCTCGCCTTTGCCGTGGCCGCCCATCTGGAGCCGGAAATCCTCATCGTGGATGAGGTGCTGGCCGTGGGAGACGCCGCCTTCCAGAAGAAATGCCTTGGAAAAATGTCCGCCGTTGCCGATTGCGGCCGGACGGTCCTCTTCGTCAGCCATAACCTGGGCGCCGTGCAGCGCCTGTGCACCCGCGGCCTCTATCTGGAAAAAGGCCGCCTGGAGCACGCCGGCTCCATCGAGAGCGTGATCGATGCCTACCAGCGCGCAACGGAGTCGCTCGCGCAATCCGCTCCCCCGGCCAGGGAGCCGGGCTCCCGCCCCTATCAGTTCCTGGATTGGGAATTAAAGGGGGAACTCTATCCCGATAAGCACGCCTGTTTTAGCCGGGACGAGTGCGAGATCCTTTGCCGCCTCCAGGTCACCCGCCACGTCCCGGAAGCCATCATTGTTTTTGCCCTTTGGAATGACCACGGCGATCTGATCGTCTCCGGCGAAAGCCAGGGGGAGGCGAACCGGTTCTTTTCAATTTCGCCCGGGCTCCATGAGGTGGCGATCAAAGTTCGGCTGCCCATCAGGCCGGGGCTTTACCAAATCCAGTTCCTCCTCAACTGCCAGGGCGAGAACCTGGAGAACTGCTACCTGGAGCCCAGGCTCCATGTCCTTCCCAACCTCAATACGACCCTCCCGGAAAAATGGCAGGGCGCGGTCACAGAAAAGGTGGACTTCGCTATGCGCGAGACTTCCCCAGCGGCGGCTGCCCTATGACTTTGACGCCCACTTTGATCCCCTCACCCGGATGCGAAGCGCCAGCCCCGGCGCCAATGCAAGATCGAGCCCTCGAATGCCCCTTCTGCGGGAACAAGCCGGAGAAAGAACACCAGGCGCTGGAACACATGTTCGGGCTCGATGGCGCCTTCCGCTACTACGAGTGCTCCGGCTGCGGATGCCTGCGGCTGGCCGATTCACTCGATGCCGCGACTCTTTCGCGGTACTATCCCTCCGGATTGTATTACTCCTACAAGGAAGAGGGGACGGACCCGGTGCCGGAGCGTCCGGGATGCCTTCGTGGCTGGCTCGTTGACTGCAGGGATGCTTACAGCGTCTTCAAGCAAGGCACGCTGGGCGCATTGCTTTCCCGTCTCAAGCCGGCTGCCCATATCGAGAGGCTGCGTCCCTGGTTGAGCCATGCGCCGCGCCCTTCCTTCGACCTGCGCATCCTGGATATCGGCTGCGGGCGCGGTGCGTTTCTCGAGCGCCTGCTCGAGGGCGGCTTCCGGCATCTGGCGGGCGTCGATCCGTTTCTTCCCGCCGATACGGCGCTCAATCCGAAGTTCTCGATCAGCCGCCTCCAATTCCAGGATTTTTGCGAGGGGAAATACGACATGATTTTCTTTAACCATTCGCTGGAGCACATGGACGGCCAGATCGGCGCCCTGGCCCATGCGAAGACGCTCCTCGCCCCGGGAGGCGTCTGCCGCGTGGAGGTCCCGGTCGCAAGCTGCGATGCGTGGAAAACCTATGGTCCGGACTGGGTGGGAATCGACGCCCCGCGGCATCTCTGCCTTCATACCAGTCAAAGCATGGCCCTTGCCGCCCGACGCGCGGGACTCGATATTTTCGAGACGGACCAGGTCGGCAGCCCATTCGAATTCTGGGCAAGCGAGCTTTACCGCAGAGGCCTGACTTTATTCGACCATGAAAGCCGCCGCATGAGAGACCCGATAACGGTATTTACCGGCGATGAAATGAAAGCCTTCAAATCCCAATCCGACCGCGCAATCCGCAACGCGGCCGCCGGTTGCGCCGCCTTTTGGTTGAAACACGCGCACCCTGCCGGAGCTTAGGCATTGCCGCTTCCTTTCAATCGCCGTGCGAGGCGGTGAACCCGTTGGAAGACGCGCGCAGGGAAAAGCAGCGTCAGCAGATAGCGCGCCGCCAGCCGCGGTGGCCGGCGGCTCCAGGGCACGCGCCGGAGCAGCTCCCGGAAGCAGTCAAATCGCGCCTCGTAAAAAGCGCGGTCCGCGGCCTCGATGCTGCGGCTCTGGATCTGTTGGCGGAAAACCGGCGCATTCCGGATCGCCACGGGATGATGATCGAGCATGGACTCGAGTATCTCGATGCTTGCCACGTCTTGCCGCAGGCCGTCCGCGCTCCAATTCAACGCATGAACCCTGTAATGCATCAGCACTTCGCGCACGATGCCGACCGGCGGATGACTCGCGCACGAAAGGTGAAACTCGAAGTCCTGCGCGGGATTCGAGCTCATCGCCTCATTCCAGCCGCCCGCCTTGTCAAACTGCCCGCGCGTCAACAGCACGGTGGAGGTAATCGCGGGCTGGAAACACAGAAACTCCAGAGCCATGTCACTCTCGAAGACAAGGCCCGCCGCGCCAAAGTCCCGTTGCGCATTCTTCCAGAAACTCGCCGGCGCAAACGAGAACTTGGTGTAATCCTCCAGCCCCCGCTCGGTAAAAGGCTGGAAATCGACGAGGCAATATTCGCAATCGGGGGCAAGCCGGATCAAAGCGAACTGCCGCTCAAGCTTTTGCGGGAGCCATAAGTCATCGGAATCGCAAAACGCCAGCCAGCGCGTGCGCGCCGCCCGGGCGCCCGTGTTGCGGGCCGCGTTGACCCCCCGGTTTTCGGTGCGGATGCAGCGGAGATTTTCCCGCCCATAAGCGGCCACGTATCCCTCCACATCCTCCCGCGAGCCGTCGTCCACCACGATGACCTCCCGTGGAGGCAGCGTCTGGCGGAAGATCGCGTCAAGAGTATCGCCCAGCAGGGATGTCCGGTTGTAAACCGGGATGACGACGGAGACATCGGTGTTCATCGCCGGAGTTGCAGGTAACAATAAAGCCCCGGGAGATCAAGCGCGCCGTAACGCCGCGCGGATTGCTGTTGAAACCGATGTGAATGGAGATAGCCTGCTGGCCTTTCCCCGCCCTTTTCCATGGCTCAGGCTATCCAAAACAGCATCCCCCAGTGGACCGGCGAGCGCCTGGTCACGGATGTTTCCAATGAAACAAAGTTCGAGCATCTGCACCGCTACGCCCTCGCGGTTTCGCTGGCCTCCGGCATGACGGTTCTCGATATTGCCTCCGGGGAGGGTTACGGCTCCAATCTGCTGGCGGGGGTGGCGGCAAAGGTGGTCGGGGTCGATATCGACAGCCAGACGGTCGCGCATGCGCAAGGGAAATATGGGCGCGACAACCTGGTCTTTCTTCACGGCTCGGCGATCCGGATCCCATGCGAGGATAACACTTTCGACCGGGTGATCTCTTTTGAAACCATCGAGCACATCGAGGAGCATGAAGCGATGATCCTGGAGATCAAGCGGGTCTTGAAACCGGACGGCATCGCGGTCATCTCCTCCCCGGAGAAGAAATATTACTCCGATGCGGCGGGCTTTAAAAACGAGTTTCACAAGAAGGAGTTGTATCTCGCGGAGTTTGAGGCGCTGCTGGCCAGGCATTTCGCGAACCGGCGCATGCTGTTTCAAAAAATGACTTACTGCTCGCTGATTTTCTCTCCGGGCGGGCAGGCCGATCCCTTTACCGCTTATGGCGGCGATTTCGGCAAGGTGGCCGCGGAACCCGCCGGAGGGTTTCCTTACAATATCGCCATTTGCTCGGACGGCGCCGTCCCAAGCCCCGGCTCCAGCATTTTCAACGCGGAAGACGCGCTAAGGCAAATCAGGATCGAGCGAACCAGGCTCCTGAACTCGAAAACCTATCGACTTGGGGATTCGATCGTTCGCCCCTTCAGAGCCCTCCGGGCTCTGTTTGGCTCCCGCCGTTGAAAAGACGGATATTTTTCAGGATAAATTCCCGGTTAACCTAACGTGCATCGCCGGGCCGTCCATCAGGTTGGGCCGGTCGTCCATCGAAACCCGTGAACCTCTGCTTCGTCTCCGATTATTACCCCGCGCTGCCCACGTTTGGCGGAATCGCCATTTACACACAGCGCATCGCCCGCGCGCTTTCGGAGCGGGGCCATCAGGTGCACATCGTGGTGGCCAAGGCCGGGCGGGTCGAGGATTTCGAGGATGACGGCGTGCGCGTGCATTACTGCGACGTCCATTGGATCCCCCTGCTCGGACGCTGGCTGCCGGGCCTGGGCGAGAGCTTCGGCGTCGCCCGCCGGCTGGCCACGCTGGCGCGGCAGCACCGGTTTGACCTGATCGAGGTCCCAAACTGGGAAGGCATCGGTTTGGCCAGTACCTTCATGCTCAAGTGTCCCGTGGTCGTCCGGCTGCACACCTCACTGGCGGAATCGGTCGAAACGGCTGGACGCACCCCCACGCAGCCGGAGCGTTTCATGATGTGGAGCGAACGGGCAGCCACCCGGCGGGCCTCCGCGGTGGTCACGCACAGCCAGGCTCACCGCGACCGGATGGCGGCCGCCTGCGGCGTGGAAGCCATCGAGGTGATCCCCCACGGCGTGCCGATTCCCCCCCATGTCACACCCCCGGAGGGCCGCACGGTTCTCAGCATTGGCCGCATGAATGCCCGCAAGGGGATGGAAGACCTTTTCGCCGCCATCCCGGCGGTCTTCGAGAAGGTTCCCGGCGTCCGGTTCCAAATCGTGGGCGTGCCTCCCGGGCACCCGGCGGTCCAGGCGCTTCTCGAGCGCTTCCCGGACGCGGTCGAGGCGCTCGGCATGGTCACTTCCGGGCAGCTTTCCGGCCTGTACGAGCAATGCGCCGTTTACGTTTCGCCCGCCCTTTACGAGTCCTTCGGCCTCACCTTTGCGGAGGCCATGGGGCATGGCCGGCCGGTGGTGGGATGCCGGGCCAGCGCCGTGCCGGAGATTGTCCGCGATGGCGTGGATGGGCGCCTTGCGCCGCCGCGCGATCCGCCGGCAATCGCCGCGGCGCTTGTGGAATTATTGTTGAACGAGGATGCCCGCCGCACGATGGGCGCCAATGCCCGCGCGCGCGCGGTCGAGAATTTCGCCATCGGGAAAGCGGCGATGCGCACGGAAAGCTTCTTCCAGCGCGTGGCCGGGAGCGCCTAGCGGGGCCGGGAAAATCACGAACCCGCAGGCTTCAGCACATCCGCGCCGTCGGCTCGCAACACGAGGACCAGCGGGATTTTCGCCTCAATCTCCGCCTCCGTGAACTCGTGCAGCCGGCTGAGGGGAACTCCGCCGTCATAAAGTGTGTCTTCATTGGGCCGGTCGAAGTAAACCAGCACCCCGTTGCGGGCCTTGAGCCGCTGCTCCATCACGGCGATTTGCGCGTCGGCATCCTCGACCGGTTTCCGGCTCATCGGATTCAGTTGCGACGGCATCGCGCACACCGGCCGGTCCAGCGCAAGGTACACGGCCACTGGCTTGTTGGAATAAATCACCGCATCCGGCGGCAATCGGCGCAAAGTCTGGATCAACTGACTCGAACGCCAGACAGGCCCGAAATAGCCGCCGCTCTCGAGGCGGGCTTTGTGAAGCGAGGAAGGATATCGGCACAGCGAGAAGATCAACACCGCGGCGCATACCGCCTCCTGCCATCGCAGGCCGGCCCTCCCTTTCCGCCTGCCGAGCGATACGCCCAGCACCGCGATGGCGGATGCCTCCACCGGAGCCAGCAGCCGGTCATCGATGGGAGTATTATAGTGAAGGAAAGATACGGCGACCACGAGATGGGCCACGTAGAGGACCACAAAGACCGCCGTCGAAACCCAGAAGGGAAACGCGCCGGCGGGCCGCTGAGGCCATGTTTTCCGCAGTCCCCATGCCATCAATGCCACCAGGCCGCAGGCCACTGCCACGCCAAACGGCCAGCGCGCAAAGCGCCACGGCAGGAACCAGCCGCCGATGGTTTGCAGCCCGTCCAGAACGTGATGGATGGAGACCGGATGCAGCCCCAGGGAACGGCCCGCCACGGTGTGGGACACGATCTTGTTGCGAATGCTCTCCGCGACCCCCGGGATGACCGAGACAAGCCCGAAGACGCAGGCTTTTCCAAAACGCGCCACAAACCTTCCCCGCCCGCAGATCAGTACGGTAAGCGGGCCGGTGGCGATCCATACCGCGCCGGAATAGCGCGCCGCCACCGTCAGCCCCAGCAGGAGCGCCGCGATCATCAGCCAGCGCTTCCGTTCCCCATCCAGATAAATCAGCAGCGCCGCCTGACCCGCAATCCCCAGCGGGATGAAGAGGGTCTCCGAGACAGCGCCGCCAAACAATTGCAGCAGACTGGGATTGAAACAGAAAATGAGGCCGGCAAAAACGGCGGCCGTAAGATCGCGTTCCGTCACCCGCCAGACCAGCGCGCAGAGAAGCAAGACCGAGCCGCCGAATCCTGCCACGCTCACCCACCGGGCCGCCTCATATACGTTGTGGACAAGCGCATCGAACCCGGCAATGACCATCGAATACAGCGGGGGAAAATGGACCACCGGGACCGGCGGCTCGGGCGGGATGCTGGCAGAGTAGCCATGGCCGGCCAGCAGATTGCGCGCGCCTTCGAGATAATCGACCGAATCACCCGAATATATTAACAGACCGTCCGGGGTCGCATAGATCAGCAACGCCCCGGCCAGCGACGCCAGCGCCAGCAGGATGACCAAAGCCAGCCAGCCGCCGGACGCACTGCGGCTGGGAGCGGCGGGGCAGGTGTCCGAAGCCGAATACATCGCGAACAGGCTTTTCCAAAAACCACCCGCTTGGCAAGCACCGGCACGGGAAAAAACACCCTCTCAAAACGCTTTTGAAAGGCCGGATAAACCGGCATAATTGCTGCTCTCTCAACACTACTGTCGCAACGTCCCTTGCCCGAAAGGGGAGGGCGAATCTTTCCACCCGATGTCCCGCCATATTGATCCAAAATTCTCCCATCCCTCCCGCGGCAAACGGGCCGCGGGACGCCGGGCACGTTGGACATGAAGCACTTACCAAGTATTTTCATCGCCGCGCTGGTCCTTTTCGGCGCCGTTTCCCAGGGCGCGGCGCCCAATGAGGAAGACCTCCCGCACGTCCGCGCGGACGGCAGACGCCTGATGTTCGGGTGGCATGGCGGCTCGCCTCACCGCGTGGATGTCTCAAATTTGATCCGGGCGGCGACTCTGGACACCGTCAAGGTTCTGACAGCCCAGACCAATGGCGATGTCGACTACTTTGTTGTCACCGTCAGCGGGCCGTCGCGGACTGGCAGTCCGAACGGTTCGACCACGAGCAGCACGGAATCCAATCTTCTCTGGCTGAAACTGCGCTCATGGAAGCTCCTCGACGCTCAGTCGCTCCTTTATCAATCCTACTGGGACTTCCTCCAGCCGGTGGGCGATTACCACATCAAGGGCGGGGTGCTGACCCTGCGCTTCGCCAATCTCCGGGAAAGCACGAATTACGTCCTCCGGTATGATTCCTCCAAGCCCGAGGCCAAGATTGAAATCCAGAGGGCGGGCGACGTCGAATAAGTGGGCGGAAGCGGATTGAGTTGCGGCGGCAATGGCCGGACAGCTATGGAAGCGGGGATGCGAGTCTTACTGGCGCCGGATAAATTCAAGGGAAGCCTCGCCGCACGCGACGTGGCCGAGGCGGTGGCGAAAGGGATGGCGTCCGCGATTCCCGGCCTGGTGATCGATTGCTGCCCGGTGGCCGATGGCGGGGAGGGATTTGCCGCGGCGCTCTCCACGCATTGGGATGAATATCCCGGCATTTGCGATCCCCTCGGGAGGCCGGTCACGGCGCGCCACGGCTGGCTCGAGCGCGACGGCACAGGGACCGCGGTCATCGAAATGAGCGAGGCGTCAGGGTACCACCGGCTCACCGCCGCGGAGCGCAACCCCTGGCGCACCACCACCCATGGCACCGGCCAGTTGATGTCCCGCGCCCTGGACCGCGGCGCAAACACGCTGCTGGTGGGCCTGGGCGGCAGCGCCACCAACGATGCCGGCGCGGGGATGGCCGCGGCATTGGGTTGGAAGTTTCTCACCAGCGACGGCGAACCGCTGGAGCCCAGGCCGGAAAACTTTCTGGCCATCGAACGCATCCTGCCGCCGGAGGATGAGATCACGGTGGCGGTCATCGCCGCAAGCGACGTGCGAAATCCGCTGCTCGGGCCGGAAGGCTGCTCCCGGGTCTATGCGCGCCAGAAGGGCGCGGACGACCGGATGATCGAGCATCTGGAAACCGCCGTCTCCCACCTGGCGGACCTGGTGGCGGAGCAATTGGGCATCGATTATCGACACCTTCCCGGCGCCGGCGCGGCCGGTGGCCTCGGCTATGGCCTCGCGAGCTTTTGCGGCGCGGAATTGAAGCCGGGCTTTTCAATCCTCTCGCAGGCGCTGGGAATCGAGGAGCGGATCGCGGCCTGCGATATGGTCATCACGGGCGAGGGCCGGCTGGACGCCCAGACCGCTTATGGGAAGGCGCCCGCGGAGCTGGCCCGCTTGGCCAGGGGGCATGGCAAGCCGGTCGTCGCCGTGTGCGGGCAATGCGAGGAAGAGGCGGAAACAGGAAAAGTATTCGATCTGGTGGTGGCGCTGGCCACTCTGGAGCCCGACCCTGCCCGGTCCATGCGCAATGCCGCCGCATTGCTCCGCCAGGCCGGGGAACGAATTGCCGATTGGGCCGTTCGCCGGACAGTTTAACGTTTTGCCATCACTTCCGCTTGAAGGCGTCATTCAGACCTGCCATGATCCGCACCGCTCGCTTCCGGCTCCCGGATATTCCGTCATCTTCCCCCCGCGGCCTGCCCAATGAAGGAACCCTCCGGCCAGAGCCGCGGATGTCAGTCTTTCACAACCGGAACTCCCGGAGCCGCTCCCCGGCGCTCCGCTATTTCCCGTAAAGATTTGCAATCCGGCGGGCGCTCCATTATCTCGCAATTCCGCTTTTTCGCCCTTCCATGTCGCAGATACTAAGACACTTTAGCCTCCAGGCTGCCGCATGGAACGGAACGGTTGTTTTTGCCATTATCCTCCTCTGGTGCGGCGTCGTCGGGTGCGTGATCTCGAGTATCATCGCCCAGCCTTTTGATCGCAGGCAACGCATATTCTGGATTGCCATGGTGGTGCTGCTGCCTCTCGTGGGCGTCCTCAGTTATCTTCCGTTTTCATTCCGCAAGGAGGATCTCCCTCACATTTTCATCCGCAAGAAGAAGCGCTCAAAAAAGAAGACGGACAACGATTCCGTCATCGATTCATGAGTCGCCTCCGCCCAATGCCGCTCGCGAGGTGGTTGATATTGCTTCCACTCGCCCTTTGGCTCTCCGTGATCGCGGAGGCCCCGGCCCAGGAGCCGGCCGCCCCGCCGCCCGCAGCCGCCCCCTCACAAGCCGCAGCCGTCTCGCCGGACGCGAACCTCAACTTTGCCCCTCCCTCGGCAGACGCTAACTACGAACCGGGCATACAGGGTCTGAATCCCACGGGCCCCCTGCCCGGAAACGCGTTCCAGGATCCCACCGGACTTCCCTACTCAAGCGTCCCTTTTCTCGAGAGGACTGGCGGCGATCTCAATAACATCACCCAGGCG
>DATAXI010000162.1:0-19963 GCA_036266845.1 Chthoniobacteraceae bacterium | reverse complement strand
GCACCTCACGGAGATGGAGGGAGTGAAAGGGTGCAGCTTTGCCGTATGGGCGCCGAATGCCCAGCGCGTGAGCGTGATCGCGGATTTCAACGGCTGGGACGGACGCTATCACCCCATGCGGAAGTTGCTAGGCAGCGGCGTTTGGGAAATCTTCATCCCGGATGCGCATGAAGGCGCGCATTACAAGTTCGAGATCAAGGCCTCGCACGGCGGACTGCTGCTGAAGAGCGACCCGTACGCTTTTTACGGCCAGCACGGGCGGCAGACGGCCTCAATGGTCTTTGACCTGGACCGGTACCACTGGGCGGACGGCGAATGGATGGCCAAACGGGCGCAGACCGAATGGCACAAGAAGCCGGTATCCATTTACGAAGTGCATCCGGGCTCCTGGGCGCGCCACTTCGAGCAGGGGAACCGTTACCTCAGTTACATCGAGCTTGCGGACGCGCTGATCGGGTACGTGGCGGACATGGGGTACACGCACATCGAGCTCATGGGCATCTCGGAGCATCCATTCGATGGCTCATGGGGCTATCAGGTGACCGGTTATTACGCGCCGACCAGCCGGTACGGCAATCCGGATGAGTTTCGGCATTTCGTGGATCGCTGCCACGAGCGCGGGATTGGCGTAATTATGGACTGGGTGCCGGGCCATTTCCCGAAGGATGCGCACGGGCTGGCCGAGTTTGACGGCACGGACTTGTATGAGCATGCGGACCCGCGCAAGGGCGAGCACATGGACTGGGGCACGCTCATCTTCAACTATGGGCGCAACGAGGTACGGAACTTCCTGATCGGCAACGCGCTCTTCTGGCTGGATGAGTATCACATCGACGGGCTGCGCGTGGACGCGGTGGCATCCATGCTGTACCTCGATTACTCCCGCAAGCCGGGCGAGTGGGTGCCCAACGAGCACGGCGGCCGCGAGAATCTGGAGGCGATTTACTTCATGAAGCGGTGCAACGAGGTGTGCTACGAGCGGTTCCCGGGCATCATGACCATCGCGGAGGAATCGACCGCGTGGCCCGGCGTCTCGCGTCCCACGTACCTGGGCGGCCTCGGGTACGGCTTCAAGTGGAACATGGGCTGGATGCACGATTTCATCGGCTACATGAGCAAGGAGCCGATCCACCGGCGGTATCACCAGGGGGATATCACCTTCTCGCTCATTTACGCCTTCCATGAGCACTTTGTCCTCGTCCTTTCCCATGACGAGGTGGTGCACGGCAAGGGGTCGATGATTGGCAAAATGCCGGGCGATTGGTGGCAGAAATTTGCGAATCTGCGCCTCTTTTACGCCTGGATGTATGCGCACCCGGGAAAAAAATTACTTTTCATGGGTGGCGAGTTTGGCCAAAGCACGGAGTGGAGCCACGAGCGGAGCCTGGACTGGTGGCTGCTGGATTTTCCCGAGCACGGGGGGCTGCGGCGGCTGGTGCAGCATTTGAACTGGCTGTACAAGAATGAGCCGGCGCTGTGGGAGTTGGACGATACCTATGAGGGATTTGAGTGGATCGACTTTCACGATGCGGACAACTCCGTGGTGGCCTTCATGCGCAAGGCCCGAAACGGGGCGCCTCTGGTCTTTGTCATCAACGCCACGCCGGTGGTGCGCGAGGGGTATCGGGTGGGGGTGCCGGGTGAAGGTTTTTATCAAGAAATTCTGAACACCGACGCGGGCGCGTACGGAGGCAGCAACGCGGGCAATTATGGCGGGATGCACGCGGAGCCAATCCCATGGCAGGGACAGTCTCATTCCATCATGTTGCGGCTGCCGCCGCTGGCGGTGAGCGGGTTTAAAAAAATGGGGTAAACGCTTTGGCACGGCGAACGAGATTTCGGTCAAAAATTCAAGCGAAAATAATTTGATTTGCAGCCGGGGGAGACGTAGGGTTCACAGTCCGGTTCCCTAACACGAACAGGGCACCCAAATATTCCACTCCTCTCACATGAAAATACCCAGAACCGATAGGGGAATCCCCCTTCTCATCCGGCTGCGCCAGTCCTTTAAGGCGTTCACATTGATTGAACTCCTGGTCGTGATCGGCATCATTGCCCTGCTGGCGAGCATTGCGCTCCCGGCCTTCAGCAGTGTGCAGGTCAAAGCGCAGCAAACGAAGTCCCTGAACAACGCCAAACAGATTGGCTTCGCGTGCAGGGCGTTCGGCGTCGATAACAACGGCCAGTATCCGAACTATCCGGAAACCACCGGCAGCTTCGGGAATACCCAGGTCACCTATTCCAACGACGCATTCAATGACTTGGTCCCGACTTACCTTTCGACCATCCAGTGCTTCTATCAGCCCGGCAGCTATGAGACCCCGCTGCCAAGGCCTCCGGCCGATCCGGATTTCACCCAGTGTGGTTCCCAAACGGGAGTTTCGGCTCTGCCTTCGGGTTCCAAGCTGAACCACTGGGCTTACGTGACGGGCATGTCGGACACGGCCAACTCCAGCTTCCCGCTGATCGTCAATGATCCGGCGTCTATTGGCCAAACGACCGTGACCTGGTCTGGAACCACCACTGAGAAAGGTGGCATCTGGAAAGGCAGGCAGGCGCTCGTCGTGCATGTGGATAACAGCGCCACGATCGATCAATTGAACAGCTCCTTTGAAGATATGAACGGCCCGACCGGGATTGACTTGTTCAATACCTCTGGCGCGAACGGCTGGATGCAAGGCAGCCAGGGCTCCGGCAACAACGTGGTTGCCCCGGACTAAATCCCCAAGCCACACCAACTCGCAAAGGCCCGGTCCCGCAAGGTTCCGGGCCTTTTTGCTTACGGGGGGCTCATTCGACGCGCGAGGCGATATCGCCGCCGGAAAGACGGGTGCGGATCAGATCGCCCGTTTTTGCGGCTCCAGCGGAGCGGAGGAGATGGCCCGCGGCGTCAAAGGTGATGGAGTAGCCGCGGCCGAGCGTTGCCTCCGGAGAAAGGATGCGGAGCATTTCCGCAAGCCGGGCGATGCGGCCGCTCTTTTGGGTGACGGACGCCGCGAGGGCCGATTGCAAACGGGTGCGCGCCGCCGCAAGCGCCAGCCTGCGGAGGGCCAGGACCTGGTCCGGGCGGTAATGGCGCAGGCGGACGATGGCGGCTGCCAGCCGGTCATGCCGGAGGCGGAAGGCGCGCTCGCGGCGGAGCTCGATCGCGGAGGCCGCGGCATCGAGGCGTTGAGCGCGATCCTGCAAGAGCCGCTGCGGCGCCCGGAAGCCGGCGGAACGGATCATCCCATCCAGCGAGCGCCGGTGATGCGCCAGGACGGCTTCGATGGCGCGCTGGAGGCGGGTGCGGCCCTGCTGAAGGTGGCGCGACAGGGCGACGCGGTCCGGCAAGGCCAGCTCCGCCGCGGCGCTGGGCGTGGGCGCGCGCAGATCGGCCACGAAATCGGCGATGGTGAAATCAATCTCATGCCCCACGGCGGAGATGACCGGGAGGCGCGAGGCGGCGATGGCGCGCGCGACGATTTCCTCATTGAACGCCCAAAGGTCTTCCATGCTGCCGCCGCCGCGGCAGACCACCAGCAGATCGACGACACCCTCGAACATGGGCAAGTTGAACTCGTGGATGGCAGCGGCAATCTCCGCCGCGGCGCCGGCGCCCTGGACGCGCACGGGATTGATGATAATGCGCGCCCAGGGAGCGCGGCGGCAGGCGATGTTGAGAAAATCCTGAAGCGCGGCGCCGGTGGGGGAGGTGACGATGCCGATGCAGCGCGGATCGCCAGGGATGGGACGTTTGCGGGCGGGATCGAAGAGGCCCTCCGCCTCGAGCTTGCGCTTGAGCGCCTCGAACCGGGCCTGCAACAGGCCGGCGCCGGCGGGCTGGATGAGATTGGCGATCAGTTGGTACTGGCCGCGCGCTTCATACACCGTAACGCGCCCGTGCGCCTGCACCTGCATGCCGTCCGCCAGGTCCACCCGCGCGGAAGCGGAGGAGCGGAAGAGAACGCAGGAGAGCAGGGCCTTCTCGTCCTTGAGCCCGAAATAGCAGTGGCCGGAGGATTGGCGCCGGAAATTGCAAATCTCTCCCTGCACCCAGACTTCGCCCATCGCATTCTCGAGCGTGATGCGGACGGAGCGGGTAATCTCCGCGACGGACCAGATACGGGGCTGCGCGGGCTCCGGCGGTGGCTCAGGCGGTTGCGTTTTTCCCCCGGAAGCCTTCGCGTAGGAAAAAAGGTCAAAGTCCTCCATAATAATAACAATCGGGCCGAAGAGTTAAGGGTCGGAGTCCCGGATGGAAAGTAGCCGTTGTGGTATTGGCGAGCGATGCTCTGCGGGGAGCGCGGGCATCTTGCCGGATGGCCTGTAAAGGGCGGTTCATGCCTTGGGTCACGTTTCGGAACTGCCCGGCAAGATGCCGGACCGTGCGAGCTGGAAGCTCGCGCTCCCCCGGAACGCCGATCTTAATCATTTGCGGACACTGAACCTCCGAGCCGGGATTCGGAACACGCTCGGGGCGAGATTTGCGGCTCGAAATCATATCCGGTTACGCAAACTCGATAAACCCGAAGCGGGTGCTCTCGTGGAAGGTATGGTAACCGGTGGGAGACCATGCGGAAAGCTCGCGGGGGATGCCGGCAGGGCGGTCGATCCGGAGGAAATTGATGCGCCAGAGGGCACCGGGGCCGGGAGGGGACCCGGACAAGGCGGCAAAGGGAATCGCAAGCGTGGCGGTCCAGCCGACGCCGGTCATGGCGACGGCGGTTTCCAGCCCCTCGCAATGCCAGGCGACCTCCTTGCGCCAGCCGCGTCCCACTCGGCGGAGCATCAGGTCCAGGACGGTGTTGAGCGGATTCACCTCGATCTCATAGTAGCACTGAAGATCGCCAAATGGGTCCACAAAAACCTCCACCGTCTCCTCCGTGTAGAGCGGGCCGTCGCGGCGGCGGATGGTCGCCCAAGGCTCGGCGTCCTCGCATTCGAACCGCACGTGCAGATGCTCCGCGGTGCGGGAGAGGAATACGCGTGCAGGCTGCCGCGGCGGCAAGCCGGTGATGTTGTCAAGCAGCTCCAGCGCGGCTTCGCCATCGCCACGTGCGGGAATCCGGATACGCGGCGGGGGCGCCACGGCCTTTAATGGGGTGGCTGCAAACGGAAGATGAGGACCACCGCGCCGATGAAGACCAGCACGGCAACCCCGGCAAACGAGAGGATTGCGGTGGAAATGGGGTCTTTCTTGCGGCTCTTGCTCTTGAACGGCGACGCGTTCGCGAAATCCTGGGGACGGGCGCTACTTTCGCCCACGGCGGCGGCGACGGCCTCCGTCTCCGGCAGCGGGCGGGCGTCCTCGGGGTTCTCGGAGGTGTAGCGGGCATCGATCTTGCCGAAGCGGACCTTGTCGCCGTCGCAGAGCTGGCCCCCGGTGAAGCTGTTGCCATTGACGCGGGTGCCGTTGGTCGATTCGAGATCGGTGAGGATATGGTGACCGTCGGCGAATTTAATCTCCGCGTGATGGCTGGAGACAGACGCATCCTCGATCTGGATCACGTTGTCCGAGACGCGTCCGATGGTGACGACGTCCTCCGTCAAGTCATGGGAGGCATTGCTCCCGTCCGGCATGGTAACGATGAGTTTCGGCATGGAGGGAATATTTCCGTGGGGTGACGAAAGCTATCAGGCTCCCCGGCCCTCTTCAATGAGTTTGCGAAACTGGCCAAAGAAGTAGGTGGCATCGTGAGGTCCGGGCGCGGCCTCGGGGTGATACTGGACGCTGAAGACGGGCGCCTCGCGGTGGCGCATGCCCTCCACCGTGTTGTCGTTGAGGTTGATGTGGGTCACCTCGACATTGGCGGGCAGGGAGTCGGGATCGACCGCGAAACCGTGATTCTGAGCGGTGATGGTGACCTTGCCCGTAAGGAGATCTTTGACCGGCTGGTTGCCGCCATGGTGGCCAAACTTGAGCTTGAAGGTCTTGCCGCCAAAGGCGTAGCCGAGCACCTGATGGCCGAGGCAGATTCCGAAGACGGGCGTTTTGCCAATCAGCTCGCGAACGGCCTTGTGGGCATATTCGAGCGCGGCGGGATCGCCGGGGCCGTTGGAGAGGAAAACGCCGTCGGGTTTCATCGCGAGCACTTCCGTGGCGGGTGTCAGCGCCGGCACGACGGTGACTCCAAAACCCTCCTGGCGGAGATTCCGCAGGATGTTGTGCTTGATGCCGAAATCGTAGGCGACGATGTGGTGCGAAATGGGCGGCAGTTTCTTGAAGGCTTCGCCGTTTTTATCGATCTCCACATCCTCGCCGTTCTGGCCCTTTACGATGGTCCAGATGCGGGAGTCCCTGCCGGTGGGATCCCACTGGAAGGGCGCCGGCGCGGTAACCTCGCGGACGAAATCCATGCCGACCATCCCCTCACCGCTTTTGGCGAGTTGCACGGCTTCCTCCCGGGACTTTGCGCTGGCGGTGATGCAGGCCCGCATTGCTCCGCGCTCGCGCAGGTGGCGTGTGAGGGCGCGGGTATCGACGCCCTGGATGCCGGGAATGTTCCACTGGATAAAATAGTCGTTGAGCGAGGCCTCCGAGCGCCAGTTGCTGGCGATATCGCTCAGTTCCTCGATGACGAACCCGCGCACGTGGGGCGCGGCGCTCTCCGCATCGAGGGCGTTGACGCCGTAATTGCCGATCTGCGGATAGGTCATCGCGACGATCTGGCCGCGGTACGAGGGATCGGTGAGCACTTCCTGGTAGCCGGTCATCGAGGTGTTGAACACCATTTCCCCCAATGCGTGAGCATCGGCGCCAAAAGGCGTCCCGGTAAAGCAGCGTCCGTCTTCAAGGGCAAGGATGGCGGTCATGGCAGTGGGCGGGGAGTTTTCGGTTATTGGGAGAGGGTTTCGAGTTTTTTTTTGGCGATTATTGAAACAAATCCTTGCTCAAGCCGGACTGGCGGATGATCGAATTGACGGTACCCGCAGGAATTTCCCGCCGATTCGCGGGAACGATAGCGATCCGTCCGGATGGGTGCCGGAATTTCAGGTGGCTCCCTTTTTGTGAGCGCCATGAGAAACCGTTGCTCAAAAGAATCTTCGCCACCTCGCCCGAGCTGAGGCGCCTAGGCATTGACCACGCTCTCGCCTACCAGCACCTCTTCGACCGGGCGGTAATCGTCCGCCAACTCGTCCTCGAAGTGCAACTCGACCGCTTCCTTCAGGTTTGCGATGGCTTCCTCGATGGTTTCGCCGAAGCTGGACACATCAACGTTCAGGCATTGCGCGACGTAAAAAGGCGGGTCTTTGTAGATGCAATACTTGATCGCACGCATGGAAGGACATTGCGCCATGTTGACCGCCACGGCAACCGCGAAAACGACGTGATGCGGGCATAAAAAAAGGCGCTCTGGTCAGATCGCAGCGATCATTATTCCAAAGCGCCTTTTTTACCCCACCTTTGCCGTATGGGCGAAGCTCCCGTTCCCTATGGAAACGGGCGGATGACCGCCGCAGCGCCGTTGACTTCCAATCAAGGCATGTCATTGGACTCTGCGACCAAGCCTCCTAATCATCGATGAATATCGGTCCGGGATTTCCGCCTGGTACTCGTACAATGCAGGGTAAATTGGTTTCGAGTGGTTTCGGGCAGTTTCGAATGTGAATCGAAACGCGAAACGGATTTTAAATTTTCAAGGACAGCCAGCGCACCGTTACCGGAATGACCAGCGGCTCGGCAATCAGGACGATTAAATCGATCAAAACGTACAGAAGACGAGCGGAAAGCTGTCCAAAAAAATCCTCGAAAATTTCAAAGAGCTACTCACGAAAGTTCACGTTCAGCGCCGCCTTCAATCGCTCTTTCAAGCGGGCATGCGCCCCGTTTACCTCGTCTGCTGTGAGTGTCTTCTCTGCGGACCGGTATGTCAACGAATAAGCCAAGGATTTCTGCCCCGCAGGAATACGGATGCCCTCGGGATCGGAGAAGAGATCGAAGAGCTGCGCCGAGGCCAAAAGCGGCTCGTTTGCGCCGCTCAACACCTCCTCGATGCGGGCGTGCGCGACGGCGGAATCCGCAATGATCGCGATATCGCGCGTGACCGCCGGGAAGCGCGGGATGGGCGCGATGCGCGCGGGAGCGCCACGCAGTTTCACCGTGGCCAGATCAAGCTCGAACAGGGCGGCGGGCGCCGTGCAATCGAGCGCGCGGAGGCGCGCGGGAGCAAGCTGGCCGAGCGAGCCGGCGGGGTGGCCATGGATCTCGATCCGCATCGCGGGCAGCATGCCGTCAATATCCGCGGGCGCGAAGGTGAGGCCCTCGATGCCGAGCGATTCCAGCACGCCTTTCAAGTCGAAGAGATCGGTCTTCCGCGGCGCGGTTTCGCGCCAGGAGGCGGCCAACGCATCTCCGGTCAGCAGCGCCGCGAGTGTGACCCGCTCGCCACCGGCGGCGAAGACGCGGCCAAGCTCGAAGAGGCGCACGGATTTTGCGCCGCCGCGGAGATTGCGCTCGAGCGCGGCGAGCAAACCGGGAATGAGCGACGGGCGCAGCACGGCCTGGTCTTCGATGAGCGGATTGCGAATGGCGACGCCGCCACCCGCCGCGGCTTGCGCGGAGATGAGCGAGAAGGTGCGCGCCTCGTAAAAACCGAAGCCTGCGAGACGGCGGCGCAATTCCATCCGGGCGTCATGGGTGGCGTCGGCGGGGCTGGCGGGAACAGGCCGCCCCGTCACGCTGCCGGTGATGTTCTCGATGCCGTATGCGCGGGTGATTTCCTCGATCAAATCGGCCTCGCGCGTGAGATCGGAGCGGAAGCTGGGGATCTGCCAGCCGCCATTTACCTTGCGCAATCCAAAGCCGGTGAGGAGGGCGTCGATGCGCGCCTCGGGAACTTCGGCGCCCAGCAGCGCATTGCAGCGCGCGGGCCGCAGGGCGACGGTGCGCGAAGTGACGGGAATCGCGCCGGCGGTTTCGATGCCGGGCTCGGCGGCGCCGCCTGCCACTTGAAGGATGATCTGCGTGGCGCGATCCGATGCGGCAAGAACGGTGGCGGGATCGATCCCGCGCTCGAAGCGATAACTGGAATCGCTCGCGAGGCCGAGGCGGCGCGAGGTGCGGCGGACGGATTGGGGGTTGAAGAGGGCGCTCTCCAGCAGGATATCCGCGGTGGCGGCGGTGACGCCGGTCAGCTCTCCGCCCATCACGCCGGCTACGGCGGCGGCGGACTGCGCATCCGCGATCACGAGATCGCCGGAATTGAGCGTGTAGATTTTTCCATCGAGCGCGTGGAAGGGCTCGCCCTCATTTGCATGCCGGACACGAATTTCCGCGCCGGCGAGTTTTGCCTCGTCAAAAGCGTGCAGCGGCTGGCCCATTTCCATCATCACGTAATTCGTGACATCGACGATGTTGTTGATGGAGCGGATGCCGACGGCCTCGAGACGCGAGCGGAGCCAATCCGGGCTGGGGCCGACTTTTACCCCGCGAATGCGGCGGGCCGAGTAGAACGGGCAAAGGTCCGCGGCGTGGATGCCGACGCGCGGGCTGGCGGCGGTTGCGGATGCCGCCTTGAATGGAGGCTGCGCCAGCGCGATGCCGCGCAATGCGGCGATCTCGCGGGCGATGCCGTAATGGGAAAGGAGATCGGGCCGGTTGGGCGTGATCTCGAGTTCGAGAATCGTGTCCGAGGGAAAGAGCTGCGAGAGCGGCGCGCCGATGGGCGCATCCTGGGGCAGGATGAGCAGACCCTCGTCGCCTTCGCCGAGGCCGAGCTCTTTGGCGCTGCACATCATGCCCTGGCTCTCGACGCCGCGCAGCTTGCCGACCTTGATCTTGAAATCGCCGGGCAATACCGCGCCGGGCAGCGCGAGCGGCACCTTGTCGCCCACCTTGTAATTCTTAGCGCCGCAGACGATCTGCGCGGGCTCGCCCTTGCCGTAATCGACCTTGCAAACGCTGAGGCGGTCGGCATTCGGGTGCTGCGTGGATTCGAGGATTTGCGCGACGACCACGTTCGGGATGTTCGCGCCGCGCTCGTGCACGGCCTCGACCTCGACGCCCGCGAGCGTGAGGAGATCGACCAGTTCCTGCGTGGATTTCGGCAGCTCGACAAATTCGCGCAGCCAGTTCAGGGATACATTCATAGGTCAAAACGATTTACGGAATGCTTGCGGTGACGATGTCTCGGGGGGGCGCGAGATTCCTTGCTCTGGGTGGTATTGGGACGGGCGGTTTTTGGGGAGATTCACGCTGAATATCGGGTTTGAAGACCATCCGGCAGGATGCCGGATGGAGCGGGCAAGATGCCCGCGCTCCCCTTGGGGACTTCTTTCCAATTCATTCATTCGCTCTGGTTCGGTAGGATTTTTTCAGCGGAATTGCTCGAGGAAACGGAGGTCATTCTCGATGAAGTAGCGGATATCCGGAACGGAGGAGATGATCATTGCGAGGCGCTCGAGGCCAAAGCCGAAGGCCCAGCCGCTCACCGTTTCGGGATCGTAGGCGTTATCGCCGCGGCGGGCGTTGATGGCCTCGAACACGGCGGGATCGACCATGCCGCAACCGGCCAGCTCCAGCCAGCGGTCGCCGCCGAGAGCGGGGGCTTTGATATCGATCTCGAAGCTGGGCTCCGTGAACGGGAAGAAATGAGGGCGGAAACGAACCTGCGCGCTGCCGCCGAACAGCTCGCGGAAGAAAAATTCCACCGTGCCCTTGAGATCGGCGAGCGTGACGCCCCGGTCCACGTAGAGGCCTTCCATCTGCGTGAATTGCGCGAGGTGGGTCGCGTCGATTTCATCGCGGCGGTAAGCGGCGCCTGGCCCGATGATGCGCACCGGGGGCGGCTGCGCCTCCATGGTGCGGACCTGGATGGTGGAAGTCTGCGTGCGCAGGAGCCGGCCATCCGGCAGGTAAAAGGTGTCCTGCTCATTGCGCGCGGGGTGGTCGGGCGGGGTGTTGAGGGCGTCAAAGCAATGCCACTCGGTTTCGATATCCGGCCCATCGGCGAGGGCGAAGCCCATGCGGCGGAAAATCCGCACGGCGCGGTCCTGAAGCAGCGTCATGGGGTGGAGCCCGCCGCGCGAGGCGGGGATGCCCGGGAGCGTGGTGTCGATATTGGAGAAGGCGGCGGCATCGCGCGCCTCCTGAAGCGCGGCCTTGCGGGCATCGATGGCTGCGGTGACCTGGGAACGGACCTCATTGAGGAGCTTGCCGATACGCGGCTTTTCCTCCTTCGAGAGGGATTTCATCCCCTCGCTGAGGAGGGAGATGGAGCCGGAGCGGCCCAGGTATTTGACGCGCGCGGCCTCGACGGCCGGCTCATCGGCGGCGGTATCGAGTTCCGCCAGGGCGGAAGCGCGGAGATCGGTGAGTGTTTGTTCCATGGAAAAAGCAAAAACGGTGACTAGAGGGGAGGCCCCGAGTCACCGTTTCACAAGTTTTTGGCGAATTTGATCTGCCTTGATTTACCTTGATTTACCCTTAGGCGGCTTTGGCCTTGCCGGCCTTTTCCTGAAGGGCCTTGTTCACGGTATCGAGGATGGCTTTAAAGGCGGTCTCGTCCGTCACGGCGAGATCGGCCAGGATCTTGCGGTCCAGCGCGATGCCTGTGGCGGCAAGCCCTTCCATGAAGCGGCTGTAGGTGATGCCGTTGGCGCGGCAGGCGGCGTTGATGCGCGCGATCCAGAGATAGCGGAAGGTGCGCTTGCGAGTCTTCCGGTCCCGGTAGGACCAGTACTCGGCTTTCATCACGGCGTTCTTCGCGTAGCGAAAGAGTTTGGAACGGCGTCCGCGGAAACCGCGGGCCTTGTCCACGACGCGCTTGCGGCGCTCGCGGGAGGCGGGAGCATTAGTGGCTCTTGGCATGGTGTTGTCCCGGGTTTTGGCCCGGGTCCTCGTTCAGCGAGCTGTTCGGTTTCGGTTTCCGTCTCTCCTGGCCTCACTCGCTGAGGAGGCGGCAAAGCCGCCAGGCGGAGGGACGGGGCCAAATCCAGCCTAATGGCTGAACGGCAGGTTCTTGATGATGCGCGCGGTATCGGTATCGTGCACCAGCGCGCTCTTCGCGAGATGCCGCTTGCGCTTGGCGCTCTTGGAAGCGAGCAGGTGACGCCTCGATGCGCGTGCGCGCAACACCTTGCCGGTGCCAGTGATTTTGAATCGCTTGGCGACGGCCTTTCTGGTCTTGCTGCGTGCAATCGGTTTCGGCATGGGAGGGAGGAAGGTAGTGACGTCCGGAGAAATGGCAACAACTATTTTAGGGCGCTTTTCAGAGCGGGGTCAATCCGCCGCGAGCCCGGTAGTGGGTCAGTTTCAGTTTAATAGCCCGGAATCAGAAAGTGGGCTAATATCATCAAAGTTCCCGTGACGAGGAGGCCGATCCCTAGGAATCGCTTCTCTCTCTTCGGTTGAGAGGCGGGTTTTTGGAAGAAAAAGATGATGCCAGAAACCAGGAAGAGCACTGCCACGATCAATCCCATGGTCGGAGAGATGTCGTTTTTCACAAATCACAAATACTAGCCCTTTAATCCAGAAGGGCCACAATTTCCTCCAGTTTCCGGTGGTGTCCTGATTCGGCCCCTTCATATCCTTCATGGTTAAAAATCAGGAGGAGGATTCCACCATGAAGAACATGAGGACATGAAGGGGCCAGATTAGGACACAAGTGTTAGCCCGGGTTTGCAATCGCCCGGAAGCCCGGCAAAAGTGGACGCTCGATGATTTCGAACGGAAAGACGCTCATCGCCGGGTTGCTGCTTCTGGCCGCGGCGGCGGATGTGCGCGCCGCCACGGCGGTGCTGGACCTCTCCCCGGAGGCGGGCGTCGTGGATTTGGGCCGCGCGGACCTGGCGTTCAATTTTCACGATGGGCAGCCGGGGGTGGACGGGAAGCCGTTTGGAATTGGCGCTTACGGCCCGCACGGATTTCTGGATGCGCCGGGGAAGCCGGCGGTGTTTTCGCAGAAGGATTGGAATTACACGGCGGATTGCGGAGGCAAGTATGCCGTCACTGTGCGCTGGACCCGCGGGTACGGAGCGGCGGAAGGCAATCGCGTCTATGCAGACGTCACGATTGCGAACCACACGGAGGAGCCGATCCTGGGCTTTACGCTCGACCTGCTGAGGCTGCGCTTTCCCACGCCGGTGGTGGCGAATGATGGCAACTCGAACCTGCGCGCCTACAATACCGGCGGCCCGGGCATCTTCTTTGCCAATTACGCGGGGGTGAAGCCGGGCGCGCTGGCTTGCGACCTGGAGGATACGGACGCCACGCACGCGCTGCTGATGAAGCTGGAGCGCGGGAACGCGCAGGACACGGAGGGAACGCTGGTGGTGATGAATCATCACGATTACGAGGATGGAGGATCGCCCTATCCCTACTGGCCGGTGCCTGCTGGCGGGACCGTGCATTTCCGAGTGGGCCTGCGCTTCCTGGAGCCGCTGCCGGATCCCGCGGCGGCCTGCGGCGATCTGTTTGCGGCGTTTGCGCGGCGCTACCCGGTGACGCCGGGGTTGCGCGCATGGACGGACCGGCGGCCCATCGCGCAGGTATTCTTCGAGGCAAACGATACGAATGGCGGACGCAACCCGCGCAAATGGTTTGACGCAAGCCTGCACCTGGATGTGACGACCGCGGCGGGGGTGAAGCTATTCCAGAAAATGGTGTTTGACCGCGCCCACTCGACGCTGGAGCGGATGAAGAAGATGAACGCGCAGGGCGTCATCACGTGGGACATCGAGGGCGCGCAATTTCCCGCCGCGACTTACATGGGCGATCCGTCAAAGCTCTCGCCGGACGATCTCTCGCAAAGTGTGGCGCCGGAGATGGCGGCTATCGCGGACCGGTACTTCAAGATTTACCGGGATGCCGGCTTCCGCGTGGGAGTGACGCTGCGGCCGCAAAAAGTGGTGCTTTTGCGGGACGCGAAAGGGCGCCTGATCAACGGATGGGAAACCGATGACCAGTGGGATTGGAAGAGCGATCCGCCGGCGGATTTGCAGGCGTTCTGGCAGCAGCAACTGGAGGAAAAAATCCGCTACGCGCGCAAGCGCTGGGGCGCGACGCTGTTCTATGTGGACTCGAACGGCGACCCGGGCAGCCCGGTTTCCTTTCTGGTGTTCCGCAATCTGTCGGTGGAGTTTCCGGATATCCTGTTAATCCCGGAGCAAAGCACCATGGGTTACTATTGCGGGACTGCGCCCTACCGCCAATTGAATATGCTGGCTCCCAATAAAATTGTATCGCCGCTGGTGCGGGAAACCTGGCCGGGGGCGGGCTGTTTTGGCGTCATCAATCCGACCATTGAAAGCATGGAGCATTGCTGGCCGCAACTGGTGCAGGAGATTCGCGAAGGGGATATTCTCTTCTTCCGAGGCTGGTACGAGTGTGCGGAACTGCCTGCGATACGCAAAGCTTACGCAGAGGCGGGGAAAAAACTGTAAACCACGTTCAATTTTACAATGGAAATAGAGCTGGCCTGCGTGGAGAGCGGGATTCGCGAGGCGCTGGTTGAACTCCTTACGGCCAAATGCGGAGGCCGTGGGCGGCCAGTTTCGCGAAGCGCGCCAGCGGCGGCTCGATGTGGCGGGGCATGGCGGACGCGTCAACGATGAAATTTCCATCGCCGGCATCGAGATGGAGATGGGAGGAATCGTCGATTTTCCAATCGTTCTTCAGGCTGTACACGAAGTGGGAGTAGCCGCCGGCGGCGGCTTCGCGGCGCGTTTTCTGGCGGCGCTCGATCTGCTCCGGCGAGCGAAATTGGTAATGGCGAACGGGGATGCGCCGTGGCGTATTGACGCCCATGTGAACGGGCCAGGAGTCTTTCTCGTTCCAGACGAGGCCATCGCGATGCCGGAAGAAGCGGGGCTCGGAGTAATTCGCGATGTAATGGCGCGGCAAATCCTCCGGGATGCGGGTGCGGCGCGCCTCCTCGAAGCGTGCCATATCCACCTCTGTAAAGAGGTACTGGACGTGGACGGACCAGACGACGTGGTGCGACGCGGGCACGGCGGCGAGGAACTGGCGCGGATCCACGGCGTAGGACTCATCCACATCCGCGCGGCACCACCAATCTCCCCGCCGGGCACGACCGCGGAAGTGGTTGAATACCTCGCCGCGCAGGCCATCGCCGAAGGGCTTTGAATCGCTGCGGAAAAGGAAAATGCGTTCGGGCTCGCGAGCGGCAGCCTGCTGCGCCAGGTCCCAGGTATTATCGGTGCTGCCGTTGTCGTAAATGTAGAGGTAATCGCACCAGGCGAGCTTGTCCCTGAGCGCCCAGTCCATGATGTCCGACTCGTTTTTACAGACGACGATGCCGTGGATTTTCATGATCTCCTTTCACGGAAAAAATGGCGCGTTTCCGCCTCTTTTGCGCCTTCAAAATCCTTGACGCTATGGATGACGCTGAATCCGCGCTCGACGAGGCGCGGCGGAGTATCCGGGAGGCCGCGGGAGAGAGTGCCGAAGGGCTGGCCGCCGCCGTTCAGATCGCCCGCGCTGCCCCCGCACGCGAATGCGCCGATGGTCATCACCACATCCTCGCTGCACGGCGCCCATATCCAGAGCAGCGGATCAGAGAAAACGCCGCCGGCGGCCATGCGTGCGAGCCCGCGCCGGCTGACCGCGTAGCCTCCGCCCTGCGCGTGAATGCCGAGGCGGTAGCCGTTGCGGACGGCGGCGGCGATCATCCCGCGGCGGCGTCTGTCGCGGCCAAAGAAGCCGCACTGGAGGCGCGGCCAGGGATCGCACGTGCGCCTCCAGACCGTAAGCGGGCGCTGGAGCTTCTCGAGCGCGGGCGCCACGGAAAAATCCTCCGGCTTGTCATAGACGCGATTGGGCGTGCGGGTGGTGCTGCCAAAGATGAATGTCTCCGGCTGGGCGGCGAAAGCGGCATCCACTTTTTCCGCAAACGGAGCGATAACCAGGGAGTCGGTATCGAGTTTCATCACGAAGTCGCAGCGCGAGTTTTGCTCCAGCCACGCGTAACCGGCCAGGATGCCGGCGACGAGGCCGCCGAGCCAGCCGTCGCCTTTGCCACGGCGGGGATTTGGCAGCACGACGAGGCGGCAATCGCCCTGCATGGGCAGCTCCGCAAAAGAGCGCGCGGGCATCGCATCATCCACGATTACGAACTCCGTGACCGCGGGCTCGTAATGGAAAAGGCTCTCCAGGAGATCGCGCAGGCGGTCCATCTCCAGCGGGCCGCCGCCGACGCCGATGAGGACGGCAAAACTCATTCCCGGCCGCCCCGCGCATGGAGCGTGAAGATGCAGCGGTAAAGGCCGGAGGCGTGCGCCTCCTCCCGCTGCACCGCGGCGCCCAGGACGCGGGTAAAGAGCTCTGTCTCGAGGCGCGCGACAATGGGGAACGCCTTGAGGAGATCATGGATGGGGCAGTGGTACTCCACGATGCGGATGTACGCGGCATCCTGCTCATATTCGGCCATGCACCCCTCCGCATCGCGCAGCCGCGTGAGCTTGCCGGCGCGCTCGGCGATGGTATCGCCCCTTACCCGGGACTGGTAAGCCTCCGCCTTTTTCTGAAAGACGCTGAAGAGGAGCTTCTCCGGCGCGGCGGGTCCGTAGAGGGCTTTGGCATTCTCGAGGAGCGTGATGGTCATGCCGTTGCTCGCGGTGGGGAAAAGGTCGTGGGCGCGCTCGGTGAGGCGATAGACGAGCTCCGGGCGTCCGATGCCCTTGGCCCTGCGCCAGGTATCCAGATAGCCCTCCGCCTCGAGGTCCACGCAATGCTGTTTGACACCCATGTAGCTCATCTCGAGATGCTCGGCCAGTTCTCCGACGGAAAGACCCTGGGTACGCTTGAGCTTATTGATGATTTCCAGTCTCTGGCTCTTCCCGATCTCGGCAATCAGCTTCTGGTTCATCTCAAAGCGAGCCTGAGTGGGTACCAAAGAAGCGGGGAAATGTCCGGCTAAATCGTAAAAATTTTTGGAAAGCGAAGATTCCGGAAGCGCCAGTGGACCTGGAAGATGCGCGGAGCGGCCCAAAAAAACGGCCGGTGTCGTTTTAGGACACCGGCCGCCCAACCAAGGAGAGTGGATTCAATTCCGTTACGGGCTGATGCCGGCGGTCTGGAGGATGGCCCGGGTCTTTTGCCCGTCGCGAAGCAGGGAAATGGTGACGCGGGGATGCGCGCTGCCGGCCATGCCGAGCGCCGCAAGGCAGGAGCTGGCGTCGGGAACGTTTTTCTCTTCCACCGCGGTGATGAGATCACCCGGATGGACGCCGGCGCGGCTGGCGGGGCTATCCCCAATGACGCCGTTGACGACCACGCCCCCGGTAATCCGATTCTGGACGGGCTGGCCCTGTGAATTGGGCGGCGGCGGGGCGAGCTCCAGGCCGTACATCTCATAGATGGCGCTCTTGGCGTGGGTGTGGTTCTGGGCCACCTTCGACATATCGGCCGGCAATTCGTCGGTAACGACGTCGATGTCCATCGTCTTGCCGGCGCGCCAGACATTCAAATCCACGGATTCGCCCACCTTCTTGCGCAGCACCTCGCGCTGCAAATCGTGCGTGGTGAGAACCGGGATGCCGTCCACCTTGATGATGACATCGTTGGGGCGGAGATCGCTTTTGTAAGCGGGAGCGTCGGCCTCGATGGTTTCCACGCAAACGCCTCCATCCAGCCCGTGGAAGCGTTCGCTATCCTGCATTTCATCATCCAGGGTGGAGACGGTGATGCCCAGCCAGGGATGGATGGCCTTGCCGGTGGCGATGAGCTGGCTGCCGACATCCTTGAGCATGTTGGACGGGATGGCGAAGGCGAGCCCGCGGTTGATGCCGTTGATGAGGGTGTTCATCCCCATGACGCGGCCGTCGATATCGAAAAGCGGCCCGCCGGAGTTGCCCGGGTTGATGAGGGCGTCGGTCTGGATGTAATCCTCGTACATGGGCTTCATGGCCGTGCTGGTGAGATTGCCCCGGCCCTTGGCGCTGACGACGCCGCGGCAGAAGGAGTAATCCAGGTTATACGGGATGCCGATGGCAAAGCACATCTGGCCGACCCGGACGGAATCGCTATCCACGAATTGGAGGGTCGGGAGATTGGTGGCATCGATCTTGAGCACCGCGATATCGGTGCGCTCATCCGCGCCGACGACATGGGCATAGAAATGGCGGTGATCGCGCAGTTTTACGTCGATTTTATCGGCATCCTCGATGACGTGGTAATTTGTGTAAATATAGCCGTCCGGGCGCACGATGAAACCCGAGCCCTCGCTGCGGACGGAAGGCTCCGGCAGATGCGAATTGTGCTCCCCTTCCCCGCCCTCGGGAGTATGGAAGTAGAAATCGAAGCTCTGGTCCTGATCGTCGCCGGAGGCTTTTTTATCGGCTTCGATGATGACCACGGCCGGGGCGACCTTGTCGAAGACCGAGGCCAGGGCGTCGTCAATCTCGTGCAAAAGGTCGTGCCCGGCCTCGGGCGAGAGCTGGCTGGGAGAGGCCGGAGAAGCAGCGGGCACCGGGGTCTGGCCATGGCTGAGGGCGGCCAGGGCAAAGCAAAGAACGGGGACAACGGCGCGGTATTTGGGCATGGCTTGAGTGCTGGCGCCTTTGGACAAGCGGAGACGAGCCTCCGTTCATTCCCGGGGGAGCCGGGAGGAAAATTCGCACGAAATATGCCCGCGGGCAAAAGCCAAATACGAAGTTTTAGGAACCCCATAGGGTTCGCGGATGGGAAGGCGGGAGTTGAGCAATCCCTGCGGGAACGGCGCGTAAAACGGGCGGCGGGCGCCAGAAGCCGCGTCGATGGGTAAATCCCCAACGGCAATCGGCAATCGCCGGGTAGGCAGCCCACGGTTGACACGGAGTTCGATGCCGGGGATGCTTCCGGCGTGGTTGCGATCAACGAGGCATTTGCGAAACTGGCTCGCCTTTCCGAGGAACGGGCACGGCGGGTTGTGGAGTTGATTGACGATCTGGCGGAACTGGAAGCCATCGAAAACACCCAGGATGCTGCTGCCATACAGGGAGCCCTCGCGGACGGTGAACCACCGATACCGTGGGAAGAAGCAAGGGCGAGATTGGATGCCATACACGGTCTCGATCAAACCGAAGGTTGAAAAATACCTACGTGGCGTCCGTGACCCGCAACTCTATCGGAGAATACGGGAAGCGATCGACGGGTTGGCGCAAACGCCGCGGCCTCATGGATGCCTCAAAATGCATGGCGCGGAGGAGCATTACCGGATTCGCGTCGGGGACGCGGCCTTGGAAATCTAAAATTCCTCGCTGATTTCAGGTGTCAGGCCGGTCTTAAGATTTTCGAAGTGGGCAGCAAAGGCCGCATAAAGCGACATTCCAGACGGCCCATTTTCAGCAAAGGTCCTCCTAATCTTTAACACCGGCGCCTGATGGCCGTGGCAGTTTGACTGGTAGGCGCTTACAAAAAGTGCGGTGTCCGTCAATATAATCCTGAACGCGGGGTGCAGCTTGGTTTTGTAATATTTCACGTAACCGTCGCCGGCGCTACGCGAGTCCGCGATGCCCCTCATCGCATTTGTAGTCCTCTCGATTTCTTCGGTCAATTTGCCAGCGTTGTAGTCGGAACCTACGGCCTTAAGCGCTTTGGCCCGCTCTTTTATGATATCAGCGCGCGCCGTAGCATTCAGGACGACAACCTCCACATTTAACGCCGGTTTATTGTGAATGGTGTCGAAAAGGAGCGATTTTCCAAGTGATCCGATGAATTCGTATCCGGCAATTGATGCGATTTTAACAGTGGCTGAGTTCTCCACCGCATCCCTGACATCTTTCGCGTAATCCATCCGCTGAACACTGGTCGCACCGCCGGACCGAAATACTTCCTCGATGCCGACCAGGTTCGTAATCAGATTATTAAATGCGGTCAATCGGTCGGCTGCTTCCCGTTCCCTTGCGGTTTGTTTCCGCCACTGATCATGACCGGCGCAATACCCATCCAGAGCCCTCTCGAACCACATAGCGAGCAACATGCTGAGCGCCGCTTTCGAAATCAGAAGCGTGGAACTAGGGATTCCCGGTAGCGTGAAATACA
>DATAXI010000156.1:0-9484 GCA_036266845.1 Chthoniobacteraceae bacterium | reverse complement strand
GGTCAAACAGGCCCTTCCACTCATTGAGCAGCGTCTCGAAACGCGGCACCAGCAGCAGCTCGCTCGATTGATTGGTGACCGGGCCGCGCGGAATCAGCGTCAGGGTCTTGAACGGCGTAGTCTTCGCCACGCTGCGCCACGGCATTTCATCACGCAGGATGGTCGAGAGCCCGAAACGCCCGTCCACATTGAAGAGCGAGGAAAGATCGCCCCGGCGCAAATCGGCATCCACCAGCAGCACCCGGGTGCCGGCCAGCGCCATCGTGATCGCCAGGTTGCTGGCAATGGTCGATTTTCCTTCGCCGGGGATCGAGCTGGTAACCAGCAGTGTCTTGAGATCGACGCCGTTTGGCATAAAAAGGAGCGAGGAGCGCAAGCTGCGGAACGATTCGGCGAAGGTGTAGCGCTCGTCCTCGTCGGCGAGCAGCGGCAAATTCCCAGCCTTTGTCCGGCTGTCATCGACATTTGGGATCTGCCCCATGATCGACTCCGAAAAGTGCTCCATCACTTCCGTGGAGGAAGAGAAGCGGTCGTCCGCCTTGTCCATCACCGCGAGGATGAGAATGCCCAGGGCCAGCCCCAGAAACAAACCGGTCGCGAGATGATGCACCGTGCCCGGGTCGATCTTGAAGGCCGTGCTGGCGGGAGTCATGATCGAGATCACGCCGGGGGCGTTCTTCCCGGTATCGATGGTGTGGATCGCATCCACCAGCTTGTCGTAAGAATTGGCGGAGCGGTTGTAACCCTCCTTCAGACGCTGATACTCCGCATCCTTCTCGCCGGCATCCATCGCCTTTTTGGTCCACTCATCGATGCTCTTGTTGAGCACGTCCAGCTCGGTCTTGATCGCGCCGATCCGCACCTGCGAGGCTTCGCGATTCTGCTGTTCGAGCGTCGAGATTTCCGCCTCCAGATTGCTGAGATCCTCCTTCAGCGCGATCATCCGCGGATGCGCCGGTTTCCAGACGAGCGCGCGCTCGGCGATTTCCGCCTTCTTGGCCGCGACCTGCTGCGAAAGCGTGAGGTATTGCGCGGCGTACTCGTTCATCTGCGACTCGCCGTTGTCGTCGGTGGAAGCCTGCGGCGTGCTCAGCAGCTCCTGGTCTGAGAGCCGCTGGAGGCGGTCCAGCTCGTTTTGCAGGTTGGCCTGCTTGGTCTTGAGATCGGCCAGGTATCTGGCGGCGGTCGAGCCCTGCTCCTCCTCCTCCGCCATGTTATTGGATTTGATGAAGTCCTGGAGCTGTTGCTCCCGCTTGTCCCGATCCTCCCCCAGCCGGGTCAACTCGGAGCCGTAACTGGATTCCGCGGCGTTATCCACGCCGTTCAGCATGCTTTTCTTGAACTCGATGGTCGCATTCATCACCGCCTGCACCATCCGCTCGGTATATTCGGGCTCGGCGCCCACGCCGGCGATATCGAAGAGGGAGGTCCGGATCACTTGCGTCGGGGTGATGGTCACATCGCACGGCTTCAGGTTCGGATATTCCAGCGCGATCATCTGCTGCGCGCGCGCCTTGACCTCCGGCTTCGAGATCAGCGAGAGCTGCGTGTCGTAGAAATAATCGGTCTCATCGTGCGCCGCCGCGCCCTGGCCCACCTGGGGCTGCTCGGTGGTCATGAGCGTGCCGTCGCTCTCCCACTGGACCGGCTTCTTGTAAAGCTGCCATCCCTGCCATGCGAGGCCGGCGCTCACGGTCAGCAGCAGCAGCCACCAGTAGCGTTTCACGAGGCCGCGGTAGCGGTACGCTTTGATTCCGAGCTTGGTGCTCCAGTCTTGCTTGCGAGGCAGGGGTACGATGTCCGCTTCCATGGTTGGTTTCCCTTAAAAGTTGATGAATTTGCGGGGGATGTTGATGTAGTCCCCATCCTCGAGCTCCATGTCCTTATCCCGATGGCCCCCATCGACGACGGCCTTATAGTTTACGATGTAGGTGGTGCTCTTGCCGTCCTTGCCCGTGCGGGTGACCTTGATTTTCTTGTCGTCGCCAAACTCCGCAACCCCTCCCGCCCGGATGATCGCGTCGCACACGGTGGTGTGCTCATTGGAGGGCAAATCCTGCGGACCGGGAGCGCGGACCATCCCGGAGAGATAAACGCGCCCGCGGGAGGCCGCGAGGTTCACCTGGCTGATGCCCAGCGTGACATCGGCCTGGTTGTAATAATCGGCTTCGAGCTTCCTTTTCAGCTCCGCGGCCACCTCCGCGCACGTGCGCCCCACCACGGAGATACGCCCGATCTTCGGGAAGAAGGAGAAATCAAGCTCGCCGGTATCCGTGACGCGCATGGTCTGCGCCGGGTCCCGGTCCTGGGCGATGGAAAAGGAAACAATATCGCCTCGGCCAAGCGGCTTGTTGGGGTCCGGCGCGCCGAGCGCCGATTCCGCTTGCGGGACATAACCCGCGGGAGCCGCCGGAGCGTAAGCGCCGACCGGCGCCTGCTGGCCCATGGGAGCGCCGATTGCCTGGGCAGGCTGTGCCGGCTGTGCGTATGGCGCGGGCTGTGCGCCGAACTGCGAGGCCGCGGCGTTCATCACCGCGTTCTGCGCCTCTGCCCGAACCTGTGCCAGCCCAGCTAATCCCGCCACCAAAATGAGCCGTGCACAGATTCGAAGTATCATAACGTTTTAAAAATTGTAGAAGAGGCTGAGGAGGACGAGATTTTGGTAATAGCTGTACCCCGGCAGGTCGGAGCTGTTCAGGACGAACCTGTAATCAGCACCCAAGGTCACCGAAGGAGTCAGAATATAGCGTAAACCAAGATCCGTGCCAATTCTGTCGCCGTTTTCAGCAACACCGCCGGAAGAGCGGTAGTGCTCGTAAAAGAGGACCGGGTCCAGCACGACGCTCGGCGTCAGCTTCCAGTCCGCCGCGTATTCCACGTGCCAGAGCTCGTAATACTCGGAGGTGAGGCCGGCCTCGATCGTCTTCGAGAACGAGAGCCGCTGGTTGAAGTACTCGCTCAGGCGGTTGTCGATCTCGGACTTGATGTAATAGCTGTTCTGATCGCCCACCGGGCCGATGGAGCCGCCCCCCTCGTCCAGGTAATCCTGATAGCCGCCCTCCACATAAAACCGGGTGCTGTCCGTGATAGACCAGTCCACGTACGGGCCCACCATCACGCTCGTGCTGTTATTGAAAATGGCGTCGTCATACTGGATATAGCTGACAGAGGCGTCCACGCCCAGCGTGAGCGTCGGTCCCAGCTTCACGGAAGGCCGGATGTAACCGGTATCGATGCTGTGCGAGGCCTCGTCAAAGGCCGGGTCGTCAATGGTCCAGAGATTATAGTGGTCATAGCCGACGGTCAGGTGAACGTCGGAATTCATGTCCCAATCCCCCTGGATCCCCGCCAGATTCTCATATCGGCGAAAAACCGCGGTGTTGCTGATAGTCGGGATGGAATACGGGTCTTCCTCATAGGAAAACCGGTCGCGCAGGGTGACTGCCACCTGGCCCACCATGATGGTCATCGCCAGCTCGGAGTTCGGCGAGAATAGGATGCCCCGCGTATTGTATTCCGGATGATACAGATAGCGGTCGTAGCCCAGCCCCAGCGAGAATCGGAGCGTGTTGAGATCGGAGATTTGCCAGACGGTGTCCAGGTTCACCGACGGATGCAGGATGATGTCCGCTTCCCGCCCGTGATCCGCAAGGTTGATGTTGTCGTTAAACTCAACGCCCACGCCCGCCGCCACATTCAAACGGAGGGGACCTACCGCCAGGTTGTACTTCTCGTCTTGTTGCGGATTCAGTTGCACCACGGGCGCGATTTCGCGGGGACTTTCCAGGTCGCGGAAGTAGTCATCCTGCGCTTTCGCGTGTTGCGAAATGAGAAAAGCCATGGTGGCGAACAGAACTCCAGGCAGTATACTTTTCATAAAGTGGGTTGGGCGCACCACGTTCTCTAGTCAGATTACGCAGTGCTGGCAATACAGAAATCCTCAGGGCTCTTCCCCCTCGTCCATCGGGTTTATGGGGGCTGGTTTTAACTCGCGAAGTCCTACTCGCGGGGCTGGCCGTGGTGCTTGCCGCTTTTGGTTGTTTCCTGGGCGATCACCACGCGGAATCCATAATCGTCGTTCCCCTCCGTGGGGCTGGCATGGATGCGGCAGGAGGAAAGGAGGCTCAATTTCAAGGCCCCATTGTCCCAGGATGCGCCCCGCAATACCTTGTGCTTTTGCTCGCCGTTCCACCAGTCCATGCACCATTCCCAGACGTTGCCCCCCATGTCGTAAAGGCCGTATTTGTTGGGGGTAAAACTCCCCACCGGCGAGGTCCAGGCAAAACCGTCGTTGTACCCCTTGATCGCCACATCGGAGTCGGTTTCCTCGCCCGTGTAGTTGCCGGCGCCGGCCGGAGGCGGCCACTGGGTACCCCAGGGATAGACATCCGGCACGTCCATATCGCGATCTGAGGGATATCTGCCCGATTCCGGAGCCAGACCGACGGCGTTGCTCCATTCCAGATCGGTCGGCAAGCGATAGGTCTCGTTCGCAGAAAGGATTCCTTCGCGATGTTCCTTTTCCGTCAGCCAGAGGCAAAACTCGTTTGCATCGTCCCAGCTTACATAGACCACGGGATGATCGGGCGCCTGTTTGAAACCCGGGTTGCGCCACGCGTCCCCTTTGAAGTTGGCGGCCTTGGCAAAGGCCGCGAAGTCCTGCACCCGGGTCAGCCAGATGCTGAAGAAGACCTTGCCCACCGGCGCAAACCGCATCCCCAGGGAGTTCGTGAGCGCCTGGTCCACCTTCAGGTGGGGATTCGGCGCGTGGACGGAAAGCGTGGGCGCCGTGGCGGCGATGGCCGGAGGCGTCGCGGCAGGGCTCGCAGCGGGCGTCGCAGGCGTTGCGGCGGGTGCCGGGTTTTCGGTTTCGGGCGCGGGATTCATTGGCGCCGCGGTCCCGCTGGTCGCCGCCGCGGCCTGTGCTTCAGCCGCTTTCTGGGCGCGTTCGGCATCGGCCACCGCTTTCTGCGCGGCCTCGAGCGCCTTGCGGGCATCCTCCGCCGCTTTCTCCGCCGCGGCAGCCTGGGCGGCCAGACGGGTGGTTTCGGCGGCGCGCTGCTGCTGGATGCGGGCGGCTTCCTCTGCGGCTTTGCGGGCTTTCTCGGCACTGCGCGTTTGCTGCGCCGCCTGAAGGCCGGCCTGGAGTTGGGTCAGGTCCGCCTGCGCCTTGGAAACGGCATCGAGCTGTTGCCGCCGTTCCTTCTCGGCATCGGCGGCAGCCTTCGCCGCGTCATCGGCCGCCTTTTGGTGATCGGTAATCGCTTTGGTCAGGTCCGCGGCATCCGCCTGGGCCTGCTGCTGCTCGGTCTGCACCTTTTGCGCCGCGTTCTCGGCATCCTGGATGGCCTTGCGCTCCTGGTCCACGGCCTGCGCTTTCGCGGCGGCGATCTTCTGCGCTTCCGCAGCCTCGTCTTCCGCTTTTTGCAGGGCATCCTGCTGCTGCTTGAGGCTGGCTGCGGCGTCGGCATCGGCCTTTTTGGCAGCCGCTTCGGCATCGCTCTTTTGCTTGAGGGTGGCCTGCACCTGCTGCACGGCGGCAGCGGCCTGGGTTTGCGCGTCCGCCTTCGCTTTCGCGTCACTCTCCGCCGTGGCGAGCGCCGCCTTGGCCTGGTCCAGCGCCTTGGTCTTATCCGCGATCATCGCCTGCGCCTGCGCATCGGTCAGTGCGGCCAGGCTGGCAATCTGCTCCGCCGTTGGCGTCCCCGCTGGCGAAGCCGCCGGAGCCGGCGATTCCGCAATCTCCGCGGCGGGCGATTCCGCCGGGCTGGCGGACGCTTCGGCGTCCGGAGCCGGGCTCGGCGTGGTGTTCGCCGCCATATTTACCGGCGTCGGCGCCGGCGAGGCGCTCTCCCCGGCAGCGCCGGCAGGGGTCGCGGATTCTTCCGGCGAAGGCGACGCCTCGGCGGCGGGCGATGCCTCGGCGGCGGGCGATGCGTTCGCGGCCACGCTGCCCTCCGGCCCATTGCTGTTGCTGCTGTTGCTTCGGAAGACCACGATCGCAAGAATAATGACGATGGCCGCGACGATGGCCACAATCAGCCCCGCGTGGGATTTACCCTTCGGCTGCTTCGAATCTCCCTCCACTTCCACGAAAGCGCGCAACGGGAAGCCGGTCGGAGTCGTCGGTCCGCTCTTCTTGGCGCCTGCGGGCTCCGCGGTTTTCTCGTGGGCCGGCTCGGTCTTGCCCTCCGGGATGGCTTCTCCCTTGTCTCCCTTGGGTACATCGGTTTTGGAAAGAACGGTCGCCTCCGTGACAAGCGGCGTCTTGCCCGGGCCTGCGGTCCACGGGCGTCTCTGCTGTTTCGCCTCCTGGGCGCCTTGCTCGGCTCCCGGTTTCGCGGCTTCCGCCGCCATGGTGGCGGCAGCGGCCGCTGCGGCTGCGGTCGCGGCCTCCGCGGCGGCGATTGGCGATATCTCCGCGGCCTTGCCGGAGGCGAAGCGCGCTCCCGCTTCCGCGGCGCTCTTTGGCCGCTCGTCCGGGGTCTTTGCCAGGCACGCCGCAATCGTCTCGTCCCACGTCTTCGGCACCGGCTCGCCCGTTATCCCCTTTGCCGCGCGCTTCTCGGAGACAGTGGGCGGCACGGTCTTTCGCATGTTGCTGACTACGTCCGCTTCCGCAAAGGGCGGCGACCCGGTCAGCAAATCATAAAGCGTCGCGCCCAGGGAATAAAGGTCGTCCGAGCGGTTGGGCCGCTCGCTGTCCAGTTGCTGCGGGCTGATGTAAAGGATGTCCCGTTGCCCTTCCACCGGATTGCCGGAGCGGGCCAGGGAATCGAGCACCACCCGGGAAATTCCGAACTTTTGCACCATGATGCCGCCGGGCGTGGAGATCAGGTTCTCCGGCGCCAGATCGCGGTGGAAAAGATCGATCCGGTGCGCATCCTCCAGCGTTTGGCACACTTCCGGGATGCCCGCGGCCAGATCGGAGGGGTTGAAAGCGTTCTTGTCGTGTTTTTTCTGAAGGCTGGCCAGCGACTCCCCCTGCACATTGTCCATCGAGACGGCCGCCCACTTCTCATCTTCCAGTAGATCGTGCACGCGGACGATCCGCGGGTGAATGAGCTGCCGGTTCCGCTTTGCCTCCTGCTTCAACTCCGTCATGGCCTTGGCGTCCCCGGCCACGGAATCCGGCACAAAGTGGAGCGCGATCTCCTTGTTTAGCTCCTCGTCGTGCGCCAGCCATACGACAAACGGCCCCTGCGCGGGGAGCATCTCCTTGAGGGTGAAACAGCCGGCCAGCTTGTCTCCGGCCTTGAAATTCTGGGCAATGGATGGATTTGACACGATTTTTCCCTGGATGATTTGCGTGGGACAGCCGGCATTCGCATATTGCGGGCTCTCCGGACGGTCAGAGCCCCATTAAGTAGAGACGCCGGGGAGCGTTGCCAAATGAAAAGTGCGCGAGCGGTTGTCGGATTCGGGAGGAAAGAAAGCCAAGAAAAGGGAACGAAATGCAAAAATGCAAAAAAATCATTGCACAATTCATGCCGAACCCTATAATTCCCATAAATCGCCGTAAAAACCGTAAGACAGCCCACGAGCGATTTCGATTCACAAAAACGATCCACCGCGTTATGAAGGCAACCATGAAGGCCAATATGATTCTGGCGGCGACACTGGCTCTGGCCACAGTGGCAGCACAGGCCGACGTCAGCAACCCAACCTCCGGGCAAGGCGCTCCGGTGAGCAATGCACCCAAGAACCTGGCTCGCCAGCACCTGGGGGCGAACCTTCTCATTTATAATGAGAGCAACCAAACCTACGCTCCCACCGAGGCGGCGGCCGCATGGCTGGACGATGATATCGCCACCGGCTGGCCCGCGATGACCGGCAAGCAGGATTACCTGCTCGCCCTCCCGGAGCCCGATCTCGTCAACAATTTCTGCGTCTCCGCCCGCAACGCCAGCGGCACCGTGACGCTCTATGCCGGCGATGAAGCCGCGCCTCCCGGGTCCAAGTCCTGGACGGTCCTGGAAAAAGATGTCCCGATTGATTCCATCAATGAGAAACTCGGCAAGCCCTTCGGTCGTTTTGCCAAGTACATCCTCATCGAAACCAACCTGACCGATTCCGGCCCCTGGTACAGCGTTTACCTCTATGGCGATAAGCCGGCCTCTGCCTACCACATCCAGCAGCGCGCCCAGCCGGTCGATCCGCGCACGATCTTCGGGCCGTACACGAATCCCGAGACCAGCTTCAGCGTCTCCAGCATCTACGCTCACTCCCATGTGATCGCCGCGGGAGGCGATGCCTCCGCCTGGCAAAACGCCATCGATGACAACCCTGGGACCGGCACCTTCATCCCCGCCACCCAGAAGGAAGCGGGCCTCGCCATCCAGTATGACCGCGCTTACGCCATCCAGCGCATCTCCGTGCTCACCGATCCGGGCACCAAGGGCAAGCTCGAGTTCTTCGTGGTCAACCAGCCCGCCGCGCCTGCCGCCAGCGGCGCCACCACCAGCCGCGACGCCAGCTCCCATTATATCAAGGTGGCCAATGACGACGCGGCGCCCGCCGCCGATCAGCCCGCAACTCCGGCGACCCCGGCTCCGCAGGACCTCGGCAGCCAGCAGCCCACCGCTACCATCAACTTCGATGGCTCCAGCTCCCGCGCCAGTATCGATTTCACCCCGGTCAACGGCACGACGCTCGTCGCCCGTTGGACCCCGGATACCGCCGGCCAGCCGCTGAACCTCCGCGAGGTGGACTCCTTTGGCGATGTGGCCCTCAACGATTACGAACTCGCCCCCGACGCGGTCGCCGAGGGTCCCGCTACGGACAACTCCGCCGGTGGTGGCAAGGAAGTCATCCCCTCCGATGGCGGCAAGGAAACCCTTCCTCCGGCCGTGGGAGAGGAATTGCCGGCAAAGACGCCTTTCATTCCAGGCGTGCCGGTCTTCCCGCCGAACATTCCGTTCAGCCCGTAGAATACTGTTTAGATCAATATTGCTGTTGAGCGAGAAGCGCGAGGGTTCCACCTCGCGCTTTTCGTTTTTTCCCGGGACGTGCGCGGCGGGTTTCAGAGGCAGGCAGCCCGCGGGCGCGGCAGGTTCGCCCTTTTGCCAGTACCAAAGGAGCCAACAAGCGAGTTGCATTCCTGAAGCAGCCACGCATTATTCGTATTGTGATTCCCCGCTTCTTAATCCCACTCATCATCGCATCCCTCGGCCTTTGCTTTTTCACCCCTTCGCACGCATGTGCGAAAGATAAAAAGCCCAAGGCGTCCGCCACGCCCTTCCACATCGTCATCGAGTCGATCAGCGCCGATTCCATCACGATCAAGAGGCCGAGCGGAGACGTGACCTTCAAAATCGGCCCCAATACCGAGATCACCTACAAGGGCGATACCGTTACCGCATCGCAGCTCCAGGCCGGCATGCGCGTTCAGGTCACCCCGGATGATATCGACCCCACGGTCGCCGGCATGATCTCCGCCGACGAGGCCCCGCATTCCAGCGGCGAGTCCAAGTAGCCGCAGGAG
>DATAXI010000150.1:0-22081 GCA_036266845.1 Chthoniobacteraceae bacterium | reverse complement strand
ATTCCGTTGTCGGCACTGTCTCGGGCGAGGCCACGGCCGTGGGCAGCAACTTTGCGTCGATGGCGCCGGGGGCCGCGGAGGTGCTCAATTATGAGGTATATAACTTCATTGACGAAATTTATGACGGCGAGGAGGAAGATCAACAGACCATCCCCGCCGAAATCATCAACCAAAGCTGGTCTTATACGGACAAAAACCAGACCGATCAGGCGTCTTATGATGTTCCATTCGACAATTACGCCGCGGAGACGAATACACTTTTCGTCACCTCGGCGGGAGATGACGGCGTGGTCCTCTCTCCGGCGACCATGTACAATGGCATCGCGGTGGCTGCTTACAACAACGGCGGCAGCGCCGGCACGGCGAGCGGTCCGACCTATGGGGGACGCTCAAAGCCGGATATCACGGCAATCGCCAATGAGACCAGCTTCTCGGCGCCGGAAGTGAGCGCCGCCGCCGCGGTGCTTCTGGAGGCCGCGCAGCGTGGGGATGCCGGCCCCGGCACGGAAAGCGATGCGAGCGATGCGCGGGTGCTGAAGGCGCTGCTGCTCAATGGCGCGACGAAACCGACCGGCTGGAGCAATACGCCAACCCAGCCGCTGGACCCGAATTGGGGAGCCGGCATCCTGAATGTCTATAACTCCTATGAGAACCTGGCCGCCGGAGAGTACGCGCCGACGAGCAGTTGCGCGGGATCGCTGCATTCGCAGTCCAGCACCACCGTGCTGCCCAACGAAGGCTGGGACCTGGCCAGTTTTACCAATGTGCGGCCAATCCTCTATTATGAGGGACAGGCCAATTACTATCAATTCGATCTCTCCTCGAGCGTGGCCAGTTCATTCACTCTCAGCAGCACCCTGATTTGGTGGCTGGAAGCCAACCAGACCCAGATCAATAACATCTATCTCTATCTCTACGATTCCGACACCGGCCAGCAGATCGCCGTAAGCGACAGCACGGTGGATAACGTCCAGCAGCTTTATGTGACGGACCTCGCGCCGGGCGATTATGATCTGGTGGTTTACAAGGCGGGCGGGCTGCTCACCACAAACGGCGGCAAGATGGCCAGCGCGACGGATACTTACGCGCTCGCTTTCAATTTCGCGCCGAATACCTCCTCCTCGGTCAGCACGCCGGCGCTTTCCATCCAGCCCGTGCCGGAGCCGTCGGAGATCCTTCTTTTAATCGCCGCCGCGGGGGTTCCTGTTCTGTCCGGGATGCGCCGCCGCAAGTCCTGATCAGGACCGCTGGATTTACCAAAGGGGAATCGAGGGCGGGACGATTGGGATATCGACAGTGGCGGGTTTCAGGCCAAAGCATGTCGCAGTGACGTGGATCACGCCGGGGGTAAGTCCCGCGCGCACGAGGCCGGTCGCCACGCCAAACTCCGCCTTCATCGGATTCGCCTGGTTCGATGCATCGCCGATGATGGAGCCCGGGCCATCCACCTGGAAATGGATATAACCATTCTCCAGCACGCGGGTCGCCCCATACCGATCGACAATATAGGCGCGCACGGGGACAAAGTCCGATGCATCCGCCTGGAGCGGCACGCCCTGGTCATCCACCTCCAGGCGCAGCCCCACAGTCCTCTGCGGGTACGGCTTTACCTCGCGGCAGACCACCTGCCCATTGATCAGGCCTTCCGCGATCATGTTCGCATGCTCGTGCAATTCATCCGGGTTGCCTTTGAGCGGGTGCATATCGAAAACATTTTTGAAAATCACCGGCGGATGAGGCTCGTGCCGTCCCGGTTCGGGCCCCTGCGTATAGACCTTTCCCATCCAGGTCAGCCGCACCTGCTGGCAATTGGTATAGACCACGACATCGGGCTCAGAGATATAAGTCAACTCGTGACAGATATAGACCATGGGACCGGTGCTGATTCCCGGCACCTTGAGGCCGGGATCGTACTGGCTCTTGTATAAGTAATAGGAGTAACGCGGCACCCGGTACAGATCCAGCAGCCCCCCCAGGAACGGGTCGGGATTGTATCCCCGCTGGTGATCGATCCCCGCCCACAATGCGCCGCCCACGTGCGCCGGCGGGGAATTGTAAATCCCGCTGATTTGGTCATCTCGGATGCTGGCCTGGAGATTCAGGGCGTGCTCACCCCACTCGCGCCACACGCGCACGGGCGAGTTCTGCGTGCTGAAGTTATCCACCCAATCGCCATATTCGCGGGTAAAGTAAATCTGGTTGGGATCCTTGGGCGCCCCTACCGAGTAGGGCATATCCATGCCGGCGGGAATTGCGTCCTTTGCATCCGCGGCGGTGAAGCAGCCGGGGAAGGGATCCTCCTCATGCACTGCCTGGCTCATCTGTTTTGGCAGACCGGGCGGCATGTTCCACGTTTCATTCAGCGTGGTCTCCCAGAGGAAAAGCGCGGGGTGATTGCGGTCCCGCCGGACCATGTTATGCGAGTCCTGAAGGACGCGTTGCGTGAAAAGCTGGGCATTCGTTTGCGGGAAAAACTGCCACCCCGGGTTTGCGCAGGTGACGAGCAGTCCCAGCGCGTCGCAAGCGTCCATGAATGCCGGCGACATGGGGTAATGCGCGGCGCGGATCACCTCGCAGCCGCCCTCGCGCAACAGTTTCGCATCGCGCCATTGGCCGGACTTAGGCAGCGCATTCCCAACGTACACATAGTCCTGGTGCCGGTTTGCGCCGTTGAGCTTGTAACCAATCGGCGCGTGATTGATGTAGAGGCCATCCTTCCCTTTCAGCTCGAGGATGCGGATGCCGAATCGCGTCCGCAGGCTGTCCACCACGGCGCCGTTCTCGATTACGTCGGTCCGGATGTAATGGAGGTAAGGATCGTTTGGAGTCCAGAGGTGCGGCAGGCGCGGCGTCAACTCCTGCACCGCTTCCTTCGCGATGCCGGCGCCGAGGGCGAAGGCCTGGTCCTGCTCGAGCAACGGATGGAAATTGGCGTCCTCCAGCACCGTGCGCAGCGTGATCTGGCCCGGCATGGCCGTGCGGTTCTCCACTTCTGTGCGGACTTCAATCTGCGCGGCCTGCGCATTGAGATCCCGCGTGGCGACAAAGACGCCGCCGCCGGCCACCGTCTGGCTCAGTTCCGGCAGGGTTACGCGCACGCCGCCGGTTTCAATCAGATAAACATCGCGGTAAATTCCGCCGCAGTAAGTGAAGTCCAAGGCGCTTTGCGGCTTGCCCGGCGGGTAAGTGGGATCATCCGAGTTATCCGCGCGCACCGCCACCACGTTATCGCCGCCGTTCGCCGCGAGATCGTCCGTGACATCCGCGGCAAATGGGAGATAGCCGCCAAAGTGCTCGGCAATCTTGCGCCCATTGACCCAGACCGCGCACTTGCCCATCACCGCCTCGAAATAGAGCACCGTCCGCCCGCCGGCAAGGTGCGGCGGGGTGCGGAAGTGTTTGCGATACCACGCCGGACCCTGGTAATTGCGCATTCCGCTGGCGTTTTCCGGCAGCAGTTCCAGTCCGTGCGGCACGTTTGCGGTCTGCCAGCGGGAATCGTCATACGCCGGAGATTCCGCGCCCGGCGCATCGGCCTTGAGGAAGCGCCAGCCGGGATCGAAATCGAGCACACGGCGGGGGCTTCCGGGTACGGCAAAGAATCCAGCGGTGGAAAAAGCGGGCCAGGATGACGCGGCCGTCTGAGCCGCCAGCGCGCCCGGCAACACCGCGATAAGAACAGCGACAACGAAGCGGAGGTACCTGGGCATGAGAGAAAAAAAGTAGATTTGGAAACGGGAATCTAAATCCGGTTCGCCATCCCCTCAATATAAAATCCCCCGGCGCCGCTATGCATTTCATTGGAGCGGAGAATGTTTTATAGCCCGGCCATTTTAATATATAAGGACAAGGGGCGCGGCGTTCATATATTCAGGAGGTTTATCTCATGAGCAGCGCCCCGCCCAATATCCTCTACGTCGTTTGTCACGATACAGGCCGCGAATTGGGCTGTTATGGGAGAAGGATTCGCACCCCGCGGCTCGACGCGTTCGCGGCGGAAGGCATTCGCCTTTCCAATATGTTCTGCTCCTCGCCGGCATGCGCCCCCTCGCGCTCCTGCACCTATAGCGGGATGCCGGCTCATCTCAATGGCCAGATGGGGGTTTCCCCCAGCGGATGCGCCCTGGCGGCGCATATTCCCACCGTGGTGGATTATCTTAACCTGGGCGGCTACGAAACGGCGCACATCGGTTTCCAGCATGAGCGCTACCGGGCCATCGAGAACCGTTACCGCGTCGAGAAGGGCGCCGGAAACCTGAGCCTGGCCGAGAATGGCGTGGACGCCGCGATCTCGTACCTGAAATCGCGCAAACCCACGGACAAGCCATTCTATCTCAACGTGGCGACGATGGAGAACCACTGCCGCATGTGGCAAAACCAGTGCGATAACCGGCGCGCCTTCTACGGAAGCACGCCTCCGGAGGAGATCGATTTTCCGGAATGGGTTCCGGATGACCCGCTGCTGCGCGTGGAATTCGGCAACTTCCAGGCATGCATCCGCTATTTCGATTCCCAGATGGGCCGGTTGCTGGACGCCATCGACCAGCTTGGCTACCGGGAAAATACGCTGGTGATCATCTGCACGGACCACGGGCCGTCCGGCATCCGGGCCAAGGGGACGCTGTACGATCACGGCACAGAAATCTTTTTCCTCGCCCGCCTCCCGGGCCGCATCCCTTCCGGCGCCATCAGCGATGCGCTTTTGCAAAATATGGATTGCGCGCCCACGCTGCTGGAGGCGGCGGGCCTGCCGATCCCGGGCAACATGCATGGCCGCTCCTTTTGGCCGCTGCTGAATGGCAGGGATTATCTGCCGCATGATTGCATCTTCATGGAGCGCAATTACCACGGCGAGGATGCCCAGGACCTAATGCGCGCCGTCCGTTCCCGCGATTTTCTCTACATTCGCAATTTCAGCCCCGGCGCCACCTGGGCCTGGACCCGGGATGAATGTCCGCCGCTCATCCCCACATACAAACATTGGTTCACCGATATGTGGCCTCCGGAAACGCAGCTCCGCCCGCGCGAGGAACTCTATTCCGTGCAGGGCGATCCGCACCAGTTCCGGAACATCGCGAGCCTGCCCGCCTTCCAATGGGCCAGGCGTGACCTCGCGGCAAAGCTGGAGGATTTCATGCGCCGCACCGGAGATCCCGCACTCTTCGGTCCGGTCTATAGCGTGGCCACGCTGGAAAAAGCCGCGGGGCGGAACGTCATCTATCGGGAGGAACACCCGCCGGAGTATCCGCCGGAGCTGATCTCCGCGGAGCCTGCCCCCCGCTGATGATTCCTATGATTCGCCGTTGTCTCGCAGCCTTGCTCCTCGCTTCCAGCGCGCCCGCCGCGGTGGTGCAACCCGTTCCCCAGACTGCGGGCCTGATCCGCAACCCGGCCAGCGGCTGGGTGCTCTACATGGAGACATTCAGCCGGAAGACCTTCGATCCGGCCGCTGTTTATTGGAAGCGGATGGATGCGGCAGCCGGGTTCGCATCGATTCTCTATATCCGCTGCACCTGGGCCCAGATGGAGCCGGGCGAAGGCGCTTATGCCTGGGATCGCGACCCGAATTTTCAGGCGCTCATCGCCGGCGCCGCGAGCCGCGGGTTGCGTCTCGCCTTTCGCATAGTGACCAATAGCAAGGATTGCGTCGTGCCCGCCACGCCGGATTGGGTCCGCGCCGCCGGCGCCCAGGGTTACATGGAAACCGGTCCCGGGAAAAATGGCGCGCCGGTCTGGACGCCCTCGGTGAGCGACCCCGTTTTCCGCCGGAAGCTGGAGGCTTTCGTCGCCGCGTTTGGGCGGAAATTCGACGATCCGTCGCGGGTCGATTTTGTCGATGGCGTGGGCCTCGGCTGGTGGGGAGAAATGCATCATGCCGATAATCCCGGAACGCAGAACCGGGAGGTGCTGGACTGGATTTGCCACACGTACAGCAATGCGTTTCATCATGTCCTGCTCGGCTGCCAGGTGGATGCGCCGCTGGATGATTTCGGCAAGGACGACGACATCCCCTTTGGCAAATATGGATACGTTGCGCGCATCGATTCCGTAGGCAGCTACTGGTTCACGCCGGATAAGCGGCAGATGGTCCTGGCGATGTTCCCAAAGATTCCCTTCTTCGCGGAGTCCGGTATTTACTCCGGCAAATTCAAGGGCGCCTACCCGCCCAAGACTCCGGAGGCGGCTCACTCGCTGCTCCAGGGCGTCTATGACGATGCAATCGCCTTCCATGCCAATACGCTCGACCTGCGCGTGCCGGATATCGCGGACAAGTGGCTGAAATTCGCGCCGGACCTCGTGGCCGGCTTCCTGGCGCACGGCGGCTATCGGCTCTACCCTTCTTTGATCGAGTTTCCCGACCGGTTTGCCGCGTCGCAGCCGGTGATTGTGAAACACACGTGGCGCAACCTCGGCGCCGGCTTCATGGCGAATGACAATGTGCGCTGGGGCGGCAAATACCGGGTCGCGTTCGCCCTCATCGACCCGAGGACGAATGCCGTCGTGTCTGAAATGATCGATCCCAAGGCCGATCCCGGAACGTGGATTGCCGGGCAGGATTGGCCCAACCAATGCACCGGTTCATTCCTGCCGCGGCCGGCGCCGGGCTTTTACCGGTTTGCTGTCGGCATCGTGAACACCCAGGATGGCAACAGGCCGGAGATTCACCTTGCCGTCGCCAATCTCCCGCCAATGAGCAATTGGACACCGCTCGGCAATGTGGGCGTGACCGCGCAGTAGCCTCAGCCTTTTTTTTGCAGGATGAAATGCGGCAGCCGCTCCAGCGGCGCGGCGATGAGGAGATCGGCGGGGCCGTTCAATTCCTTCCCGTCATCGGCGATCCACCGGCCCGGAGGCAGCTTCACCGCCTTCACAGCCGCCCCTCGCTCGATGACCGGCGCCACGAGCACCCCGTCCCCCAGCATGAATTGCCAGGGATACTCCGCCCAATCGTCCGCGGGATAACTGTACTCCATCGCGCGGATCAGCGGCTCGCCGCTTCGCGCGGAGGAGCGCGCCTGCGCGACGATGTAATCCGTAAGCTGCCGCCGGTGCTCGATGGCGCGCAGGACGATGCGCTCGTGCTCCGGCGAGAGAACGTCCCACGGCGCGAGCGAGAACTGGATCATCGCCATCAGCACCGCCAATTGGGTGGAGCGGATAAACAGCTCCGAATCGAACGCCAGGCCTGCTTCCACCTGGTTGTATTTGCCGCCGGCCACCATGTCCGGCGCGCCAAAGGGGTAGCCCAGCAGATTCGCGGCAAGCGTATCCGAGAGGATGGCCTTGAGGCCCTCCCACGAGTGATCCTTGTCGCAGAGCCGCTGGTTGAGCGGCAGCCCGTTGCACTTCCACGCCGCGCGGAATTCATTCAGCGGATAGCGCAACCCCAGCCGGTTGTAGAGCTCCGTCAAATCATTTGGCGAAGCCGGGGCGAACGTCTTCCACGAGGCGTCGTAATCATTGGCGTCGCCGCCGTCGAACTTGAAGCCCGCCACGCCGTAATTCGCGATCAGTTGATCCAGCCGCTCGCAAAACCACTGGAGCGCGTCCGGGTTCGTCAGGTCCAGCGCGGCGCTCGCTCCATTCCACCACCGGATGACGGCGGGTGCGCCTTTGGCGTCGCGAATCAAAAAGGCGCGCCGGTTCAACTGGCGGGCGATGAGGCTGTCCGGGCTGACATAAGGGACCACCCAGAGCATGACCGTAAAACCGAGCGCGTGCAGCTCCCGCATCATGGCCTGCGGGTCCGGGAAGCGTTGGGGATGGAATTCCCAGTTCCCGTAATCCTCCTGCCAGGTGTCGTCGATCACCATAATGCCGGCCGGGTAGCCGCGGCGCACCAGCTCGCGCGCGTATTTCAGGATTCCCCCCTGCTCCTGGCGCGCGCCCATGACCATCCAGGTGCAATACTGCGGCTGGCGGAAGAGGATTTCCGGCGGAATATCCGATGGCAGCGACAGGCATTGCGCCGCCCAGCCGTTATGCGCCGAGCGCAGGTCCCCGCCGTGGATATCGATCCGCACCTTGCCCTCGCCGTGGATGTGCAGATGCCCGTCCGAGATCTCGAAGTCGAATGGGGCATCGCTGTAAAGGCTGCGCCCCTTGGTGGAGAGCAGGACCGGCGCCGCCTGGTTGTACTGCGTGGTGCCATTGAGGACGATGCGGGGGGAGCCGGGGCGGAATGGCATGAATATCCCCTTCGATATGGCGCCGCCCCACCATCCCTCCTCCGGCAGCAGTTCCACCTTCAAATGGTCGTCTTTGCCGGTCTGGGAACCATTTGTTTTTGTAGAGATAGACATCACGGAATCCGGCTCGACCGCCCAAAATTTACGCGATGCGACCGACGTCCAATAGAAAAGGCGAATATCCGTCCGCAGCAATATAGAGCCCGCCTGAATCGATATAAAAGAATCGCCGCCGCGCCACCGGCGGGAGGGCATCGTAGGGGGGAATCGCCGGAAGAAACGGCCCTACACCCCCGTTTCTTCCGTTCCTTAACTCCGGCGGCGGACCATTGGCGGCGTGGAGCTATCCCGCCCGGCTCAGTGCGGCATCTCGTGGATATGCGCTTCCCGCTTCCGCGAGGGATCCGCGCGGCTTTCCCGCCGGTAGGCCCCGGGCGTCTGCTTGAACTCCCGCTTGAAGGCGATGTAGAGGGCCATCGCGGAGCTGTAGCCCGTCTGCCGTGCAATCTGCTGGAGCGTGGCCTCGCTCTCCTCCAGAAGCTCGCGCGCGCGATTCATCCGGATCTGGCGCAGAAATTCGCTGGGCGCCTTCCCCACATACCTGCGGAAGTTGAATTGAAGCGCGTTCAGGGAAAGCCCCGCGTGCCTGCTCACATCTTCCACGCCGATCAGCTTCCCGTAACTTTCAAAGATATAATGGATCGCCTTTGCCGTGGCCGGGTGCGGCACCGCCAGGATGTCCGTGCTCTGCCGGGTAATGACTTTTTGCGGCGCGATGAACATCGCCTTCGGCTTGAGATCCGGATCGGCCATCATCCGGTCCAGCATCCGCGCCATCTCCAGGCCTATGTGGTTGATCTCCCCGGCGATGCCGGAGAGCCGCGGCTCGTAGGATTCGCAGACCAGCGGGTCATCGTCATTGGTCAGGATCGCCAGGTCTTTCGGAATCTGGATTTTTTCCATCGCGCAGGCCCGGTACACCATATTGGCGCAATGCATCCCGCCCAGGAAGATGCCGCATGGCTTGGAGAGCTGGCGGAGATATTTCCGGAGCGTCATCACCGCGCCGGCGTAATTTTCCTCATCCCGGCTTTCCCCCCAGCAGAAGTGCTCCGCCTTGAAACCCTGGCGCTTGGCGTGATCGATGAAGCGGCGGCAGGGATCGAACTTCCAGACGAAACGGTCGATGCCCGCCACGGTCCGGATGCCGCGGTTTTGGAAATACTCCACCGCCATCTCCGCGATGGCGTCCATATCTCCAAACACGGCTCCCACGCGCTCCGCCTCGGAGTACTGCCGCATCACCACCGGGATGCGGCTCTTGCCGCGCACCTGCGCGAGTTCCTTATCGCTCAGGTAATCCGTCAGGATGCCATCGCCGCGCCACCGGCCCGGGGCTTTTGGAAAGTACTCGAGCAGCCAGCCCCTGGTCTGCGCATAATCAAAAACCGCCTCATGGATCTCCCGCCGGTAGTTGCGCAGCACGAGGAGGATGTTCTTCATGGGGAGGCGTTCCTTTATTTCAACAGTGCGGCGCAAAGTCAAACTAGCACGGCGAGTTACGCGGCATCCTGCGGCGCCGTGCCTTCGGCATCCAGCACGGCCGCCATCTGCGCGGGGTCCAGCGTTTGCGTCTGGTGCAGAGGGGGCAGGTAGTAGTTATCGGCGCCCAGCTTTTTCCACTCGATGTAAACCAGGAGAGTCGCGATGACCGTGGGGATTTGGAAAACGAGTTGCCAGACCGGCAGCCAGAGATAGCGGCCCCCCACCGGGGCGTTCCTCCCCATGGCATCCAGGAAGAGCCCGCCGAGGATGCCGCCCGTGATGCCGCCCGCCGCCCGCCACATCGCATTGGCAGAGCAGAATTGCCCGTAGCGCGACCGCGGAAAAAGGCGCATCAGGAGCGGCGGATCGTTTACGCCGATCAAGGCCATTGCCGGCGCGCACAGCGCCAGCGACCAAAGCATCCATGCGATATAGGCGGCGTGATGGGACGGGTGCCAAAAGAACCAGACCAGCAGCGCGGGCAGCACAAATACACATTGAAACACCTGTCCCGCGATCACCACCCGGATGGGATGGTAGCGGTCCGCCAGCCAGCCGCTGGCCAGCGTCATGAGCCCGCTTACCAGGCCGCTCGTGCCCGCTATTTTTCCGATCTGGTCCAGCTCCAGCCCCGTGTCCTTGAGATAGAGCACCATGAAGGGGTTGCCGGTAATCCCGAGCGTGGTGCCGAACACGCCCAATGCGCCACACATCGCCGCAAAAAACATGAACCAATAAAGCCGGTGGCAATGGCATTCCTTTCCATAGGTTTTGATCGCCGCGACCATCCCTGATTTCCCATCCAGATAGGATGGCGGGGGTGGATACTTGCCCTCCTTGACGAAGAGGCACATCGCCCCAAAGCCCGCCAGGTAAAGCAGGCCCGCCCCCACGAAAATCGCCTCCGAGTGCGTGGCGGCGTATTTGAAGACGAAGACGCTGTAAAGCCACAGCGCCCCCATGCTCACCATGCGGAACCAGGACATGAACCGGGCCAGCAAATGTTCCGGCACCACGTCGTTAAAAAGGTACCAGTAAACCGTATTGCCAATGACGCTCAGCACCGCGAAGAGCACCAGCAGCACCTCGATGACCGTGGTCGCGACCGCCTTCGGCTTGTAATGCGCCAGCGTGGAGCCCAGGGCGCCGTGCAGCCAGTAGCCGATTTCTTCCCCATGCCCCAGCGCCACCAGGCAGAGCACGATGAAGGGCAGCGTGACGAGCATGAAGGGAATCCTGCGCCCGAAGCGCCCGCGGTAACGGTCGCTCTTGAAACTGATGACCGGATTGAGGAAAATATGAATGGCCGGCGGCATCGAGCCAAGGATGAGGCCCATGGTGGCATTCGATACGCCCAGTGCCTGAAACTTCAGCGGCATGATGGTCGGCACCACATTCTGCATGAACACGAAACAAAAATCTCCCCACAGCAGCCAGAAGCAGAGCATCGCCAATTGTCCCCGCGTGTAAACAAGCGTTCCGCAATGGTAAAGCTTGGGACCAGGCGATGCGCTGTCACCGGTACGCGGGGGAGAGGGGAGTCCCATGTCTGGCACGCGGGCAGGTTGCCGGGAAAGCCGGACGGGATAAAAGCGAAAATTACCGTACTTTAGTATCGGGGGGGGCAAAACAGGCGGACAGCCGGCGGCTTTTTCCCGGAGATGAAGAAATCGCAAAATCGATGCAACCGCGTGCCCGGCTGGCGCGAAGTGTAGGGGACCCTCAATATCATCATCCATTTATGAAACGCACCGCATCCGCAGTCTGGAGTGGCAACCTCAAGGAAGGCAAGGGGACGCTTACCGCGCAGAGCGGCATCCTCAAGGAGACGCCTTATTCGTTTCGATCCCGTTTCGGCGATGGGGTGGAGACAAACCCGGAGGAGCTGATCGCGGCGGCCCACGCGGGCTGTTTCACGATGGCGCTCTCCGCCGCGCTGGGACAGGCGGGCATCACGCCCGACCGGCTCTCCACCAAGGCGACGCTCTCCCTGGACCAGGTGGAAGGCGGCTGGGCCATCAGCGCCGTGCACCTCGACCTTACGGGAAAGGCGCCGGGAATCGATCAGGCCAAATTCGAGGAAGTGGCGGCCGGCGCCAAGGCAAATTGCCCCGTTTCAAAGGTGCTGAACGCGAAGATCACGCTCACCGCCACGCTGGAGGGATAAGCGGGCGGCGTATTACTTCGTCTTAAAAGTCGCGACGATGGCGCCCCGCATCACGGTTTACGGCCTTCGAGCACATCCGTGAAATCGGGAATCGACTGCAGATCGTCGCGGTCCGCGAGGCCGTTTTCCGCCTTCCAGGCCACCAGGCGGACGTTCGCACTGTCATTCCAGCCGCGTTTCCGGATGAAATCGTTCCAGATGAGGATGTCGTTTTCATCCAGGCGGCGTCCGCGTGCGAAACACCATTCCAGGATTTCCTCATCCGAGCCGCCTGCAAGCACGCGCTCGCGCAGCGCCGCGTAATCCACCCGCATATAATTGCACAGCAGCCAGTCCGCACGGCCCGCCATTCCCATATTCTCATGGCAATCTTCCCGCAGTTCGCCTTTCGCGAAGAGGCGAATCTTATCCAGCATGCGGGCGAAATACATCATTCCCGCGGTTTTCTCGTAAAAGCTTTTGGGTGCTTGGTGGTTCATGGCTTTGCGCGGAGACAAAGGCGCCCGTGGGAAAGCGGATCGCCTACCGGCATTTACGCGCCGCGGCGCGTGCAGCCGCAATTCCAAAATTCCGGTTTCGCGCGAAGTGGGGAGGCGGGGACGCGGCGAAACCGGCATCGAGTGCGGCCCGTAGCAAGTAACTTTTCTCTGGGCAAGACACTCCCGGCCAGCGCCCCGGGAGAAACTGACTCCCCATAATAATGATTTTTAACGGGGGCTGGTATTTTTCAAGCTATGGAAGAGATAACCCATGTCCCAAGCCGATATTCTCAAAAAAAACGCGCAGCCCGGCGCCGGCGATGATATCCGAATCGCAAATCGTGATGGCGCCCGCGAACTCGTGCTGGTGGTGGACGATGAGCCCTTTGCGACGCTGCTGATGGAGCGTATTCTGGTCGCGGAAGGATACCGCGTGGTCGTCACTCACGATGGATTTGAGGCGCTGCGGATTTACCGGAAACTGGGCGGCCAGATCGATCTGACCATCCTGGATTACGCGATGCCGCTTTTTGACGGGTTTGCGGTCTTTAACGAGCTGCGAATGATCAATCCCCAGGCGGCCGTAGTGCTGACCAGCGGACTGGAGCGCCCGGCGCGGATGAATTGGATGCTTGAGAACGGCCTGCTCGGTTTCATCCCGAAGCCGCACACGCAGAAGAAGCTGGTCTCCCAGGTAAGAACACTGCTGGATGCCGCAGTCGGGTCCGGCGCGAAGTAATCAGCGCACGATATTGCTGACGCGGACTTCGGCGATATCGCCGTTGAAATTGCCGAGCGTGAAGGTCCAGGGAGTGCCGCGCTGGTAATTCAATTTCACCCCGGAAACGGCGCCCACCTGAACGCCATCGATCCAGCAGGCGGCATTGCCGCTTTTGGCGAAGGTCAGCTTCAGCTGATGCCAGGTATTGAGGGTTGTGGCGTTGCACCATTGCTGGCTGGTGAGGATCGGGCTCTGGCCGGCGCCGGCAGCGGGACAGGCGGGGCTGTTCCATTTGCCATCCTCCACCTCGAGCGAGGAATCCCACTGCTGGGAGAGGCCGACGACCGGGTAATTCCCGACCCCATATGCCAGGTAGCCGCGCGGATAAATATAGGCCTCGATACTTAACGGGGACGCTTTCCTGCCGGGCATCACGAGCGCGTCCGGGATATTCACCGTCAGGGCATCTCCCAGCGCTTGGAAACCGGCGGCGTCCCCCGTGGGATGGCTGCTCCAGCCGCTGTTGCCGGCTGCGAGCGCGGCATGGCCGGAGACGGCCAGGTTGAGGTGATTCGCGCCGGAGTCGTGGAAGTTTCCATTGAAATGGTACAGCGCGATCGTGTGCCCGTCCGGCTGGAAGGGGGTACCGCCGTCCGGTTGATAGACCGGGAGCGTGGCTACGGCAAAAGCGCGCCGGCCGTCGATCCAATGCACTTCCGCCTCCACCCACAGGCTTCCGGCGGAAACCGGGGTGAAAACGCACGTGGTTCCACCGCGAAGCGGCTCCTGCCCCTGGATTTCCCAAACAATTTCCGCTCCCGTCATATCGAGGGAAGATTGCAGCGTCAGCGTCACGGGCACGCCGGCCGGGGCGTATCCCGCGGGGGTATTGATCCTGGCGGCGCCGGAGTTCCAGCTCTGCGCCTGGCCCTGGTTTTGCCCGGCGAGAAAGGCGAGCGTCGCGAGCGCGCGCGACTGGTTCACCACCGTCGCTTCCGTGGTGGTGTTGTAAGTATCGCTCCAGCGGTCGTAAAAGGGATGGGGATTTACCGTCGCGCCATCGGGTGGATAAGCCAGCTTATCCAGCGACGGTCCATAAGTGGTGAGATAGGGCAGGCCGGTCTGTATCTCCCCCAGCGGCAACCCGGAGGGAGGCATGTCGCGGCCGTCGTTTTGCGAGAATTGGTTAACAATTTCCCGCTGCCGCTTGTAACCAACGCCGGTGAGATAAGAGACATTCAGCGGATTGCAGCCGCCTTCATAATTCATGTTGGAAAGGATCGCGTCCACATATTGCGGATTCGGGTTTAACTGGTAGGCCACCGCCATATCGAAGGACCGGTCCAGGCCAAAATACCATCCGGCGGTCATGGCCCGCTTCGATTCCAGATCGAACGCGGTACCGTAGGCGCTGTCCTGAGTGCGTGTGAGCACGTCGTTGCCGGCCGCCTCGATTTGCGCGTCGCATTGCGCAAGGTATCCGGGATCGAGCTGGCCAGCATTCAAGCGTCCGGAATGCGCCGCGAACGCATAAGTCCGCGCGGCGCAGCCATAGCCTTCGTACAATCGCCACCAGGTCCAGCGGAGCGTCGCGGGATCGTCCGGGTTATACCATTGGAAGAGATATTGCTGGTAAGTCGTATCTCCCGTGGCCGCATACATGGCCGCGGCCGCCCACGCCAGTTCATCGACACCGGCAAAGGTATCGCCGTAATCGGTCATTCGCTGGTAGGAGCCAGCCACCCCGCGCGCGGCAACGGCATTCATCAGGAACGTCCATCCCTTTTGCGCATCCCGCATGTAGATGGCGGCGGAACTGGGAAACTCGCTTTTGAAGAGCGGAGAGGAAGCCGCTTCCGCCAGCGCGGCCACGGCTGACGCGGTCGCCGCGGTATTCTTTGGCCAGACCACCTGCGGGTCGCCATTCTGCGGCAGCACGTTCAACTCATAAGGGCGATTGCGGGGATAGACGAGGAAGTAGAATCCGCCGTCGGTGTCCTGCATTTTCGCGAGAAAATCGGCTTCCCACTTCGCCTCCTGAAGCAAATCGCTGTTGCCGTCTCCGCTTTCCGGGATGCCAAGGTTATCGAGCGCGCCGGCGTTCGGGAAGTTATCGGCGGCAAAGACAAGCGCGTGGATGAGCTGCGCGCTGTCGATGGTATATTTGCTGTAGTCCCCGGCATCGTGATGGCCGCCGCTGACATCCACGAAACCCGTGCGGACATAGGGGTAAAGCATCGCCGCGGGACTGGTGAGCGGCGCCGCGGTCTGGAGGGGGTTGGGGTTGCTCGCGGCATCGCTCGCGATCATGTTCCACGTATTCGAAAAGGCGGATGCCGGCAGCGGAATGCTGGCCGGAGCGAGGTGGCAGGCGGGATGGGTAAAGCGGGTATAGGGCAGGCTCAGCGCGGCGCCGCAGCGCTGGTGGTAAAGGCCCAGCGCGTAGGCGCGGGTGAAATCCATCGCAATCTGAGGATCGATCTTGAACGGCAGCGATGCGCCCAACCCGGGCACCATCAACTCATATTGGCCCGGCGCCGTAAAGCCGCTGAAGTCCGCCTGGTAAACCTGTTGATAAGGCGCGGCCTGGTAAACCCAGCCGATATCCGGCCTCGATGTAAGCGTGCCGGTAAACACGATATTGCCCGAAACTGTATCCATGAGACTGAAGTTACTCGACGGCGCCGGCATTTCCCCCAGAGTGCCCAGATAGTAACCCACCATCGCCTTCTTCGGCCCCTGGGCGATATAACCTTCCTGGTTTACATGGATGGCAGGGCTGAATTGCAGTGGCGAGTAGGTGCCGCTGAGTACAACGCCGGAGGACCAGAGGCTGCCGCCGGGATTTAAGACCGTTACAGACTGGCCAGGCTGGATCGCGCCCGCCAATTGAAGGTAAAGCCGGTTGTCGATGCGCAGATCGTACTCCGCCAGCGGCGCGTAAAGCGGGCGGCGCTTGAAGCCTACGGCGCTCACGGGGGCCGGCGCGCCATTCACGCAGACCGCAAACTCCGGCGCGGCGGGCAACTGCGCATTCCCCGCGGCGTCGATGAAATCCCAATTGCTGACCGTCGCGGGATCGGGTTGCTTCGTGTTGATATTGACGATCTCCAGCAGGGTGGGCGTAAGAATCTGCAACGCCATGTCGCCGGGGCGCGGCAGTTGCAGCGTCGCATAATCAATCGCGATGGGCGTGCCGGCCTGCTGCGGCGCCTGGTCGGAATTGGCGGCCATGGCAAGCGCCGCGCACAGGACCGCGGCAAAGTGGTGGGTGCGGATCGGGCGGATCATATCCGGTTCCTCGCGACAAGCCGCCGCTCGTACTCGATGCGGGCGACGAACCCGAGGAATATCAGCCAGGTGTAGAGATTCTTTGTCTGGGTAAGCACCCGCTCATAGTTACTGTGCAGGTAAGTAATCACCATTGCCACAGTCACGCCGATGAGGAAAGCACCGGTGGCCGTGCGGCGGCAGAAAACCATCCCGCGCACGCACCAGAACGTAGTGACCAGGATGAAGAGGAGATAGGCAAAAAAGCCGGGGTAACCGTTCTCGGCGAGCATCAGCCAGTAATGGCTTTCCGGTTGCGGATGCACCTCGTCCGGGTCCAGGTTCATCCCGCGCGCGCGGGTCCAATCGTCGATCACGTCCCCGTACGGGTAGGGATTATTCGCGAGGACGACGAAGTTATTCCAGCCGCCGCCCAGGGGATGGTCGCGCAGGATTTCCGCGGCGGAAGCGTTCAGCATCACGCGCAACTCCGCGCTCTGCTGGTTGCGATCCTCGCCAAAGCGCATCATCAACGTGGGCAGCGCGATCATCAGCCCCGTTACGCCCAGCGCCCCTACCACCAGCATGGATACAAGGCGCTTGCGCGTGGGTTGATCGATGAAGCTGATGCAAAAGACAATCGCGGTGCCGATGGCGTAGGCGAGCAGCGAGGCGCGGGAAAGCGCCGATTGAACCATGATCCCGGACGCGAGATAACCCGTGACAAAGAGGCGCGTATCCTTTTTGGAAGCCGGCCCGATGGCCGCCGCGAGCAATGCGAAGCCGCACATGTAAGACCACATGGCGAGCGCGTTTTGGTGCTCGAACCAGCCCATCACCTGGAAGACGTGATCCTTGTACTTCATCTTCAGGACCACAAACATCTGGACAATCAGCGTCACGGCCAGCGCGCGCAGCATGACCAAGAGATCGTCGGTATCATGCAAAAACTGGAACGCGGCCAGATAGACGAGCGTCGCTTTCGCGAACCGGAGTGCGGCCATCAATGTATAGACCTTCTCCGGCGCGTTGAGAATGGAGACCATCGAGAGCGCGACATAGAGTAAGTAAAGCGCGGCCCCGGGCGCCATGAAACGCCAGCCCCGCTTCCGCGACAGGAAAGCCTCCAGCAGGATCGCGATGCTCATGACGTCCATCAGGCCAAACTCGAAGCCCTTGGTGGCGCCGCGGTACCAATCGATGGAATCCAGCATCATCGTGATCTTGTTGATTTGCCACGAGGTCATGAAAACCAGGATGCCGAAGGCCCAGCGCTGCCGCCGCCGATTGCCCCGGATGAACATTGCGATCGCCGGCGCGACCACGAGGTACAGGAACAGGATGAACGGCCCCTTGATGAAATCGCTCATCGTATTTCCGCCGCGAGCGCCGCCGATGCCGCGCGCTTGTTACCCTGGCCTGCGCAATGGGCTTCCGCCGCCTGGTAAATGGTCTCCGTCCGCTCCGCGATGCGCTCCCATGTGTAAGTCCGCATCGCGAGGTTACGCCCGGCGTCGGCCAGTTTTGCCCGCAATTCCGCCGATGACGCCAGCGCGCCAATCCGCTCCGCCATGGCCGCGACATCGCCGCTCGGGAAGAGCAGGCCGTTCTCGCCATCGCCCACCAGCGCGCCGAGGCCGCCGACATTCGCCGCCGCGACCGGCCGGCCCGCGCACCAGGCCTCCAGCACCACAATGCCAAATGGCTCATGCCGCGAGGGCAGCGCAAAGATGTCGCATCCGTGATACGCATCCGGCAGCGCCTGACCGGCGCTCTCGATGGCGCCCAGCCGCCGGATGCGGCCTGCGGCCGGGCTGGCCGCGATGCGCGCATCCAGCGCCGCCAGGTACTCCGGCACCGTGCACGGCCCGGCCAGCACCAGGTGCAGCCGCGGGTGCGTAGCCGCCAGCCGGTCAAATGCCTCCACAAGGCTCAGTTGATCCTTCTGCGGGTCAAACCGGCTGTAGCACGCAACCACCAGCGCACCCCGGGGAATTCCGTGCCCGCGCCGGAAGGCCATGCCATCGCCGCGGGAGAAACGCCCGGCATTGACCCCATTGCCCAGGTGATGCACGCGTCCATGGCCCAGCGCCGCGCTCGCCTTCCGGTACTCGCCCAGGCCCACGCACACCACGGCGTCCGCTTCCTCCAGGATCCTGCGGGACCGGAAGAGCAGCCCAAAAAACTTGCCCCACTCGTAATGCCCAGCCTGCGTTTCCACCACCTGTTTCTGTTCCGCTTTCGGCACATCGTACACGCCGCCGTGCAGGGTGACGACAAAGGGCTTCCGCCGCAGACGCGCCGCAGTGAGGACCTCGCCGCCGAGCCGCTTCAGCGTATGGGCGTGAAAAATACGTACGTGTTTTGCCCGCACCAGAGATGCGAACAATCCCAACGAAACGAGATTGCCCCCCTTGCGGTCGAGCTGGCTGCGCTGTTGCTCGCTGAGGCCGAAAAATGGATAACAATACCCGTAGCGGCGGACGGGGATTCCGCGGATGATCTCCTTGCCCAAGTCGCTCAATGCGAGCGAGGTATGGATCTCTGGAGAATAACCATGGGCCTGCTGCTGTGATGCGAGTTCCGCCAGGACAGTTTCGGTGCCTCCCCACTCGTGCGCGACGAAACGCCGGGGGACGTGAAGGATGCGTTGAGGAGCAGATAACGGGCGCATTTTATGCCGCCGTAGGAGCAAGCAGAAAACGGGCCGTAAAAGTACGTAATTCTAGGCATGGCGGATGCTTGAAAAGCCGTGATGCCCGTGCCCGATCAAATCGTTGACCCTGTTTCCATTGTCATGCGTTCCAAGAACGATGACGGCCTCATCGGCGCCACGTTGCGCGGGGTGAAGAGCCAGGAATACGCGGGTCCGGTCGAGATGGTGCACATCGATTCCGGCTCAACGGACCACACGGTGCCGATAATCAAATCCTTTGATCCCGACAAACTGATCCATATCCGGGCGGGGGATTATATTCCCGGCGCAGTGCTGAACCGGGGGATGCGCGAGACGCATTCCCAGTGGGTGGTTTTTCTCAATTCGGATTGCGAGCCGGTCGGTCGCCGCTGGCTGCGGGATTTGATCGCCGCCGTAAGAGCCTCCGCACGGAACGGAGCCGCATACGGCGCGCAGAGACCCCGGCCCGGCTGCCAGGCGGTTTACGCGCACGATTACGAGCGCTGTTTCGGCCCAAACCGGGAGAGCACGGCGTGGGACCATTTTTTCAGCATGGCAAACTCCGTGGTCAATCGCGAGGCATGGGAAGCCGAGCCCTTCCGCGAGGATTTGCAATACTCCGAGGATGACGAGTGGTCGCGGCGGCTCATCGCACGCGGCTGGAAGATTCCCTATGCTCCGGGAGCCGGGGCCATCCACTCGCACAATTACACCCTCAGGCAGGCATTCAAGCGCTGCCACGGCGAGGCGTTTGCGCTGGCGGCGCTGGATTGCGTGGATGCGGATGCGCTCGGTTTTTCCCGCACCGTGCTGGCCGGAGCCGCAAAGGAGAGCCTGCGGGATTTGCGCTATTGCCTGCGCACCGGCAGCGCCCGCGAGTGGCCGCACGCCGTGACGGTGCGCGTGGCGCAACGGCTGGGAAAGTGGAAGGGCTTCAAAAAAGGATGGGCGCACTACCGCTCCGCAACTCTGGAACCAGCCCATGTCTGACGATCCCTGGCGCAAGCATTTCTGGCGCAACGCGGCCACCAATTACCTGAGCACCATCTTCCGCATGGCGGCGGGCGTGGTTCTCTTCAGGCTCATGTTCCAGCATCTCGGGCGGGAGCAGTTCGGCTATTACTCGCTTCTCTGGTCGCTGTTCGGCTACGCGATTCTGCTGGATTTCGGGCTCGGGTTCTCGGTGCAAAAGACCGTGGCGCAAAAATCCGTGTCCGGGGACATCGCCTCCATCAACCGGCTGGTGAGCACCATCTTCTGGACGTTTACCGCGCTGGCGGCGGCGCTGCTGGGGGCGTTCATGGTTATCCGGCCTTTTTTCCTGGTCTGGATCAAGGTGAGCCCGGCCAACATGCCGGAATTCGGCGCGGCCTACCTCGTCTTTTTCGTCGCGATGGCGGTCAATTTTCCCATGGCGCTCTTTCCGGAGATGCTGCGCGGGCTGCACCGGCTGGATATTGTGAACTGGACGCTCATCGCCGCGCAGGCGCTGAACCTGGCGCTCATGATAGCCGGCCTCACCCTGCACTGGGCGTTCCCGGTGCTCGTGTTCATCAGTGTCGCGACCACGGCGGCGCCAAATCTCGCGGCTTTCTTTCTCGCAAGGCTGCATCTGCGCGGCCTGAGCTTGCATCCGCGCAATTTCCACTTTGGCGAGGTGCGCGGCGTCCTCTCCTTCTCGCTGGTGGCGTATCTCATCACCTTCACAAACCTCATCATGCTGCGGGCGGACCAGGGCGTGATCAGCTTCACCATCGGCGTCTCGTTCGTCGCCGTGTACCAGGTGGGCTACAAGGCGGCGGAAATGTTTGGGCTGTTCTCGAAACAGGTGCAGGAGGCGCTCTCGCCGGCCGCCGCGCACCTGGGCGGGAAGAACGATCACCACGGCGTGTGCGAGCTTTTGTTCCGCAGCTCCCGCTTCACGATTCTGCTGACCACGCCGCTGTACGCGCTTTGCGCCGCTTACCTGGAGCCGGTCATCAAGGTGCTGAGCGGGCTCAGGCACGTGGAGCCGTCCACCTTTTGGACCGGCCAGGCGCTGCTGCTGGCGACTTACAGCTCGATGCTCACCAATAGCTGCCCGAAGCGCGTCCTGGTCATGTGCGGCTGGGAGCGCCCCTTGCTCAAGGCAAGCGCGGTGGACGCCGCGCTTAATCTGATTCTCAGCATCGTGCTGGTCTATCCGCTCGGGGTGCTCGGCGTCGCGATTGGCACGCTCATCCCCACGGTGCTCATCGGCTGGTTCTGGATGGTGCCGCTCACGGCGAAATTTGCGAAATGCAGCTACGGCCACGTGCTGCGCGAGTTTCTGCTGCCGGTGCTCATCCCGATCGGCGGCTCAGTGATCGTGCTTGCCATATTGCTCGCCATCTTCCAGGCGCCGGCCGGCTTCATCGGCTGCGCGTGGCGCGGCGCGCTGGTCTTCGGCACCGCGCTGCTCTTTGGCGGCTCCCATTTCCGCAATCTCATCCAGAAATCTCCAGCGCCCGCCGTGGCAAAAAGCTGATGCGCCTGCTCCTCGTCTATCCTTACGTGCCATATCCGTTGAATCGCGGGACCTATCACCGCGTATTCAATCTCGCTCGCGAGCTGGCGCGGCATCACGAGACGGATCTCTTCTGCCTCGCCTCGCCGGAGGCTCGCGATCATTTGGCCGTGTTTACGGCGTTCTGCGAGCGCGTCCGATTCCATCCATTCGAGAATCCGCCCTGGCAGAGGCTTTTTCCCAATCGTCTGCTCAACTCGATGCCCGCCAGCATCGCCCACTGGTCGCAATCGAACGTGTTTCCGGCGCTCAGGCAGTTTGCCGCGGGCCGGGATTACGACCTGATCCACTTCTGCGACCTGGTGATGTGGCAATACGTGAGGCAGATCGCCGGGCGCGCCCTGCGGGTGATGGACCGGAGCCGCGTCGATCTGCTCTTCCAGAAGGAGGAGTTGAACGTGCTTAATCTGGACGCGAAGGCGCGCCTGCTGCGGCGCGAGAATCTCTGGAAGCTGGCGCAGTACGAGCGTGCAGCCGTGCGCTCGCTC
>DATAXI010000135.1:0-7665 GCA_036266845.1 Chthoniobacteraceae bacterium | reverse complement strand
GCCTCGGCCTCCACGATCTCCCCATCATTGGCCTGGCCAAGGAGTTCGAGGAAATCTATCGCCCCGCCACCCCGATGCCTCTGTGCCTGCCGGAGGATTCCGGCGCGCTCCGCCTCCTCCAGCGCATCCGCGACGAGGCCCACCGCGTGGCCAATGGCTACCATCAGCTCCTCATGAAAAAGCGCATCGCCGAGAGCATCCTGGATGATTGCCCCGGCGTGAGCCAGGCGCGCAAGCAGGCCCTCCTCAAGCGCTTCGGCTCCGTCGATCGCCTCCGGAAAGCCGGCCCCGGGGATGTCGCCACCGTCGAAGGCATCGGCCCAAAACTGGCCGCCGGCATCGTCGATTTCCTCCGCGAGCGAAGCGGGGAGAATTGAGAAGCACCCCAGCCCAAGATGCGATAGCCACCGGCGGTACGCGCGCTGAAAACCGTATCCGCGCTTCTCGAGGCTGCTCAGGATCGCATTAGCAATTTTCAGATTATTGTTTACCCTTTCCCTTTTCATGTTTTCCAAGTCCCTGATCCCCGCTCTCTTCCTTGCAATCAGCGCAGCCGCGCTTGCCCAGGATGCGGTGACATCCGTTCAGCCCGGTTCTGAAGCAGCGCCGACGCCCGATACCTCCATGATCGCCCCGCGGGCCATCCCGGTCGAGACCCCTCCCCCGCCCGCCCCGGCGGTGACTCTCCCGGCAACGCCCCAGGAGCCCACCCCGGCGCCCCAGATCATGCCCCAGGCGCCCCTGGCAACGCCCGCGCCGGACGTGATCACCCCAAGTTGGGACACCCAAAAGGAAGCGCGCACCTATATCTTCCAGATCCCCGCCCCGCGCGGCCAGATCACCGATTGCAATGGCCGCCCCCTCGCCCAGACGAAGGTCAGCTACAACCTCGCCCTCGATTTTCCCGTCTCGCCGCAGATGAGCGACCAGGAGGCCTTGCGTTTCGCCCATGAGCAATTTGACCTCGCGCGATCCCTTCTGGAAAAGGAGATCACCGTCCCGGATGAGGTGATTCTCAAGCATTACCACAATCGCGGCCTGCTGCCGATGGACATCGCCAGCGACCTCCAGCCGAGCGAAACCGCCATCATCAAGCAACAGGCGCCCGAGCACCTGACCCTGCATCCCGTTTACCAGCGCTTTTACCCCAATGGCGCGCTGGCAGGGCAGATTCTCGGCTACACGGGACGCAGCGGACGGCCGCCGGAAGGCCCCGTACAGGACAATGAGCTGCTCTGGCCGGCAATCGAGGGCCGGGAGGGGATCGAGCAGACCTTCAACGCGCAGCTCACCGGCCGGAATGGCCAGATGAATGTGGCTTTCGACAAAAACGGGCGGAAGGCGTCCGAGAAAATCGTCATCCCGCCGCAGCCGGGCGCGAATGTGGTCATGACGCTGGATGCGGATATCCAGCGGATCACCGAGGAGGCGCTGGACAAGGGAGCCAAGCGGGGCGCAATCGTCCTGGTGGACGCAACCACCGGCGACATCGTGGCAATGGCCTCGACTCCCTCCTACAACCCGAACACGTTCTCCGCGGATTACAAGGCGCTGGAGGCGGACCCCTCCGTGCCGCTGCTGCCGCGCGCCTATCGCAGCGCTTACCCGCCCGGCTCCACCTTCAAGGTGCCGGTGGGCATCGCCGCGCTCGAGAGCGGGGCCATCAAGCTCAACGATGAATTTTCCGGCCCGCCCTCCATCGAGATCGGCCGCATCGTCTTCCATAACTGGAAGCGGAGCGATGCCGGCATGCTCGATTTTGTGGGAGCGCTCACACAAAGCTGCGACACCTGGTTTTACCAGGTCGGCATCAAGACGGGCGCGGACCCCATTATCCAATGGGCGCAAAAAATGGGCTTCGGTCAAAAAACCGGCATCCCCCTGGCCAGCGAAGCGGAGGGACGCGTGCCCACGCAGGAATACATGAAGAAGGTCTATGGCCGGAAATTCCTGGATGGCGACGTCGCGAATTTCTCGATCGGCCAGGGCGATCTGCTGGTGACGCCGCTGCAGATGGCGGAGGCGATGGCCGCCGTGGGCAATGGCGGCACCCTATACCGCGCCCGCCTGGTGAAACAGGTGCAGACTTTCAACAACCAGATCGTCAACGCCTACAATGTGGAGGTGAAAAACAACCTCAACATCGATCCGAAGATCCTCGATGCCGTCCGGCGCGGGATGATCGCCGTGGTCAGCAGCCCCTCCGGCACCGCCGGCAGGGCCGCCATCGATGAGGTGAAGATCGCGGGCAAGACCGGCACCGCCCAGTGGGGGCCCAAGTCCAAGCAGCGCGACGCCGCATGGTTTGTCGGCTTCTGCCCCGCGGACAAGCCAAAGTACGCTTTCGCCGCCGTGTACGAGGGAGAGATCGGCGAGAGCTCGCACGGCGGCACCTATGCCGCGCCGATGATCGCCCAAATCATGAAGCAGCTCTTCAAGCAAGACGCCAAAGCCAAAAAGCAGACGCACCCGAGACACCACGTCAAAGCCCCGGCCCAGACCGAGACGAACGATTAAACCCCGCATCGCGCACCATTCCTGTTTTCTGACCCGGCGTGACTGCGAATGACGGAACGTGACAATCGCCTGTATTCATCAGGGGTTGCGAGCCATTTGCGATTTTCGGCACTGTGACAGCCTGTGACCCGTTATGACCCGCCGGGCCTAAATCGTGTGACGGTATATGTGACATACCGTGTGACGGGTAGCCGCCCGGGACCGTCAGGAGTTGAACCATTTCGTCCGCCGGCAGCATGGACGTATCCGTGTAGGTCTGATCGCTCAGGTCCGCACGCCCTCCGCGAAACTCGCCATCGATTGCGAACCAGCCACCGAGCACCCTTTCCAACAATTGCTCCCGCGTCATTTCCCGGTCCTCCCCTTCCCATTTCCGGACGGACGCGCTCCGCGCGGCAGTTTCGGAGAGGGGCTAACGCCGCCCCTCAGACCTGGCGGTTCGGGGGGAAGCGGCTCCGCGCTGCGCTTGGCGTTCCGCCCCGTGGCCGAACGCACAATCGCCAGAATCGCCGCCCTCAGCGGCTCCGTCAGCCCCGGCCATGCCTCCATCACTTCCCACCCGTCCAGCTTGATCTGCGCTTCGTGTGACGCTGCTATTTGTGACGGACCCCACCCGAAACCCGCGTCAATACAGCCTTCAGCCTCAGGTTCGAACCCTGCATCGCGCACCATTTCCCGTCTCGTGACTCATCGTGCCAAGCTGTGCCGAATCGTGACGAAACCCTGTATCCATGCGGGTTCCAGCGTCATTGACCGTTTCGCTTTGAGTGTCAGCCGGTGACACGGAATGACCGTTCGCGCCTAAATCGGGTGAGCATACAGGTGAGTAGTCGCCCTGCGCGAGAAGGGGAGGGAGAGAGCAAATCGCCGCCCTGGTCGGGAGCATTCCGGCATCCGTGTACGTCTTGGCCGTCAGCTTCATATCGCTGTGCCGCATTGCCTCCATGACGACGCGCGGGGCCACGCCGTTGAGCGTGAGCCGCATTTGGAATGTCATCCGTAGCGCGTGGAAGTCCACCCGCTCGCCCGCCGCGTTGATTGGCTCGATACCCGCCGCGACCAGATCAGCCCGAAACCGGGCAATCCGTGGGAGCGCCTGGAAAACCTTGCCCTTCGCATCGGCAGCATTCCCGCGAAGCTTCCGCAATACCGCCGCCAACTCTGCATCCATAGGAATGGGTGCCGCCTTACCGTTCTTTGTCGTTGCGGCCCGGACGTTCAGGAATGGCTCTCCATCCAGTTGCACGTCCGGCCATTCGAGCTTTTCCAATTCGCCACGACGCAAGCCGGTCTTGATGGCTATCAGGTAAACGGTTGCCCTTGGACCCGCAACGCCCAGGAGACCCCGCGCCTCTTCATCCGTTAACGCACGGCGCTTGAACGTCGGGTCAGCGCTGCTCTCGATCCGTGTCACATGCCGAAGAGGATTGCCGGCGATCCGTTCGAATCGTTCCGCCCAATTCAGCAGAGCCGAAGCGCTGATGAGGTATTCATTCAACGTCTTGGCGATCAGCTTTTGATTCTGCCGCCACTTCAAAAAGGAATCCGCGCAAACATCCTTCAATACACGCCAGCCGCACGCCTCTCCCAGCGTCTCCAGTTGCTTCCGCACTCCCTTGATATACTTCTCATTTCGACCGAGGCGGGCGAGCTCCGCCACGTACTCCCCAACGAGCCCGGAGAATGGCATCTGCAATCCGTCGCGCAGCTTGCGAGAGGGAATCAATCCTTCGCCCTCCCGCTCCAGTTCCTGGACGATGCGTCGCAGCTTGGCTTCCGCGACCTGTTTGTCTGATACGCCAAGCGCAATTGTTGTATCGCGCAACTCTCCTGTAAGGCGATACCTGCCAGAATAACACGCGCTCACCGCGGCCTTTCCGCCGGGTCGCCGCTTGGGTTTGAAAACAAAACACTTCATGACTTCTCCTTTCGCTTTTTCGGCAACTTCTTCGCCGTTTGCTCCAATTCCCGCAGTGCCTTCTCATCTTCCGCTTCTGCCAGCGCCCGCCGACGCTCCGCAAATTGCTCGTACTCGTCGCCCGCGCGCCGGTCCGCTTCCTCGCGTGAGATTGTCCCGGCACCGCCAAGCACGTCCCGGTCATTGAACCGCAGGAAGTCGTCAATCCGTTTCGTCCAATCCTTCAGGAAGACCTGCTTCCGCCGCCGCGCCTGATCCTCGGCGAAGTCGAGAAACATCGTCACGATCCGGTTCAACTCCGATATCTCATCTTCGTTGAGATAATTCTTCGCCACCGCCACATCCGTCTTCCGCACCACGCCGCCTTTCCATGTAGTCAGGCCCATGTTCGGCTTGCTGGCGTTGGCCCGGTCCGCGATCAGTTCCGGCGCGGTCTTCCCCGTCACAGCAAAGTGCAGCTTGTTCTGTGCGGTCTGGAAGAAGACCTGCACTTCCCGCTCTTTCGCGTCATAATCTGCCGCCAGCGCGAACACCTCCTTCACCCGCAGATACATCCGCCGCTCGCTGGCCCGGATATCCCGGATGCGTTCCAGCAACTCGTCGAAATAATCTGGCACGCCCGGCCCCGGCGGGTTCTTCAGCCGCTCATCGTCCAGGACGAATCCCTTCCGCAAATACTCCTCCAGCCGCGCCGTTGCCCATTGGCGGAATTGCGTGCCGCGCGGACTCTGGACCCGGTAGCCCACGGCAAGAATCGCCTCCAGGTTGTAATGATGCACCTTCCGTGAAACCGTCCGGGAACCCTCATTTCGAACTATTAAGTAATCCTTAATAGTTGCCGCCACGCTCAATTCTCCTTCGGCGAAGATGTTCTTCAGGTGGATATTGACGTTCGGGACGGAAATCTGGAATAGCTCGGCAATCAACGCTTGGCTCATCCAGATTGTGCCCTCGTCAAAACGACACTCCACCCGCGTCCGGCCATCCTCCGTGCGGTACAGCAGCAATTCGCCCCCTGGCGGCTTCTCTGGAACATCCCCACTCATCGTCTCTGGTCCCGATCCTCCTTGAGCCGCCTTTGAAACTCCTCAATATCCGATTCAAACCAGCGCGTGGAGCCGCCCACCTGGACCGGCTTGGGCAATACGCCAGCCGACACCAAACGCCAGACCGTCCGCACGGACGCCCCAAGCATCTCCGCCAGGTTCTTCACATCCATCATCGTCTCAATCATTTCGCTTTCCTCTTTCTCTTCGCCTTCTCATACGGCCCCGCATAGCCACCGAGTTTCGCTTGGGCAGCATCGGTTTTCAGCGCCGCCTTCACCGACGCGACAGCAGATTGCGCAAGCCCGCGTTTCGGCCGCCCTGCCTTCAACTCTTGCCGATACCGTTCCCTTACTTCGCGAACGGAAACGTACGTCCTTCCCAAAAAATCGAACCGCCGCAGCTTGCCCAGCCGAGCGAGCTCCCCAATGCGCTTGACGCTAACACCTAGGAGCAAGGCCGCCTGCACATGATTCAGTAATCCCTCCTCCTCAACCATCGCCCTACTCATCCCGTCCAGTTCAGCGCGAGCCTCCTCCCGCTCAGCCTGTTGAGCTACATCGCGCCGTTCGGCTTCCATAGCAGCCGCGACTAGTGAATCAGCAAATTTGGTCATAGCTCTTGGGTTACGGCATGTACGTTCATATCTGTGACGTATTCCGTCAAGACGTTTTTTGAACTTTTCATCACTTCTTTTCAATCAATCTGCTCCGCCTCCGTGACTCGATCTGATAGCAGACCACAATATTATTACTTGCAATGCCCGTTTATACGGGTATAATACGCGCATGCACTCAATCCAAATTGATGATCAGGTTTTCGAAGAATTGGCGCGCTCCGCAACCGGATTTAACGTCACTCCCAACGATGTGCTCCGCCGTCTCCTAAAACTCCCGACACCCACTGTCACACAACAGGCTTCGCAACCCAAAATCCCAGTGCCCGCCCCAGTACCCTCTTCATTAACCGAACTAATCGCGAGCGAGCATTTCCAACGCTCCCACCAGGCTATCGACCGGTTTCTCGGCGTTCTAGCATGGCTTCATGCGTCCCAGCCGACACAATTCGCTGAGGCAGCATTGGCTTTCCACCGGGGCAACCGCCGCTATTTTGCCAAGAGCAAAGAGGAAGTCGAAAGCAGCGGAGCCGGGATCACGGCTAAGCCCATTCCTCAATCACCATTTTGGGTGCTCACCACCCTCGACAACAAAGCAAAGCGACTGGTAATCGAGGACATGCTCCACGCTCTCCGCTACCAACCCGGGGACATCAATCTTGTCCTTGCGGAATTACCAGACTCCGATATTCGCCGTCACCGTGGCCAAAGCGCTCTGCTTCGCTCTCTCGGATTATGATTGCAACCCCATAACCTTACTATGACCGTCGCCGTCTGCTTTAATTGCGGGAATTTTAAACATGGCGCTCTCAGCGCTTGCGAGAAGTGCGGTGCCACCCCAAAGAGCGACGAAGATTACACCGTCTCGATGCAAATGACCGATCATTTCCACGATCAATCACAACTTCAACGGATGGCCGATCTAATTCGTTCAGGCACCCAGATACGAGCTACCGATGACGAAATTAAGATGTGGACCGAACAGCGATTAAAGCTTACGCAAGGCCCATTGGGTGATATTGTGAATAAATTAGGTCCGACGGAGCGACCCATTCCAGCACCTATGCCCGAACGGCGAGCACTGATTTGCGAGTTGCTGTATAAGCAAATCAATGAATACTGTAAAGAATCTGCGTTTCCACGATTTGATCCAACAACTCCAGACGATACACCGAATGAGACATTATTTTCACTGCCACAAGGTCTGATTCTTTTGATTGTAGAGCAATACCTAGCCGCCAAACGACAGAACATTCGTAACTATCGGATCTTTCAACTTATTCACGAAAACCTTTCACCCTTGCTGAAAGATGGCGTTTTGCTAAAAAAATCCAATCAGTTATCAAGAACCCCTCCGCTTAACCCCAGTCTTCAAGATTACATCCGCTATTTCATTAGATCGACGGCATATGATACAATGGATGGCCTAACAGCCTGTTGAAATAGCCCTGCTTTTTAGTCGTCGGTCATTTGAAGGGGCGGACCGGGACAGAAGAGCCGATGGGCTGAGGAAAGGCGACTGGATGACGGGCACGAGGACAAAAAGCGCGAAAAAGGCAGGTAGTTCT